>NZ_JABUYD010000001.1:0-432553 GCF_014897515.1 Brevibacterium sp. FME17
CAAACACCGAAATCCAGACCAGCGTGCAGCTTCAGCCTAGATCGGTGGATCGAGGTTAAGCACCATGACGATCGGAGTCAGCGAGGCGGCCCGGCAGGCAGGCTGGTCCAATCCGACAGTAGCGAGCCGCGCATTCAAGAAGCGATACGGAGTGAGCCCCAAGAGCTTTGCGGCGACGCACTTCGAAGGCAGACAACACAGGGTCGCGTAGCCGCAATCGGGCCCGGACGGTCCTTGGTCGTGACGAAAAGAGACCTCTCCTGCGGCACGACAGGCACTGGTCCCACGCCTTCGCGGAGCGCAGCTACTACGTCGTGAGGACACAGCTTCGCAACGGGAGGCGGAGCCTAGCGGCAGGGCCCGTTGTCACAAACTTCAATCGGACGGTGGAGCCCAGATGCCTGATCAGTGAGGTCGAGCTGACAATCCAGGCGTGCCCCACCGCTGAGCAAGAACCTGCGGGCATCACCGCTTCCCATGGTCAGCTGCTCGCCGTCTCCCTGAATGAACCAGTTACATCCAGTGCTCGTCGGGCTCGTGACTGGTCCGGGAACAGCGCCGATAGTCCGGTTGAGGGCTCGTGCTTCGCTGACTACACGGAGAGACGAAGCGTTCGCGCCGGCCTCCGGAACCAGGACGCCGTTGGCGAGCCCGGCGATGATGCGTCCGTGCTGCTGTGTCCGGTGCGGGGTGGGCTCGGTGCCTGGCGACAGGTCGCTGACTAACTGCCCGTTCTCAGCGACGTGGTGGAGCAGAGATGCGTTGCCGGCTGGATGGAGCCGGTCGAGTCCAGAAGGCATCACGGCGATGGCGACTCCGCCTGCGAGCAGGGTTGCACGGTGCGTTGCCGCGTCGATGCCGTACTGGCTGCCGGAGACGATGTGCACGCCTTGCTGAGCGAGGTCCCCGGCGATAGTGGTTGCGGTGTCTGCTCCGTAGGGTGTTGCAGCTCGTGCACCCACGATGCCCAGGCGTGCAGGCGCATCGTGCCCCAGGATGCCTGGCTTCCCGCGGACCCACGGTGCGAAAGGTGCACGGACACCCAGTTGCTCGAGCTCGGTTGGCCAACCGGGGCCGCCGTGGATGAGTATCCGCAGGCCGAGATGCTCGGCTTCGGCAACGATCTGGTCGCCGAGATCCTCCGGAGACGCTTGTGCGCGTGCCCGCCAGAGGTCCTCATACCCTGCTCCGAGTCCGGGAACGCCCCGGTGTGACGGGCGATGCTCAGAGTGCCCGCTGCTCCCTCGGTGCGGATCAGTGCCCCGGCGCCGGGTTCGAAGACAGCGGCGGCCATCGCCCGGCTCGCCCTGTTGGCGCGGGTGGGTTCGGTGACGCTGTCCATCGGCCTGCTCCTGTCTCGCGGGTTGATTCCGTCTATGGGTGAGCGGCGCAGTCAGGCCGAGCGCTCCTGAAGCTCGTTGACGGTCAGATTCGGGCTTCGGTGGCTCCCGGACTGGAGCTCGCATGAGGGCGTCGCATCGTGCCCGATTTTGAGTGGCCGGAACGTCGATTGCCGATCGTGTGGACCACCTCAGAGCCTGATGGAAAACCGGCTGTCCGCGAGAATAGAACAGGCGCTGTAGCCAACAGCGATCCTCAGAAAACGGTCAGGGAACACGTGTTCGAATTTTCGCGCTTGTTGGCAGCGGACTGAGGTTCCCGGGGGGATCGGTGCGACAACGCCGCACCTGGTGGCAGCCGATGGACGTCGAACGGCGACGGACACGGCAGAGACCAGGAGGCCGTTTCCGTGACAACCACGCTGCCCACCACCCCCGCCCGCCCCGAACCCGCGATCCAGCGGGACGGCATCACCGTCTTCCACGGCGATGCCATCGACCTACTCTCGCGGCTCGAACCCGCATCCGTCCACGCGCTGATCACTGACCCGCCCTACGGGCTCTCGTTCAACGGAAACCGGTGGGACGGCGCCGACGGGTTCCGCGAGTCCCTGACCGACGTCGATACGAGCAGCATGAGCGATGCAGACGTGTTCGAGGAGTGGTGCACGGCCTGGGGCCGCGGTGCACTGCATGCACTCAAACCGGGTGCACATGTTGCAGCATTCGGCGGCACGCGCACCTGGCATCGCATGGTGCACGGCCTCGAGCGTGCAGGTCTGGAGATCCGCGATCAGATCGCATGGCTGCACTCGGCGGGCATGCCCAAGAGCATGGACGTGTCCTACGCGCTCGATAAGCACCACGGCGTGCAGCGACCCGATCGGCAAGTGCAGCAGGGGCAGACCGAGGGCATCCTCGGCATCACGCGCTCGGTCGACGACCACGGCACCCCGGTCACTGAGGACGCTCAGAAGTGGGACGGATACGGCACGGCCTTGCGGCCGGCGTTCGAACCGATCGTGATCGCCCGCGCCCCGATGTCCTCGACCACGGTGAACAATCTCCTCGAGCACGGCACCGGCGGACTCGGCATCGACGCTGGCCGGTTCGGGGACGGGAAGTGGCCGACGAACGCGGCCCTGGATCCCGGGCAGGCCGACGCTCTCGATGTCCTGACCGGCACGTGGGACAGCGACGAGCCGACCTCTCGACGCTTCCCGATCTTCCGGTTCGAGACGAAACCCGGGCCCGCCGAGCGGCCGCGGGCGTTCGGCGTCTCGCATGCGACGGTCAAGCCTCTGGCACTCATGCGGTGGCTGGTATCTCTGCTCACCCCTCCCGGTGGGATCGTGCTCGAGCCGTTCGCCGGGTCGGGCACCACGATCGAGGCCGCCGCACTGGCCGGGTTCCAGGTCGTCGCGATCGAACGTGACGAGTCCTACCTGCCGCTGATCGAATCCCGCCTCGACCGCCTCCACGGGTGACCACCCACCCGGCCTGCTCCTGCCGGTAGCAGGCCGGAGAACCAGCCAGGGCCACTGCGGCGAACAGAAGGCGCAGTGGCCCCCGCGCTCGCCTGCAGATGGTGGTCGCGTCCGAGTGCCGGCGGTACTGCTGCCGGGGACTTGAAGATCAGCGAGGATGGAAGCGACCATCAACACCTCGTCGGGCCGTCATACCTGTCGGGAAGCCGGTGTGCCTTGGCCGACTCGCGGGCAGGATAAGCGGCGCGTGAGGAAGGTGGTCAGCGATGGTCGAACCCAACCGTGCGCGGAATCTGGGAGCGCGATGGCTCGGCCCAACGCCGGAAGAGCAGATGAAGGCTCCGGAGGAGGTCTTCCTCGCCGAAGTGCGGTGGTCACCGGACACAGATCCGGAGTGCTTCACCGACCCCGACCCGCTCGTGTTCATGCGCGAGGTCGCAACTATCGTGCATCACGAGCTGCAGGATTCCCCAGCCTATGAGGGGCCACGGGCTTCCTCGCCCAGCACGCCCCGCCGGAGCAGTGGGACTCGCAGATGACGGTAGTGACCTGGCTGCGCGACCGGGCCCGCACCACCGACTTCCCAGCGGTGACGATCAGGCCGGCCCGTCTGGCACGCATCGACCGGACCACAGCCGGGAGCCCACGCCCCGAGACCAGCCGGTGCTCGAGAAGCGTGCAGCTGAGCTGCCCGGCGACGAGGACTCCACCAACCGCTTCCACCGGAGGGAAGGCCGGCCGGGACCCGACGGCCCCGGGGATAACACAGCCCAGCCTGCTTCGCGCATGTGGGTGGAGGTGGCGGGCATACCTGTGAGCCCAGAGCGTCATGATGAGAGGGACGGTGCAGTGTGAACGAGAACGACAAGCCCAGCGCCACGGCGCGCCACCATCAGGTATCGGTGTCTTTCAATGTCGAGGCTCCGACACTGGCGGAAGCGCGGACGGTCGTGGACGAGCTCATGACCGGCCTCACCGAGGACGGTTCCGCCCGGCACGCGGCCTCGTCGGGGACACGGCCGGCGCTACGCGGGTGGGACTTCACCAACCCGATCCTCGTGGAGACGTTCGGACAGTTCGAGGGAACAGGCGTGCTCGACCTCATGGCTGACATGTTTGAGCCCGAACCAGCGATGGAAGACTTCCGATTGGCCGGCGGCGGCATCGATGAGGACGCGTTCGAAGACGTCCACGCCGACTGGCGTGAGCAATGCCTCGACCGTGCGATCGCCGCCGCCCAGCTCCCGCAACTACTGGGGCGTCTCGACAGCGCCGAGCACACCGTCGAGGCGATCACCGAGGTCCTGGAACACTATCGGAAGCCCGCCGAGCCGCTACGCGACGACTACGAGGATTGGTACGCCTTCCACGAGGCTCACCATGAGTGGCGAGATGAGTACCTCACGGTCAGCCAACGCCGCGACGAAGCCCTCACCCAAGCACTGCACACCAGCAGCGCTGGAGCAGTCCCGACCGAGGTGCCGTCCACCCCGCAACGCCCCGGTACCGGCGATGTGGAGAGAACTTCTGAATCCAGTGAGCCTCGGCCAGCCGTCGCTGGTTCGCAGGGTCCGGAGCGGGTGTCTGTCGGAGTGATCACCTGGACTGATCTCGACGACGAGGACCCGACGATCCTCGTCGACACCAATCCGGTACGCCTCGCCCGGAATCTCGCGACCACACTGTATGAGAACCTCGACGGCAACCCCGCCTTCGACGGGGCTGCCGCGTTCCTCGACACCCATCTCTCGCCGGAACAGTGGCACAGGCCCGAGGATGTCGATGCCTGGCTCGATGCCTTCGACCAGGTGACACCGCTGCCGGCGATCTCGATCCAAAGCGTCGGCGTCGGTGCTCCACCACCGGGAACCGCACCGGAGGAGACACCCCGCACGCCGGCCGGCCCCGTTACCGCAGTCGGCGTCGAGCGCACGGCTGCCTCGCCTGCCGAGGATGAGGAGCTGTTCACGTATCGGGTGTCGCTGGATGTCGAGGTCTCCGCCCGCACCCGCGGCGAGGCTGAGCAGATGGTCGATGACGCCCTGACCGGGAACGTAGAGCCTGGAACACCGGCCGTGGTCCAACGCGGACAGCGCGTGCGCCCCGACGGGGATGTGACAGGCCTCCTCGGCTGGCAGCACACCCGACAGGGACAAGGACGGTCCGCGGATTCGGACACGGTCGGGGCGATGCTCGAAGCCCGCGTCGACCGCCTCGGCGGCACCGAACCGCAGCGCTCCCGCCGCGACTCGGGCCCCGAGACTGCCTGGCGGCGAGGGCTCTAACACTGCCTGGTTCGGCACGGTTTGACGCATGTTCACGACGGTTTCGCGCATCTTCACCCCGAACCCTCGCCGTGCCAGTGCGGCGGCGGGTAAGCCAGAACGCAGACCTGCCCGTTCCTCTTCGGGCATCACCGATGAGAAGGACGGCCCACCATGACACCGACCCCCAACCAGGCGGATCCGCATGAGCTAGAGCAGCCGAGGGAACTTTCTTCCCCACTGCCGGCTGCGCTGCACCAGCCACGCGTGGTCGAAGCGCTCGCGGCGATGTTCCCGCCCGAGCCCGAAGACGTCGTCTACGGCAACGATGAGGCGTTCGAGGCTGCGCACCGGGAGTGGGTGGAGACGTGCACGACGCTTGCAACACAGGCCAGTCGTCTGCCGGAGCTGCTCGAGCGGATGAAGCAAGCCGAACAGGGCCGGGACGCGATCCTTGACGTCCTTGACAGGTATCAGCTGCCGGCAGAGCCCCGGCGCGAAGACTATGTGCCCAGTGCCGAGGACATCGCCGCCGGTGGCGAGTTCCTCGTGTGGGAGCCCTACGCTCAGGACCATGCCCGGTGGCGAGATCTGGTCGCCGAGGCGGTGACCGCCCGGGAGCAGGCTCTGGGGCAGGCGGCACGCGAGGCGGGGCCGCGCACGGCGAATCTGCCGCCGCAGTTCCACCGCGAGTGGGTGCCTCGCGACCTCATCGCCGTGACCACGTTGCAGGCGCTCCTGTCCGCCGACCCTCAGGTGGTCGGCCAGATTCTGACCGAGGACCATCGTGAGCATCTGATAGCCCTGCTCGAGGCTGCCGATGTCGAGGTGCGCATCCCGGATCCGGATGATCCGGAGGGCCCAGAGTTATACGAGGGACCGGCCTCACAGGCCCACAAATGGATCGATCCCGGCATCTACCCGGCGACCGGCCTCGACGGCGAAAGCCAATTCAGGGTCGTCGTCGGCCCCACCAGCAGCGGGCCTGAGGTGGACGCGTCGGCTGCGTTTCCTCCTGCTGAGCATGACAGCCGCATCCTCGATCAGATCGCCCACCTACTCGAACACGCATTTGACCGCCCGGACCCCGCGCAGCTACTGGCGAGCATCACCACCTTCCTGGCCAGTAGCGGTCGAGTAAGCCAAGACCTCGACTCGACCACAGAACCAGGGGGCCCGGGACGTTGATGTGCTAACGAATCGGAATTGCAAGATGGACGACGATGAGCGTCGCGGTCTGGGCGGGAATGGGAGAGGCCTGCTCTGCCCCTGTAGCACTCCAGGTCGCGTGTACTACCTTCCTTCAGCGGCGATTGATGAAACGCTCATCTGCGGACACGTAAGTATATGGACTGCGGTCGCAACCGTCTCTCGGGCAAAATGGTCGTCGACAGGTAGGCCTGTGGGTAGAAGCAGCCGGGAGAGAATGGCGCCGAACATTAAGTCGCAGATGTATTCTGCATCGACGTGAGGCGGATTCACCTCGCCCCGCGCTGCGGCGTTGTCGATAACCCTTCCGACATTCTGCCTACGTGGCAAGATCAGCCTTTCGAAGTAGATGGCGCAGACCTCAGGGATGGTGCGAATGTCTTCGAACATGCCCGGGAGATTCTTGCGGACCAGCGACGTGGTCATCATGGACACGTCGTCTCGCTGAAGTTTGAGGAGGTCGGCTTCTAACGATCCGGTGTCCACGGGGTTCGACTCGCCGAAACGGGTAAGAATGACCTCCAAGGCAAGTACGGAAACCCTTGAGTATCGTCGGTAAAAGGCTTGCCGGGTAGTTCCCACTTCTTTGACGAGGCCATCGACGGTCAGGCTGCCGAACCCGTCAGCTTCCATGCGCCGTTCAGCCGCTTGGCGGAGGGCTTGGCTGATGGCTGGGTTCCTGGGGCGTCCCTCTTGCTTGGTGATCATGTTACGGTACACTACCAGCCTCCTCCGTGGCAGGATGACGGCATGTACCAAGGCGCGAGTTTGGTTATAGACTGTGTTGATATGTGTACAGTCAATCGGCAACCGGGCATGGACCCGGATGCGCGCTTGCAATCCTTGCCGCAGCCACGCACGAACCCTTCCTGCGTGACGCCTGGAGTAGCCTCGCCAGTGGCCACGCCGGAGGCCCAAGCGATCGTGATTGCACAAGTTAAGACGAGTGATGCACGGTGACTGAGCCGCGGCTGTCTGATCGGAGGTCCCCCTGGGCGACAGTTCGAGGGTGGGTGCGGTCGTGGAAGCAGGAACCGGGGTCCGAGAACCTGCTGCGACTCAAACGCTCCGCCGAGAGCTGCTATGCCAGGATGATTGAGTTGGAGACGGCAACGTCCGCGGAGCTCCAAAATGTCGTAGATGAGGTTCTGCGAAATCCGCCGAGTCCCGAGGAGTCCACGGGCTTCTTTGCGGTCGCCGGTGAGCTTGCTCGCCGACGTCTCGGATTGCGTCCGTTTAACGTGCAACTCCTCGCTGCCATGAACATGTTTCGCGGACGCGTGGTCGATATGGCAACAGGTGAAGGAAAGACTCTGGTCGGCCTTCTTGTAGCCGCGGCGTACGCAACCATGGGCCGACGGGTCCACGTACTCTCAGCCAACGACTACCTTGCAGAAAGAGACGCTGAATTCGGGTCTGCCTTCTTTGAGTCCTTGGGACTGTCGGTGAGTGCGGTAACCCAGTCGATGCCCCGCCGTTCCCGCCGAGACTCATTCAAAGCCGAAGTCGTCTACACAACCGTGCATCAGGTGGGATTCGATCTCCTCCGGGATCGCCAACGCACACAGAACCCCGACACCATCGTTGACGCCATGGATGTCGCGATCGTCGACGAGATCGACGCCGTCCTGATCGATGACGCAATGGTTCCTCTCGTCATCGCCGGTGAAGCAGACAGTCAGCCGCCAGACGCTGAGCTCGTCGACGCGGTTCGAGCTTTGCGGCCCAATGTCGACTATGTAGTTGATGCCGACGGACTCGCCGCGTCGTTCACGGAAGAGGGAGTAGAGTCGCTGGAGGCAGCCCTCGGAGGACTGAACCTCTATGACGACGACTCCAACGACCTGCTCACGGCAGCACACCTCGCCCTCCACGCTCACGCATTGGTCCACCGCGACATCGACTACGTCGTGTCAAACGACCGTATAGAACTCATCAACACCACACGGGGACGCGTCGCAGACCGCCAGAGATGGCCCGATGGCCTCCAGGCCGCCGTAGAGCAGAAAGAACGTCTGCCAGTGTCCCAGCAGGCACGAGTACTCGACCAGATGCTCGTCGAGGCCGTTGTCCGCGAGTACACCGCCCTGACCGGCATGAGCGGCACCGCGGCCGAAGCCGCCGAACGCATCCAAGAGGACCTCGAACTCCGCACCGGAGTCATACCGCGGAACCGTCCACTTCGCCGCACGGACCTGCCCGACCGCCTCTTCCTCACAAGAGCCCAACGAAACGAGGCAGCGGCACTCCACGTCGCAGAGGCTCGATCACGGTCCCGACCTGTGCTCGTCGGAACGGGAAGCGTCCGAGAGTCTGAAGAGTTCGCCTCCGTCCTCGCCGACCACGGAATCTCGGCGGCCGTCCTCAACGCCAAGAACGACGCGGAGGAAGCAGAAATCATCGCACGGTCCGGTACCGCCGGTACTGTCACCGTGTCGACGCAGATGGCCGGCCGAGGAGTCGACATCATGCTCGATGAGGAGGCGTCTCGTGCGGGCGGTCTGCTAGTGCTCGGCCTCGCACGATACGACAGCACGCGACTGGATCATCAACTGCGAGGACGCGCCGGCCGTCAGAGCGATCCAGGAGAATCCGTCTTCTACACCAGCCTCGAGGACCCCGTTGTCACGGAGAACCTGGAGATTGGTGTCACCCCCGATAGTGTGTCCGGAATTGGACTCATTGAAGACGCCTGGTTCCAGGAAGTCTACGAACACGCCCAACGGGTGGCCGAAGGCAAAGCGCTACAGCTCCACCGCACGACCCGGTCCTACCACACCGTGACCGACAGACACAGAGTCCTGACCCTCCGCCTTCGCGAGCAGATCCTCTCCGATTCCCCAGGGTCTCTCGACGGTCTCCTTGACAGCATTTTTCCCGATGCGTCAGCTGCGAGGCAGCGATGGAAGCAACCCGAGAAGCGAGAGCTTGTTCGCCAAGTCGTGCTCTTCCATATCGATCAGGGCTGGGCCGATCACCTTGAACACCTAGCTGGCGTTCGAGAAGGAATACACTTGCGAGTTCTGGGTAGGCAGAATCCACTCGACGAGTTCCTCATCATCGCAAACGAGTCGTTAGCGCATCTTGAGTCTGACTACCTTGCCCGTTGTGCGGAGACTCTGTGCAGGGCTCATGACGAGGCACGTGCCATTGAGGATCTTGGCCTTCGCAGGCCGTCTTCCACGTGGACGTATATGGTCACGGACAACCCTTTCGGTTCGGAAGCTGATCGAGTCGTGGAATTCATCGGCCGCCTCGTCCGAGGTAAACGGCCACGGGCCGTACGCTACGTGTGAACAACACTGTTGAGCTAGGCGCCAATGGCGCGGCTCATTGGTATCGCTCGAATAGGAACAGTTTCGCGCACCGATCAACTTCAATCGAGCCACGTCTGCGAAACATCGAGTCTAGTCCGGCGCGGATCTGACCGACGAAGGACTGCGCATCGTCTGACTCCAGGTGCTCCACAGCAGCCTCTAGTCCTGATTGCATGAGAAACTGCTCGGCTGCCGCAGTAGTTTGAAACCGCTTCGGACGACGGATGGTGGAGGACGCGTCGAGACCAAGGCCGACATCAGCAGCAACACGGACGAGTTCTTCCAGGTTCTCGCTGATCGTGCGGTTGTGTTCCTCGGCTGTAGGACGAGAAAAGAACTGGCAGGCGACGTCATGCAGCCACAACCAGTCCTCATGAATAGGGCCTGGCTCGGAGACCGCGAGCCGACCTTGAGGGCCCAACACACGGGACCACTCGGTCAACATGCCTTCCATTTTGTGCGGGAGGATGGTCGCGAGGTACCCGGCGGTGACACCGTCGAACTCCCCATCTGCGTGAGGGAGGTCGCCTGCATCACCGCGGATGGCTCGCTCCGGCGGAACGATCTCGCGCAGGTACTCGACCATCCGTTCGGACAGGTCGATCGCCCACACCTCTGCGCCCCTGCGATCCAAGGGACGGGTCACCGCGCCCCTGCCCGCACCAACATCGAGGATGCGCTCACCTGCGACGGGATCGATCAGGTTGGCGAGTTGCAGACCTGCCCAGTTGATGAACTCATCGCCGTATCTGTCGGCCACGTCGTCGTAATCTGCCGGATCAGAAGACCCGGTGCTGGGTTTGCTGGGGTTGAAGTTTTCATCAGTCACGACCCGCTCCTATTTCGATGGTGACCAAGTAGTCGCCCGCGCGGAAGTCCTTAGGTTCCCCTATCGGTTTGTCGCCGCACTCGACCCATGCGTGAGCGCGGAACGGTTCAAGCGTGACGCCGGTCTTCCACGTCGGCCACCGTAATCCGGCTTGAGCTGAGAGGAGGCAGATGGCGATGGAGCGCGGCAAGCACCCCTCACCGGCGCATGTGACGCTCAGCGCCTCAACGTCTCGCCGAAGACTCAGCGATGATTCCGCTGTGGCTGGACGACAACGCACCGCGACGCGGCGAAGGGTCTTCTCAATGGTGGCAGGTCGCCGCGTAGCGAGGAGTTTCGCTGATCCAATCGTGATAAGCGTCCTTACCCGGCGGATGATCCCACCATTGAAGCTCGGTCGAGGTACAACCATATTGACCTGATTGCTCATGCGGTCACCCAACCTCGCGTGCGAAAATCGCCGATAATGGCTTCCGCATCCTGGCTGATCGCAGCCTTGTCTGCTGCCGGGAATTTTTCGGCCAGCCTGTTCACCACGCCGTCGAAGGTCATTCCGTCCAAAGTCATTTCGAGTACTTCCGCGGCGGTGGCATTCAACTGGAAGTACTTTCCCGTGCTTGGGGACAGGACGACCCCGCTTCCATCATCGGCACGGACGAGTTTGACGGGCTCGTGAGGGCTCATGGATGGTTCACTCCGATCGGATCAACAGATATCTGGTGGCGCACGCCTTCGTTATCTCTGAGCCAAGCTTCGACGGCGAGTGTCCGCCATAGTGACATGGGAAGAAGACTCGGAGGGTGGGGGCCGAGAAGACTTGCACGGAACATACCCTCATCCACAACGCCCCGCTGTGCGGCAAGCATGTTCGTACTCATGGTGCGCAGACGTGATGCGTTCTGCGTGAGTCCGGTCCAGATTGCGGCGGTGTTATCGGTCTTGGCGGTCCTGTTCACGATCGCCTGCGGCAGCTCATCCCCGATGGCGTCGAGAAGCACCGGCTTCACTCTGCTGGGGTCCTGGAGTTTTCCAGTTGGTGACCGCAATACGGCGTCTACGACTCTGTCGTCGCCGAACGGTGCGTCGACGAAGATTCCGGCGGGGGCCATGATCTGAGATTCATGGCGGAGAATGCTGCCGCTGGTGATCAGGCGCGACAGCGTTTCGTGTTGTTCTGCGGTGGTCCCCAACGGCGGGACTGTGGCGTGTTCGAGCTGGGATCCAAGACGTTCTCTTGTTTCCTCCCGGTAGTGCACCCATGGGGGAATGGATGACTCCATGCTGAGCCAGCCTGGTGCTGTGTGGCCATCGCGGACGAAGTCTTGGAGACTCTGGTGATAGCTGGAACGAGAAGTCGCCCACTTCATCAACGTGCGGCGCGGTATTCGTGTTCTCGCGTGGAGGAGTTCGACGCGCTTCCTGACTTCCAACGGCCGGCGGAGGCCGAGATCCCGTAGGTGGGCGACACCACTGGAGAACAGTTCGTCGCCGAAGTGTCCTGTGAGATGGGTCGTGACGGTACCTGAGGTTGCAGCACTCACGGCCTCGGCGATGAACCGACTTCGCATCTTGACGGGTTCACCGGCGAACGGGAGGTCGGTCCTCAGGAGAGTCTCGTCAATACGATCGAAGACGTGTGGGAACGAATCCGGCCCGGCGGTCTTCCAGCGCTCGACGCCCGTAGCATCTACAATGACGCGCGCCCAGCTAGTTTCTTCATCGAACAGAGCCGCAGGGCCGGTGGTAAACGCCGTTGTGTCGTTGCGCTCACGGGCCGCAAGCGCTAGTACGACGCTTGAATCGATGCCTCCCGAGGCATCGCAGGAGAGGGCGTCGCTTCGTTCGGCGCGGACTCTCACCGCTTCGATCATGCGCTCTCGGAGTCGGTCCCTCGATTCCTGGGCATCGCGATCCGGCGCCGGAGGGCACCAGTACTGCTCGATGCACGGGTGCGTTCCGTCCGTATTAAAGATCAGGCAGTGGCCGGGCGGTACGACATGCATATCCTTCCACGGCGGTTGAAGGCCGAAGGGGTACGGGGCTTGTGGCGATAGCGTCCATGTCGTCAAGATGTTCGCATCCACGGCCGTCCCTGCCAGTTCGGCGAGGAGTCGGGCGTCGGTAGCGGCGACCACCTGCCCGTCAACAGTGGCCCAGAAGACCTGGTAGAGGCATGAGATGGTGCCTTGTACTCGTACGGTGTCGGCAACTCGAATCGTGAGGACCAAGCTACCGGGGATCTCCGAGGTATCGACATCTGAGCCGCGTCTGGCTGCCTGCAGGGATGCCCTCACGGATGGCGGGAAGGTGGATGGAACCGTCCCGAACCCGAGCATGATCTTGCCGGACATATCGGCTCTGGTGCTTCTCGTGGGTTCAGCGTCGCCGACGATTGCCGGTCGGCCTGAGCTATACGAGTCGATCGTTGGACATGAGTGAGCCTCGGCAAGCCTGGTCCCCAGTTCAGTGTCAGGGACGAACAGCAACTGTTGCGGCTTGCCGAGGCTCATCGTTGTCAGCCGAAGAAGTATCCAACGGCCTCATGACGGACGCCGATGACGCCACGAGTCAGCTCACTGAACTCGCCTGCCTCGACGATTGCCGGTGCCTCATACGTCTGCATGATGCACTCCTTCCTACTCAAAGGATCGGCTCCTGTTCGCCGGTCCTGTGACGACCGTAACATCACTTACGGACCACTGCAACCCGTAACCTCAATCGACGGTCGAGGCGCGTGGGGTTGGTACTAGGCGGCATCTGCAAACCCAGGAGTGATGCTTCGCGACATGAACATGGTACGACAGTGTTCCGTAAGTTGCTGCAGAAGAGACCTCGGCGCTCACGTATCAGAGCTGCTGGGCAGGGCCGTGCGACGCACTTGGTAACGGTAGAGCTGCGCCTGAGAACATTGCACTGACCGGGCTACCGCCTGCCCCTTCCGACCCTGGTTAGGTCTTTCGCTCAACCGAACGGTCCGTTCACGCTCAACAAAGCGCTCCGGATGGGGTACACGAAATCCGTGTCCCTCTTCCGAACTGGACGATGTCGGACGCGGCGTCGCATGCGGGCTGCCGAGGACATGATCCATGGCGTTTTGAACCGTCGCCTTCGCCAGTCAAGCCGACCATCGGGCGGAGGAGCGCAAATGCCTCGCGGACGTAGTCGAAGTTTGTCCGGTCAGCGGCCGAGGCGCTGATGGGATCGGACGACGGGTGACGAGGTGCTGCGTGCTGCTACAGAGCCGGCACCGTCCGAACGAACTACGGCGTGACGGTCTTGTGGCTGTAGCACGGCACGGGTAGCGCGGGGAGCCGGGACACGCACTCTATGACGCAGATACCTGACGATTTCGCGCATCCGAGCGGCAGAGTATTGCGATCTCCAGAATCCGGTGGCTAATGGAATATACGGCCCGGAAGCCACCCGCTTCCATCGGCCGACCTGCTGGCACTTCGATGATGAGGATGCTCCCGCACCTTCTCATCGTCGAGCCGGCAACGCTCTCCCATCCCGAGAGCCCAGGAGGTGCCCCCACAATGTCCGATCCCGATGTCACCGCAGACCTGCCCCTGACCCGGGCAGCCTCCTTGACACTACCGCAGGCCGCCGCCCTCTACGCCCACTCCGGCGTCGCTGTCTTCCCCTGCATCGCCGGCACGAAACGGCCCGCGACCGAGAACGGTCTCCACGATGCCACCACCGACCCCGATCGGGTCGCGCGGTGGTGGGACCGCCTCCCGGCCTCGAACATCGGCCTGCGCACCGGAGAGGGCATCGACGTCCTCGACATCGACTACCACCCCACCGGCGACGGATTCACTCGGCTACGCAGCCTGCTCGAAAACGGGTTCGCCGGGTCGTGGACGCATGCCGTACGCACCCCCTCGGGAGGTCTGCACCTGTACTACCCCTCCGACCCGGGCCGGGAGCAGCGCAGCTGGAGCAGACCCCGCGAGCACATCGACTTCCGCGGGGCCGGCGGCTACATCATCACCCCACCCTCACGCATCGACACCGATGGAGGCGTGCGCGGCTATCACCCAGTCGGGCCCACCTACCCGGGACAGCCGATCGACGCTGATGGGATCCGCGACGTGCTCACCCCACCGCCGGCCCCGCGCCCGTCTCTGCCTACTGGTGAGCGTGATCTGTCGGTTGATGGTGAGCGGATCGCGGCGTGGCTGGCCCGTCAGGAGGTGGGCAGCAACCGCAGCGAGACCGTGTTCTGGGCGGCCTGCCGCCTCGTCGAACTCGGCGCCGCCGAGACCGAGACCCACACAGCCCTCGCCGAACCCGCCGCCGAGCTCGGTCTCGACGACCGGGAGACGCAGGGCATCATCCGCCGCGCCCACCAGACCGCGAGCCCAGATGCGGACGTGGAGTATCGGTCGACCTCTCACGCGTCGGGGTGGGTGACGGGGAGAACGCTATGACTCCGTCGAGCAGCAGCGGCACGGCGGCTTCGCGGGGGCGGGGCCCGGTCGTCGTGGCCGTCGTGGGCACGTTCGGGCTGGCTGCTGCCGCGTTCGTGCTCTCCTTCACCGCACTGCGTGACCTCGCGATCCTCGCCGCGGTTCCGGCCGGGCAGGCGTGGCTGTGGCCGCTGGTCGTCGACGGCGTCATTCTGGAGGCGACCACCAGTGTCGTCGCCCTGCGCGAGGCGAGCACGAAAGCCCGCCGTTTCGCCTGGCTGCTCCTGACGTCCGGGGCCGGAGTGTCGGTGGCAGCGAACATCACCCACGCCGTACTCACCGCCACCAGTGTGCCCGGCCTCGTCGCCGCCGCCGTGGCCTCCGTCCCACCCCTGACCCTGCTCGCCATGACGCACTTGACGGTCGAGCTCATGCGCAACACCGGCACCCCCACAGCCAGCCCAGCACCTCTCAGTGGGTCCACTGCCGAGGAGCCGGCACCCCGTCTGCTTCCGGCTGTTACGAGACCTCAGGCTCTCGAGCAGGCACCGACGCAGCCTGACAGGTCAGACGACGTCGGTACTGCGGATGGTCCTGGCCCGGCCGATCGCGGTCAGCGGGTCGAGCAGGCCCGGGCGATGGCCGCTGACGGTGTGGCTCGGCGGGAGATCGCCGAGACGTTGGGGGTGCATCCGACGACGGTGGGCCGGTGGCTGGCCATACCTGCACAGGCACACCCGAGAGATGAGGAGCCCTCATGAGCCAGAACCCCGAGATCCCACCGACGACGCCGGCGGCCGAACGCGACCGGCACAGACCCGACCCGTCCCCGGAGGGCCCCGAGTCCAGGGAGATGCCGGGAACGCCGGAGGCCGTCGAGGCCCGCCTGGCCACCCGCAAGCCTGACAGCCCGGAGGCGGAACAAGTGGCGGGGCGGCGCGGCAGCGTGGAATGGGTCCGCGCGTCCGATCTGGCCTCCCGCGGGGGCGCCGGGATGCTGCATGAGGGCATGAAACTGAACAAGAGCCTCGCCGCGGCCGTCCACGATGCTGCCCGCAGCATCCGCCCGACTCTGGCGAAGAAGGTCGCCGAGCGCGAGACGGACCTGGAGACGACCAGCCCCGAGCGCACGACGCGGCGCGGGCCGGGCCGGGAAGGGGTGAGCCTGTGACCCCACCCGCGCCCGCCACTGGCGCACGCACCGCCTGACCCGCACCACCCCGAACCGCCTCACCAGCCACCGCGGTGGCTCCAATGGCGGGGCCCGAGCCTGCCCGCACTCCGGAGCCGGCTATCCCGGGGTCGGTGGTTCCGGAGGGGCCCCATACCTACTCGTTACCAGGATCCGATGTTGAGGAATCGCCATGCACACCACCACCACTACGAGCCCAGAACCCGACGACCGCGATGATCGCGCGCCCGGGGAGGGCATCGACTTCACCACCCCCGAAGGCCTGCGCCAGGTCATTCGCGAGCTCACCGACCACCAGGCGTGGGCCACCAGCCCGGTCGCCGCCGAGCTCATGGCCTACGCGGCCGAGAAGTACGCGCCGATCGGCCGCACCTGGCATCGCAGCCCCCAAGATGCCGCAACCGAGGCGTTCTTCGCGATGCGCACCCCCTCGACGCTGAAAGCCCGCGACCCCTGGGCGGTCGTGACGAAGGCCGTCGCGTTGTCGATCCCGGCCGAGACCGTCGCCGAACGCGGACTGCTCTCCCAAGACGCAGCCCGACGCAGCGAGGAACGCCCCGCCAGCGAACCGGTCAGGGCCGGCGAGTATGCCGAGTACCTCTTCGATGTCCACCCCCACGCCGACACCCCATCTGGCGGGGAGAGCGCCGTCGACCGGGTGGTGCGGGCCACGAGCGTGTTCCTCATCCTCACCGGGTGGCCGGCCCGCCCCGTCGAACAAGCCGTGGACTACCTGACCTACCGGGTCTGCGGGCTGCGCTCGCGGGAGGCGGCGATCGAGACCGCCGGTGGGGACGTGCACATCGCCCACCGGCTGGGACTGGGCAGGGAGACCTGGCGGGGCCTGGTCAAGCTCATGGTCGGCCATGCCGCCCGCCGCAGCGAACCGGAGCTGGGGCTCTTCGCCCGGATCCTGCTCGGTGACACGGTGCCCGAGCTGCTGGCCGACACGCGGTTGGTGGACAGTTCCCGGGCACTGGTCGCGCAGATGGGGGTCCGGTCATGAGCCGCTCACATCTGGTCATGGATCACGCGATCGGTGAGATCGTGCGCGGGCACAGCTACCGGCGCGATCTCGACGACCTCGACGAACTCTGCGAGTCGATCCGTGAACGCGGCCTGCTCACCCCACCCTCGGTCACCGAGAGCTCGGTGCTCATCGCCGGGTCCCGTCGCCTGGCGGCGATGGAGCGCCTGGGCTACCGGGTCACCCCGGTGTGGGTCGTCCACGGTGTCTCCGACCGGCTCTCCCAGGTGTTGGCGATGCGCGATGAGCAGACGCTGCGCCGCGAGCTCAAACCCGTCGAGCAGGCCGAACTCTACGAAGAGCTCAAAGCCCTGTACGCCGAAGACGCTGCCCGCCGGAAGGAAGCCACCCAGTTCGGTTCGCTCACCCGTGGCGAGGACAGCGACGATGGGGATGCCGGGTACGGTGGTGCCGATTCGGCACCACCGGTGACCGGCAACGATCACAAGGCCCGCGTCCAGGCAGCCAAGGCCGTCTCGGGGCGGGATTCGCGCACTCAGATGGAACAGATCTCCGAGCTCAAGCGCATCGCCGCCGACGATGATGAGGATCCGATGGTGCGCCAGGATGCCGCCGAGGCCCTCATCGAGCTCAACGAGGACGGGAAGGTCAACGGCCGCTACGTCCGCGTCAAAGCCGCCCAAGGTGTGGCCCGGCTGCGGGGCTGGGCCGAGCACCCCGATACCGCCGAGGACATTCGGCAGGCCGCGACTGAGGAACTGGCCGCCGTGAGCGCGGATCTGCCGCCGGCTGAGCGGGCCAAGGAGGCCGGACTCGCCGTTGCCCGCGTGCAGAAGCTCATCGATGCCGCCCGCCCCGAACAGGTCGGGTGGGCGGATGTGGATCCGTTGATGCGGCAAAAGCACGCGGTGCGCAAGCTCGTCGACCTGCTCCGCCGCGAGCACGGCTGGTGGGAACGATTCGATCCGGCAGAGATCGGCCAGTACGCCACCGCCGAGCAGTGGGAGCTCATCGACACCTACCTCACCGGCACCGCCACATTCGGCGACGCCGCCCGCGAAGCCCGCGCCACCGCTGTCTCGGAGCCGGAGGCACCAGGCGAGGAACCGCAGCCAGACGAGGACACCCCAGAAGAGTCGACCCAGCCCGGGCCGGTCGAGGACACGGGAACAGACGACGACCCCGACACTTCCGAGACCAGTGAGGCCGAGGACGATGCAGCCGGCGACCCGACGGTCGAGGGCGAGAACGGGGAGGCTGCTGATGTCGAGGAATGAGGACCGCCCCATCGAGGCGTCCGAGGCACTCGCGGAGGCGGCACGGGATCTCGCCTACGCCAGCCGTGTCTTCGACGACCCCGCCGACAGCTACCGGGTGCTCGGCAATCTCCAAGTCACTCTGGCCGATCTGCACCAGTCGATCCAGCAGGTCGCGCAGATGCACAACCGCGAGTGGATACGCGCCTCCAGCGACACCGCCGACCAGGTCGTCGGGCACACGGCCGCGAGACAGGCGGAGACGCTCCTGCAGGAGGCGGCGGCCTCGATCGATACCGCCTACGACCAACTGCGAGAGGCCTTCTCCCATAACGGGCGCATCGCCTGGCAACCTGACCCCGCCACCGTGGAGACGACCAGCCAGGCGCGGACCCTCTCGCAGTCCCGGCCGCCGCCGGGCCGGTAACCCCGGATGCCTGATGACGCCCTGCCCGCACCTGGTGTGGGCAGGGCGTCTGACGTCGTGCCGTACCTGATCTCCATCCACACAGACACGAGCCCCCGTGATCGGCAGGGGTGGATGGGAGAGACACGATGGGCAAGCTGACACCCTATGACACCGGTGCACGTCTGGAACCACACGTCTGGGTCCACGGGCAGACGACCAGCCCCGAAGGGCGGGCCAGGCCGGCCGAAGACGGTGATTTCGGACGCGTGGACTTCGACCTCGACGACGGCACCAGCCTGGCCACCGTCTACCTCATGCCCACCGATAGCGGCTACGAGATGCACATCCACCAGCACGGCGAGGACTACCTGGCCGTCTACGGCGCCAACGAGCCAGCCCCACCCGCCCTCATGGCCTGCGCCAGCCTCGACCCGGAATACCGCAGCCGGCAGATGATGCGTCTCGGCGACGGGCTCGACGCACTCGGCAAGGAGTTCGCCGACGACGTCTGGTACTACAACGAAGGCGACCCGTTCGCGTTCGATCCCGGCCACTTCGTGTTCCTGCCGTATGAGCGGGACGGCTCACATTTCGCAGTCGAAGAGCGCTACGAACGCGGCACCGACTGGGAAGACCCGGACCGTACACCTATCGGCTGGACCTGGGTCGACTACCAGATGGTGCCCCAACCCGACGGCACCACGAGTGCCCAACTGGTTGCTGAGGGCGCGACGACACCGGCCGATATCGACCGGCTCATCGACCGCGCCCGGACCTGGGCCCAGCAGTGCGCCGACCGTGTCGCCCGCGGCGAGATCGAAGGACTCACACCCCTTCACCTCCGGCACGGCACCCAGACCCCGGGCACGGAGGGCCTGACCCGCTAACCAGCAGCGCGTGTGCCGGAGGGGTGTCGTACCTGAGGCGTGACCTGCTTCGTCGCGTCCCCTCTGGAAGGGAGGCCCCTGGTGCCTGACAACTCAGCCCCGCCGCGGCGCTGGGCCCGCCGCATCATCCTCATCGCCGCCGGCCTCGTCATGCTCCTCATGATCGGTGTCGGCGTCTACGGGCTCATCACCGGACCGCCCGAGCCCACCCGGCAGGCGCCCCGCCCGATCGCAACCCAGACACCGTCACCGGGAGCAGGCGGGCAGTCGACGCCGGAACCGGCCACGACGCTCGAGCCGCTGCCGGCCACCGACGACCCCGACGAGTTCGCCCAGGCCGTGACCGAGGCGCTGTTCAACTGGGACACGCACAGCCTGCTCGATGTCGAAGACCATCGGATGCGACTGATCGAGGCCGCCGATCCCACCGGACTGGAAACCCCGGGCCTGATCTCCGACCTCGACAACTACCTGCCCGACGAGGCGACCTGGACCAAGCTGCAGGAGTACCAGACGCGCCAACGCATCGACATCGATACCCTGGCCGTGCCCGGCGAGTGGGAGGACGCGCTGGCCGCCGGCGGTCCGGCACTCGAAGAGGGCACGATCGCCTACACCGTCCACGCCACCCGGCTCCGCGACGGCGTGTGGGTCGGCGACGCGGTTGAGAGCGCGCATCCGGTGGAGTTCACGATGTTCCTGGCCTGCCCGCCACGGACCGAGCAGTGCGCCCTGCTGCGCCTGTCCGTGCCCGGCGAAGCCCTCCAGTAACCAGGCAGGGGTTGCCGGATGAAGAAGACACTCGCCGTCGTCGCCTGCCTGATCCTCCTCGCCCCATTCGGGGCGACCATGAGCGTGGGCCTCCTCGCCAGCCCCGCGCTCCTGTTCCAGGGCACCTGCTCACGAGAGGGCCTCAACGTCGGACCCGTCCCGGATGAGCTGACCGCGGAGACGAAGAACGGGGAGACCATCACGCTGGGACGCACCCAGCTCGAGCGGGCCAGCTCGATCATCACCGGCGGCAGCGAAATCGAGGGCATCGACGACAACGCGGTGATCATCGCGCTCATGGCCGCGCTCACCGAGTCAAACCTCAAACAGCTCGCCAACAGTGCTGCCTACCCCGAATCCGGGGACATGCCCAACGACGGCGAAGGTGCCGATCACGACAGTCTCGGCCTGTTCCAGATGCGCCCGCAATCCGGGTGGGGCACGGTCGAAGAACTCATGGACGTCGACTACCAAGTCGAAGCGTTCTTCGGCGGCGAAACCGGACCGAACCACCCCTCGCCGCGCGGCCTGCTCGACATTCCCGGCTGGGAGGACATGGACCGCGGCGAAGCCGCCCAGGCCGTCGAAGTCTCCGCTCATCCGGACCGGTACACCAACTACGAGCCCGTCGCCGAGAAGATCCTGACCACCCTCACCGACAACGCCAACAACGGCGGCAATGGTGGCGGGGGCTCCGGTGGTGACGTGCCAGAGACGGAACGGCTCGTCTTCCCCCTGCCCGAGGGCACCTACACCCGCACGAGTGGGTTCGGGCCCCGCACCGACCCGATCACCGGAGAATCCCGCCTGCACGGCGGCGTCGACTACGCCGCAGAAGATGGCACCCCGATCTCCGCGCTCGCCGACGGAAAGGTCGTGACCGCGCACATGTCCGGCGGTACCTCGGGCACGGTCATCATCGAGCACACCATCGACGGTGAGGCTGTGGCGACGATGTACGTGCACATGTGGGAACACGGCATCCACGTCGAGGCGGGCGACCAGGTGAAGGCCGGCGATCACATCGCCGATGTCGGCTCCTCCGGCCACTCCACTGGCCCGCATCTGCACCTGCAGGTCCATCCCGGCGGGGCGCAAGCGGAACCGATCGATCCCGAACCCTGGCTGGAAGAACACGATCTCGCATCGGGTGAGGCCCCGAGCGACCCGCAGCCTCCCGGAGGCTGCCAGTGACGCGGTGGCCGGACGCACCTGAAGGATCCGCCGACCCCTCAGGAGCCCACTCTATGCCACGTCTGCTTGCCACGGTCTTCCCGGACTTCGATGCCATCGGAGGCCGAGACCTCATCCTCGAGGTCCTCGGGGCACTGCTGACGATCGTGCTCGTCGCCGCCGTCCTCTCGCTGCTGGTCTCGGCGATCCTCTGGGCACTCGGCGCGGGTAACGGCAACTACCGCCTCGCCCAGACCGGACGGATTGGTGTGCTCGTCAGCCTCGGCGTCGCCGCACTCGCGGGTGCGGGCGTGGCCTGGATGAACTTCCTCATCGACCTTGGCCCCACCCTCTGACCCTCAACTGCAGCGCGGGTGCGCACCGACGTTGGCCCTGCAGCCACTCGAAGTGAGCCGGTAGCGGCACGACCCTGTCGTTGTGCGCGCATACCTCGAGAGAGAAGTCATCCATCGAGCAAGGGAGTACACCATGGACATCACCGAGCACACGGGCGGATACGCGGTCGCCGAGGTCGCGGAGCTGCGCACCGGGGCCTTCACCGCGGAGATCCATCGGAACGGCAGGCACGTCGTCGATGTCGAAAACGACGGGCGCGGCGGCTGCAACTACTACTCGGCCGTCTCGCCGGAGCTGCGAGACGAGGTGCAGGCTCTGCACGAATACGCGGCACGGGACTTCGGGGACTTCGAGCCTGCCGACGCCTTCGTCGAGGCGCTGATCGACATCGACACCGCCGAGAAGAACGCGCGTCGCAACGGCACCTCGTTCTCCGCAGAAGCCGAGGCGATGATCACCGCCTTCAAGGAAAACGCGATCCCCGAAACGATCCCGTACATGCAGTCGACCTTCGACCTACTGCGCAAGATCGGAGCCGCGAAGGACGCTGAGGGACTCCCGGCAGAGAGCATCGAGGCTCAGCCGGCCGAGCGTGCTACCCCGACCTCGGGCATCAGCGGGGCCAGTCGCGCCGAAACCTCCTCGAGCATCCGCCGCACCCTCTTCGACCGCTGACCCTGACTGGCAGGAACCGAGGACTCGGCTCCCAGTGATGCTGACCTGCCAGCGAACGGCGCTGCCGGTGCGATAGCGGATCGCTGCGAGACCGGCGGACTCCGCCAGTTCATGTGGCGCCCGCCCCAGCCTGGGGCGGGCGCCACACGGACGTCAGCGCACCGAGCCAGATGCAGCGTCCCAGCGCTGTCGTCGACTTCACCCAGCGACAATCCGCGCAGCTGCTCGACGAGCATGCCTCCAAGACGCGGGCCTGTGGCGGCTGGGCCCATTACGGCGGCGAGTGGAGGGTCCGGGAGGGCCCCGCACCTGCAGGAGTGAGCCCACGACCGGCGTGGGCATCTCTGCCTGTGAAGGAGCCCCTCATGCTGCAAGAGACTGCCATGGCCCTGGCACCGGTCCTGGTGCCACTGAACATCGACGTCACCCCCAACGACAACGGCCTGCCCGGTATCGCCGCCCTGCGCGACATCGTCGGCGCCGTGATGACGATCGCGCTGATCCTCTCGGTCCTCGCACTGCTGATCAGTGCCGTGGTCTGGGGCTTCGGTGCGAACAGCTCGAATCCCACGCTGGCCTCGCGCGGAAAGATCGGGGTGCTCGTCTCCTGCGCCGCCGCTGTCATAACGGGCGCCGCCGTCACTCTCATCGCGTTCTTCTGGAACGTCGGCCAGTCCGTGTCCTGACCGTGCCAGTTCGGGAAGGAGGAATCCGGTGAGCAACGAGATCTGCGAAGTCCCCATCATCAGCTCCGTCTGTGACGGCGTCGACGACATCTTCGGCGACGGCATCGCTGAACTGGTGACGATGCCGTTCACCTGGCTGGCCGCCGCCTCGGCGAACACTGCGGCATGGCTTTTCGAAGGCGTCTGGGCCGTCTTCCACACCACGACCCTGGTCGATCTTCTGGACCCGGCCTACCTGCAGGTATACAACGTGATTTTCGGCATCGCCGTGCTGATCACGTTCGCGTTCTTCTGCCTGCAGCTGATCGGGAGCCTCATCCGCCGCGAGCCCGGTGCACTGGCCAGAGCGGCCACGGGCATGGCCAAGAGCATCGTGGGCTCATTCGTGCTCGTGACGATCACCGTGATCCTCCTCGAGATAGTCGACCAGCTCTCCATGGGCATCATCCAGGCCACCGGCACGACCTTGGAGGAGATGGGCGTCAAGATTGCCGCCCTCGTTGCCGGGCTGGCGGCGCTGAACATGGGCGCACCGGGCGTGGCGGCGTTGGTGACGATCTTCTTGTCCTTCCTCGCGATCTCCGGGGCGATCATCGTGTGGTTCAGCCTGCTCGTGCGCAAGGCACTCATCCTCGTCTGCGTCGTTCTCGGCCCGATCGCGCTCGCCGGCGCCGGGTGGGATGTCACCAAGGGGTGGTTCGCGAAGTGGTTGACGTTCGTCGTCGCGCTGATCTTTTCCAAGCTGATCGTGGTGCTGATCTTCTTGGTCGCGATCACGCAGGTCAACGCCCCGATCGACATGGACATCTCAGCGATCTCGGACCCGATCGCGGGCATCGTGCTGATGTTCACCGCCGCGTTCGCCCCGTACTTGGCGTACAAACTCTTGGCGTTCGCGGGCGCGGATATGTATCACCTCGCAGCTACCGAGCAGGACGCGAAGCAGGCGATGAACCGGCCGCTGCCGGTCCCGCACGCGCCGAAAGCTGATGCGCCCCGTCGGGTGCTCGAAGGCTCCGGCGACGGCAACAAGAACAGCGGCGACTCCGCCGGTAGCAAGCCCCAGTCACCGCCCTCAACCCCCGGCGCTGGCGACGAGGGTGCCGCAGGCCCGGCTGGTGCCGGGGCGAAGCCGGCAGCCAGCACGGCCCAAGCCGGAAGCGGTGCTGCCACCACCGGCGGTGGCGCAGCAGGCGGAGGCGCCGGAGCGGGCGCGGCTGCCGGCGCGGGTGCTGGTGCGGCCGCGGGGCCTGCCGGGATTGCGGTGGGCGCGGGCCTGGCGGTGGCGAAGAAGGCCGCCGATGCCGGGCCCGCCACCGGCGCAGCCGTGGCCGGGGCGACCGAGGGACAGGCCGGGGCGGCCACGGACGGGGCGACGGCGCCGCCGAGTGCTGCGCCGGGAGGGGCACATACCTCACCTGCACCGCAGCAGGGCGCCCAGCCGCCCGCGCAGGAGCAGCCGAAACCGCCGAAGGCGGAACCCCCTGCGACGCGGTGACCTCAGCCGAGCGAAAGGAGGTGGAGCACGATCCCCGCGGTCTGGCCCGTACGGCATCGACAGGACATGGCGACCTGGACCGATCCGTGCGGGCCAGACCCACACCCGAGGGTCTGCTCCCCACGCTGTCGTGCTCGGCGCTTGATGCGAAGGGAAACCCGTCCTCATGCCCGCTACGCCACCTGACTCCGACCGATCTCAACAGCTCTCGCCGGTGAAGTTTTCCCGCCTTTCGAAGAGGGGCATTTTGCTGGGCCTGTCGATCTCGCAACTGGCTTGCCTGGCCGTGGCGATCGCGAGCTTCATCACCGGCATGATGCTCGGTGGCGCCTGGGCGATCTACGCCTCCATCGTGTGGGTGCCCGCGATCGCGATCGCCTTCATTCCTGCCGCCGGACGGCCGATCATCGAGTGGGCACCAGTCGCCTCGATCTGGGTGTGGCGGAGCCTGACCGGGCAGCGGAAGTACCGAGCCCGCGTGACCCGTCCCCGCCCGGCCGGCACGCTGGCACTGCCCGGGGATGCGGCCTCCCTGCGGCAGTACACCGACCCGGTCACCGGCGCGGTCATGGTCCATGACCCGCATGCCCAGACTCTCACGGCGCTCATTGAGATCCACCACCCGTCCTTCGTGCTTCTGGACCCTGGCGAACAAGAACGCCGCGTCCAGGCCTGGGGCCGCGTCCTCGCCACCGGGTGCCGCAGCGGGCGGGTCGCCCGTCTGCAGGTCCTCGAGCGCACGATCCCCGATTCCGGGTCGGGCCTGGCCCAGTGGTGGGCTGAGCACGGCAGAGATGACGGGTCCTGGGTCTCGGAGACCTACAAGCAGCTCATCGATCGCGCCGGTCCCGCCGGGGAACGGCACGTCTCGACCTTGTCGGTGAGCCTGGACATGCACGCCGCCGCTCGTCAGATCCGCGCGGCCGGTCGTCGCCTACGCGGAGCATCGGAAGTGCTCCGCCAGGAAATGCGAACCGTGACGACGGCCCTGCGCGCCGCGGACCTCCACGTCGGTGAGTGGGCCACACCGGGCGAGCTCGCCATCATGCTGCGCACCGCCTACGACCCGGCCGTGACTGCGACCCTCGACCGGGCCGGCGACCTCGGCCAGGACCTCGCCACCGCCGGCCCGGTCGCCGTCGAAGAAACCTGGGATCGACTGCGCTCGGACTCCGCCTGGCACGCGGTGCTCTGGATCAGCGAATGGCCCCGCTCACAAGTCTTCCCGGGCTTCTTGTCCCCGGTGCTGCTCTCCAGCGGGATCCGCCGGTCGTTCACGCTGCTGTGCGATCCGATCCGCGCCGATCTCGCCGCCCGGGATGTGCGCAAGCGCAAGGTCGAGCACATCTCCGACCGATCCCAGCGTCAGCGCATCGGCCAGATCGAAGGTGCTGAGCAGTCCGCGGAACTCTCCGACGTCCTCCAGCAAGAGGCCGACCTCGTCTCCGGGCACGGGATCCTGCGCTTCACCGGCCTGCTGGCCGTCTCCGCAGACACCTCCGAAGAACTCGAGACCGCCGTGTCCGCGCTCGAACAAGCCGCCGTCCAAGCCTCCTGCGAAACGAGACGGCTCGTGGGACAGCAGGCCTCGGCGTTCGCCGCTGCCGCCTTGCCACTGGCCCGCGGCCTCTAAAACCCACCACTCCACGTTCTCGAGAGGACCCCCTTGTGATGCACGATGATGATCAGCGCAAACTGCACGCGACCGAGCTGGTCTCCGGGACCCGGAAATCCCGGAAAGACCGGCGAGCGCGCAAACGCGCCACCGCCCGCCGCCTGACCGAAGACGCCGCAGCCCGCCGCAAGGCACAGAAAGAAGAAGCCGAGGCCGAACACCGGCAGGCCCGCGAGACCACCTACCTGCCCGCATCCGGGGAGAAGGGCCCAGCCGCACTGCGCACCCCGCGACCCTTCATCGCTCGCGCCCACCAGGACACCAGCGCCGTCCTCCGCGGCGCCTACCCCTTCCTCGCCGAAGGCGGCCTGACCGCCCAAGGCGTGTTCATCGGCCAAGACATGTACTCCGGGTCGGCGTTCGTCTTCGACCCCTTCGAGCTCTACCGACAAGGCTTCATCACCGCCCCCAACCTCGTCTTGGCAGGCATCGTCGGTGCCGGAAAGAGCGCGTTGATCAAGTCGCTCTACACCCGCTCGATCGCCCTGGGCCGCCGGGTCTACCTCCCCGGAGACCCCAAAGGTGAGCACAGCGAAATCGCCGAGGCCGTCGGCGGCAAAGCGATCCGTCTCGGCCACGGCATGATGACCCGCCTGAACCCGCTGGATGAGGGGCACCGGCCCCAAGACATCAGCGATGAGGAATGGTCGAGCCTGCTCAGCGCCCGTCGACGGGACCTGCTGGGAGCACTGGCCGAAGTCGTCCTCGAACGCCACCTCAGCCCGCTGGAACACACCGCGATCGACTTCGCCCTCCAGGAGACCGTGCGCGAGGCCACCGTGCCGGTGCTGCCCTTGGTCGTCGACCGGATCCTCAATCCTGGTCCCGACCGACTCGGAGACCTCACCGTCGACGACGGCCGCCACGTCGGCCACGCCCTGCGCCGCCTCGTCGCCGGTGATCTGGCCGGGCTCTTCGACGGACCCAGCACGGTCGCGTTCGACTCCTCACTGCCGATGATGAGCCTGGATCTGTCCCGCGTGGTGGAGAACTCCTCGGCGATCGCGGTGCTCATGACCTGTGCCAGCGCATGGATGGAATCCGCACTACTGGACCCTGACGGTGGGCAGCGGCTGGTCATCTATGACGAGGGGTGGCGGCTGATGAGCCAGCCGGCACTGCTCAAGCGCATGGACAGTCACTGGAGGCTCGCCCGCCACTACGGGATCTCCAACTGTCTGGTCTTCCACAAACTCAGCGATCTGGAGAATGTTGGCGATCAAGGTTCGGCGATGCGCAGCCTGGCCAACAGCCTCCTCGCCAACGCCGAGGTCAGAGTCGTCTACCGGCAAGAATCCGACCAGCTCGCCGGCGCAGCCACCGCCCTCGGCCTCACCGGAACCGAACGCTCCCTCCTGCCTTCCTTGGGGATCGGGCAGGGTCTGTGGCGGATTCGCGATCACGCCTTCTTGGTTCAGCATCAGATGACGCCCGGGGAACTGGAGAAGTTCGATACTCGGAGCAGACTGCTTTAGGTTAAAGATCAGGCAGCGGGATCGCCCGGTGGAGAGCGGGAAGCCTTTCGCTCCGACCTCTCCCAGCGGACCTATGTGGGTTGCGCCTCAGATCGATTCAATGTCTTCGCGTGTCGGCAGTGGCGTCAGTGCCAGGGCCTTCGCGAACAGTGGCTCGTTGGAGCTGCTCTTATGTCCCTCATACCAGGGCCGGAGTACGTCACCTGCCTCGACGATCACTTCCTGAACGGGTGTTTCCTCCTGCGCGAGGCGATTGACCGTCTCCGTGAATCGGCCGACGAAGTCCTCATACACGCGGCGATAGACCGCCTGGAAGTCGCCTTCTTCCGGGAGTGGACTGTCCCCGTCACTGGAGAGAGCTGGCAGCAGAGTGCGATCGGCACCCCATGCGCCGTCAATGACTTCTTCAACATTGAGGTGCAGGACTGTGGGAACAGGAGCGCTGTCGGTATCCATCTCCACAGTATGCCGTGCGCGACGTGGACTAGATAGATGCCTGCCGCCAGACGACCCGCGATGTAGTTCGCCGGTACGGCGAGTTCCACGCGCCCCCCAGTCATATCAGGACACAACGCACGAGACTGCTACTTGAGCAGGGGTGCGAGGTAGCCGCCCTCGGGCTCGAGCAGGCCGGTGAGCAAGCGGCAGGGACGCCAGTCTTCGATGGGTTCCTCGCTGTCTTGGGTGAGGAAGATATCGAGGTCGCGGAGCTGGTCGAGGACTGCGGCGCCGTGGATGAGCGTTCGACCATGGAGCGGGTTCATATGTTCAGCCGCGATCTGGACGGCGGCTTCGCCCGCTTCGGACTCGACAAGGTGGCCGTCTTCGGACACGCATGCTTCGACCACCAGCCGGCAGAGGTCGATCTCGAGCGGACCGAGCACGGCGAACTCGAAATCCAGTAGGGCGAGGACGTCGTCCTCCCAGAGGGCGTTCATCAAGGCGAGGTCGCCGTGGTTGACGACCTGGCGGACCAGGGGTGCTGCCTGGAAGTAGCCCTGGAGAATGTGGTGGAGACGCGACCGCTGGGTCTTGGAGAGCATTAGCGCGGTGTTCGCGCGTGCAGCCGCCGTGGTTGCGTCGTCGAGGGTTGCCGGGACGTAGCCGCCGTGTGAGCGGACATGCGTTTTCAGAGCCGGGGTCGCTTCGTGCACGATCTGGGTCCTATCCCACAGTTGGTGGACCGCCTGCCGCTGCTGCGCGGGTGTCAGCGTCGGCCATGCCTCGCCCAGATTCCGGCCACGAACCTTTTTGGTGACGATCCAGCCGTGGCCCTCAGTTGTGCCTTCTCCGAGGAGTTCGGGGTGCCCAACTCCGGGTGGCAGGGCACGTACGAGGGTGGCCTCGCGCGCCATCTCGATAGGCGTATGCGCGATCCGCACGGCGATGCCGTCACCGACCCATGTCGCATTCGAGTACCCGTTGGCCCGTCGCATCCGCATGAGGTCGCCCCCGTAGCGGGATGCCACGCCGGCGGCCAAGTCTCGGACGAAGGCCGCCTCGGATGGATCGCGATGCTGGTCGAGCTGGTGGTCATTCGCGCTGGACTCGTGCGTCATTCGAGCATCTTCCCACACCCGTACAACGGGGTATTCCCGTCGGGATCGGCGTCGATACGCCAGGGAGCACCGTTGAACTCCTGGAGGAGCCGCGGACGCTCGAGAGGTTCGCACTCAGGACAGCGGGGTGCGTCCAGGGCCGAACGTGGGAGGTGTACGGGTGATTTCGTTGGCAGGGTCGGTGTCGGTGCTCAGTCCGAGGTACTCGGCGACTTCTTTGACGGTGTCGCAGAAGGTCGCGTAGTCCTCGTCGAACGCGCCACCGGATTGTTCCTGGGTCTCGCGGTACTTCCGATGCACGAGGGTCGTGGCCACGGCGAGGTCCTCTGCGGAGATGTCGTCACGGATCGTGGGGCGCTCAACGATCTCTTGGATGATGTCGTCCTTGGTACGCACGACACCGACCATGCCCAGTTGGTCCTGAGCGGCCTGGATGACGTCAGTGAACTCGGCATCGGTGAGCTGATCAGTATCGATGACAGTGGGCTTCTCGGTGGTGATGCGGTGCCACATCTGCTGCACCGGGATCTCCCACACATCCATCGCGTCATGGCGCTCTGTCGCTGCCTCCGGCAGGATCGACGGTTCCGGGGTTACCGGCCCGGAGGTCAAGAGCGTGTTCACGTCTCGAGTCAGGTCGTGGTCGACGGGGAGATTGTGGCCCTCAGCGTCGGCCAGGCGCAGGATTTCCCAGCGGGTGTCGTCGACTTTGCCGATGGTGAAGTCGACGGCGTCAGGACTGGCCTGCGCGATGCGCAAGGCCACCCCTTGCAGGACGAGGGCCGAGCGCTGGCGGGCGAGCGTGGTGGAGGCGGCATCGAGGCGGTCCAACCCGGTGTCGAGTTGGGACTGGACGAGCGGGAGCGGGTTCGGGACGCCGAGGGCGGAATCGTTCTGGGACACGAGGGGCTCCTTCCGGGAACACTGCACGATTGATTCCCACCACGAATTGCGGGAGGGACGGCACGAGGAAGGTATGGACCCAGGGAGTGCCGGGACACGACGTCGGGGCGCACTCCACTGTGTATGCGTCAGTCGGGTGCGCCCCGACGCGAGGGCGCTTAGTCGTGGCCGAGGCTGGTGAGGAACGTTGTGAGATGGTCGCGCAGGCGCCGGATACTCTCGACGCTGACTTCGACCTGATGTTCCTCGGTCCCGATGGAGACCCACACGTCGCGCTCTCCTACGGCCTGCACGGCTACCAGTGCCGCATCACAGGCACTGGCGTAGACCTGGATTTCCCCGCTGGATGGGTCACGGGCGCGGAGGCGTTCAATGACGGGCACGAGCCGGGCCTCGCTGAAGTGGACCCGGTCGGCGGGGTGGTGCTGGCCGCGGTGATCACCGCAGCACCAGGACGGGCAGGGCTCGGTGAGCCAGTCGGGGCGAAGCGAGAAGGGGTCAGCCGTATGCATGATGGTCACTCCATTTCTGTCCTGGCGGCTGCCGGACAGCACACCTACAGCCCCAACGCAGGTCAGAACGCGATGAGCACAGGCCCATTCGGACGGCTCTGTTCGAGGCCCTTAGAGCAGGGTGGCTGTGGCCTGCGGGGGATCGGCGATCTCGACGGCGTGGCTGACCTCGTCGGAGGCTGCCACGACATCGGCGATGAACCCGTCGTCGCCGGGGATCCCGGGATAGAGCCATTCGGCCTCGAGCTCGCGGGGCACGATCAACGGCATCCGCGGGTGTACACTAGCCGCCGGGCCGACGGCCTCACGGGTGACGATGGAGTAGGTCAGCAGCTCGGAGCCGTCGGGCTGGGTCGCGGTCGTGGTGATCGCAGCGATCCCGAAGGCCTGACCACCGAGGCCGAAGGTGCGGCCCTTCTCGACATACCACGTGGCCGGGGCCAGACCGCGCTGATGTAGGCCCGCCTTCCACCGACGCGTGAGGGCATCGGCACGCGAATTGAACGCTGAGAACTTCGCAGGCTTGCCGCCGAAGTGGAGCCACCACCAGGCGAGCTCGACGCGCCGATGGTCACCGGAACTGATGATGATCGGGTTGAGATTGCGCGCCCGGGACCCAGTGATCTTCGCAGTATGGCCCTGCTCGCGCATCCACTCAGCGATCTGCTGGGCGGGCACCTGCTCATCGAGCGGAGCCAGATCGAGTTCCGGCTCCTCACCCTCCAACGGGTAGGGGCCGCCTCCAAGACCGTAACTGGCACACACCATCCAGAATAGGCCCGCCAACGCCGGCCCACCAGCCCTCACGGCACGAGGCCTCCGTTCAAGGAAGGCGCGCGATGGACACAAACGTCGATGCGCTCGCCGTCCAGGAGTCGTCAGAGACAGGTGGTCGGGCTAGCCTGGGTCTCATGGCAGTGATCATCCTGACGATGAGGGTCCGGCGCGAAGACGCGCCGGCTGTCGTCGATGTCGTCTCCAGTCTCGGCGGTCAGGCCCGGCACGTTGATGAGCCAGACGCCCCGACGGCACTGGTGATTGGTGAGTCGCTGATCCTCGATGACGGCGTGCAGGCCGCAGAACACGACCTCGTCGAGCGCCTCGAGACGACGCTGCGACGTCAGAACATCACCGCCGACATTCTCGGACATGGCGTCCACGACTCCAGCTTCACCACCTCGCGCTTCACGGTGCGGGCCATCGGCGCGGGCGAGGAAGACGAAGAACCACTGGTCATCTTCGCCGAGGACAGAGCCGAGTTCATCGAGCGCCTGACGGCTCTACGCACGCTCTTCCGCGACGAGCCGGGACCTCCTGCCGATCTGGCCGGCTACGAAGTAACCGTGGAAGGACTCGCCGCCAGCGAACCGGACGTGCAGCGGCCACCGTTCAGGGCAAGCTCGAGCGATTGACCTTAATGGGCGGCTTCGTATGCGTCCAAGACCACATTCGGAATCCTGCCGCGGTCTGGGACAGTGTGCCCGTTCTCGCGCGCCCAGGACCGGACAGCCGACATGTCGAGCCCGCGACCGGGCTTCGTGGTCTTCGATCGTGATTGGCGCGTCCGTGCGGGGGCGGCAGCCTTTCTGCTGACGGAGACATACGGCTCCAGGACCTCGCGGAACTTCTTCGCGTTGGCAGGACCGAGGTCGATCTCGTAATGCCGCCCGTCAAGGCTGTACTGGATCGTCTCGCTGTCCTCTTCAGAGAGAATCTCGCCGTCGATGTCGTCGGTAATCTGGGACACGAATTTCCTTGCCATGGGGCGAGTGTACGAGATACTCCGCTCGTGATCAGCGAACCTCAAAAAAAGTGCCTGTCCACTGCGGCACGGTCAGCGACGATGAACATGGAGAATCCCCGCGCGGGCCGCATTCGATCTGTGACCGATTCGCCGCAGCGAACCCGGGAATTGCCCTGACGCTCTGAGGCCCCGACACAGTCCCGGTGCCCGACCGCGCGGGGTCTGGGTGCATGGTCTCGGTAGCGGGGGCTTGGTGTCCGTACCTGCCGGGTATGGACTCAGCAGATGTCACCCCGGACCGGATTCGCTTCGATGCCCACGATGAGGCGTGGCTGATCGCGACGATCAACGGCACCCGCATGCCCTGCGCCCCGATCCACACCAGCGAGCTCGACGCGGCGATCGACGAGCTCACCGGCCAGATGGGCGGGCGCACGCACGTCGAGATCCACCACCTCGACGGCAGGGTCGAACGCCGTCTGACCGCACCACCAGCACAGCAGAGAAGTCCTAGCATCGGCGAGCCTCCGGTGTTCGCCACCACCGATGCGGACCCAGAGAGTGGCGGCGGCCGGCTCCTGCGCATCGGTGGCGGCATCTGCGCGATCGTGGGTGTCCTCCTCGTGGGTCTCGCGCTTGCTCGCCTGCTAAGCGCTGTGAACGCACCGTAGAAGCGGACTAGCCGGACAGGCGACATACCTGCCGGGTGTGAGATCACGTCAGAAACGCTCCCGCCCTTCCAGCACGTCTACCGGTAGGCACACCGCGGCCCGGGCAGAGGCGATCCCTCCGGTGCTGCCGCTGATCGTCGCCGAGGCCCACGAGGACACCCTCGTGGTGACCACCAACGGCGATAAGGCCACCGCGACCACGATCGCCCGCACCGACTTCTGGACGCATATCGCCGAGCAGGTCAGCGCCCTCGGGGTCGCCACGCGCGTCGAAATGCATGAACCCGACGGCCGCGTCCTGGCCGACATCCTCGACCCGCCACCGCCCGAGTCCGACACCTCAGACGAAGACGACACCGACAGGGCAGACGACGGTGCGGAGGAGTCGGGGCTGGTCGAGCTCACCGGGGAGGACTTCACCTCCGGGGAGGAGGTCCTCGTCGCCCTCGTCATCCGGCACGCCTCCGCCGATGCCGGTGGCCGTACCCGTGTCCTCATCGACCGGGGCGAGCTCGACGTCGACGAGCTGCCCGAGCCGGTCGAGGTGGTGCTGGCCGGGCGCATCTCGCGCACCGTGACGATCCGGCCACTCACCTGAGTGCTGCCCGGCCTCTTCTTCTGGCCGGCTGGCACGAAGGAGACCCGCTCGTGAACAACCGCCCACCCAATGACCAACTCGTCAGTCTCGCCCTCGGCGCTCTGGCCGGATTCGCCGCCCTCGCCTTGCTCCTACGCGGTATCGGCTCAGCGGCCGCGTTCGTCACCGGCAGGCCACAACCGACCGGCGGACCCGCGACCGGCATCGGTGTCTTCGCCTCCCCGTTAGACCCCGGGGCGGCGATGGGAGCACCAGGCTTGAACCCGTTCGTGTTCTGGGCGCTCGTGCTCCTCACCCTCACCGGTCTCGCGCTCCTGGCCGGGCTGGTATGGCGGATCGCGCGCCGATCGAAGCAGAGCAACCAGATCCATCGCCTGGACGGGACGGCGACGGCAGACGAAGTCGCACGCGTGGCCTCCCGCAAAGCCCTCATCCAGAAGGCATCGACGCTGCGTCCGTCCTTGACGGGGCGGGTCGATCCCAGCGACGTCGGGTACTTGCTGGGCACGACGCGGGGCGGGCAGGTGTGGGCCACGATCGAGGACTCCATGCTGCTGCTTGGCCCGCCACGTAGCGGGAAGGGCCTGAACATCGTGATCAACATGATCCTCGATGCCGCAGGCCCGGTGATCGCGACCTCGACCCGGCCGGACAACCTGACCGTGACGATGAAGGCACGGGAGCGTAAGGGGCCGGTGGCGATCTTCGATCCGCAGCAGCTGGCACCGGGCCTGCCGGCGGGAATGCGGTGGAGCCCGGTCCGCGGCTGCGCCGACCCCCTGACGGCGATGATCCGGGCCAAGGGCCTGGCGACGGCAGCGAACTTCGGCGGCGTCTCCGATGGGGGCTTCTGGGAGGGCAAGACCACCGCCGCGATCCAGGCCATGCTCCACGCCGCCGCCTTGGACGGGCAGGGTGCACGCACCGTCTACCAGTGGGCGCTGAACCCCACCTCGGCTGCCGACGCGGTCCGTATCCTCTCGACCCATCCGGATGCTGCCGATGGGTGGGCCGATTCCCTCGACGCGATGGTCCAGGCCGACCCCCGCACGAGGGACTCGATCTGGCAAGGCGTCTCCCTGGCCTTCGCGGCCCTGGCCGATCCGCGCGTGCTCGATGCCGTCTCACCGGGTCCCGACGAAGAGTTCGACCCGGAGGAGTTCCTCACCGCCAACGGGACCCTGTACCTGCTGGCTACCGGCAGCGGGTCCGGTGCGGCCGCAGCCCTCGTCGCCGCGTTCATCGAAGACCTCGTCGAGACCGCCCGGAAGCTCGCGGCCCGCTCAGCAGGCGCCCGGATGGACCCGGCCCTGCTGTTGGCATTGGACGAGATTGGGAACTTAGCGCCGCTGCCGGCGCTGCCCGTGCTCATGGCCGAAGGAGGCGGTACTGGGATCACGTGTTTGCCGGTGTTGCAGTCTCTGGCGCAGGCGAGGGAGAAGTGGGGCGAGAACAATGCGAACGCGCTCTGGGATGCCTCGATTGTGAAGATCCTCCTCGGCGGGGCGAGCAACTCCAAGGACCTCCAAGACGTCTCCACCCTCGTGGGGGACCGGGACGAGACCACCGACTCGGTGAGCACCGATGCCTACGGGTCGCATTCGAACCAGCGCTCCCTCCGGAGGGTGCCGATCCTGCCGCCGGACACGCTGCGCACGATGCCGTTCGGGACCGGGGTGGTCATGCTGCGCACCGCACGCCCGATCATCACGAAACTCCGCGCCTGGCCCACCCGTGCCGACGCCGCCCAACTGCGCACCGATCGCGCCGAGATCGAGGAGCTATTGCGCGCCGGCACCCAGCCGGGCACCGAGAAGTCCTTCGCTGCATGACTGCCCCGTGGCCGGCTGGTCGCCGTCGGGGTGGGCCGGGAGAGGCCACTTTCGGCGAGCCCAAGGAATACACGGCCACCCGTGATGGGCAGCAGGTCACGGAGGAGTATTTTCACGCCTCGCACATCGGCCACGACCACAACGTCACAAGTGTTTCGACCGCGACCCGCGCGCCCTAACCTTTTTCGGGCAGCGCATCGAGGATTGAGCCGCAGATTTTGTCGGGGTGTCCTTCGGTGACGGACTCGGAAGCGCACTGGTGGTATAGCATTTTCTTCTCCTTCAAATCTGTGTCATCTGCCCAGTCAGTTCATCGCCTTCAACGAGGATTGAAAGTATTCAGGCAGAGAGTGATTATTTGAGCGGGTGATGGTGATTGGCTTGGCGGCCGGACATAGCGAGTGAGTGGCTGGACTTATTTATTAGTTCAGCATGTGACTTACCCCACAAGAGCCGCCGTCAGGAGATGCTCGCGGTAAACTGTCCAGCGTCCTCGTATGCAACTTAGGTCAATGCCGTTTACTGCGGGAGCCGGAACGCAGAGGCGTCCTGTAAAGGTATTGGCCCCGATTGATACCTCGCATTGGGCGAAATCGAGCCACGACGCCGTCAGTGGATACCAGGCCTTATAGATGCTCTCCTTGATACTGAAAAGGAGGCGACCCCAGGCAATCTGCGGATCGGATGAGGCGAGTATGCTGAGTGCTTGTGCTTCGTGTCCGGCCATTATCAAATCCACCACTTCCACGGGTAGTGGCTCGTTGATCTCGGCGTCGATTCCAACTGCAACCGCGTCGGTCTTCGATGCAACTGCGGCGGCTCGGTAGCCGTCGCAGTGCGTCATGCTCCCAACAATGCCTTCGGGCCAAATTGGTTCGCGCCGCCGACCGGATAGGATGGAAACAGGTGGCCATCCGAGTTTCCCTAGAGCTTGGCGGGCACAAACGCGTACGGTTGCGAATTCCCGGCGTCGCGATCGGACGGCATCCATCACCTGTACTTTCTCCTCGGGAAAGAGCTCCGATTCGCTCACATCCTTGTCAGTCTCCTCGACAGCGAAGGTGACAGGAAGTAGTGCGCGAAAGCCATCGGGACTGTACAGTCTCTCATCCATGGTAGGTTTGTGTCTTTGCTATTCGGATGGTTTCGGGCTGTCGGTCTATTCCTTCTTCAGGCCGAGGTTCTGGCGGATGGCGTTGGAATCTATTTTTCCGATGGTCGTGAGCGGAAGTGCGGGCATGCATTCGACGACGTCAGGGAGTTTGTGAGCGGCGATCCCTTCAGCCAGCAAAAACTCCCGCAGTTGCGTGAGGACCGGCGGGGTACCTGAGGGGACGATGACTGCGCAGATCCGCTGATCCACTCCGTCACCTGCGATCCCGACTACTGCACAGTCGTCGATAGCGGGGTGTTCTCGTAGGATGTCGGTGATGTCATCAGTGGCAATGGACTCCCCGCCTTTGCTAATTGTTTCGTTGACTCGACCGGAGACGACCAAGTTTCCGTTGCCCAAGCGTCGAACGCGGTCGCCAGAACGATAGAAGCCCTCGCTCGAGAAGGCTCGTTGGTTGACCTCGTCCTCGGCGACGTATCCGCGGATGGTGTAGGGACCTCGGGTCCAGAGCTCGCCCTCCTCACCGGCAGGCACGTCTTGCCCGTGTTCGTCGACTATCCGGATTTCATCCAGGGAGGACAAAGGGCGCCCTTGGGTGTTATCGGTGATGTCGTCGGGGTCATCAAGGTGGGTGAAATTGAGCAGTCCTTCGGCCATGCCGTAAACCTGTTGCACAGTCAGCTGCCAGTCAGTTCGAGCGCGCCGGGCAAGACTGGCGGACAGTCGTGAGCCGCCGGCCTGCAACAGGTCCATGCTGGACAGATCGGGGTGCTCCCATTCGGCGGCGTCGAGCCAGACTTGCACGAGTGAGGGAACGAGCGCGGTATGCGTGACCTGGTGTTGCGCGATGAGGGTAAAGCACTCGTCTGGTGCGGGCGATGGCGCCAGAACCACGGTGCCGCCGGACGCCCATGTACCGAGAATTCCGGGACATGCGAGTACGAAGTTGTGCGCTGCCGGAAGAGCGGCAAGGTAGACGGTGTGGGAGTCGAAGCAGCAGAGCTCGGCGGAGGCGCGGGCGTTGAAGGCGTAGTCGTTGTGGGTGCGCGGAATGAGCTTCGGTACGCCGGTAGTGCCACCGGACAGCAGCAGGAGCGCGATGTCGCTCGGGTCTGCTCCGTCATCGCTTGGCATACTCGCAGGGTCCGCGTCGACGCGTGCCAGCGATATGTGCGGTCCCGGGTCTCCGTCGACGAAGACGTATCGAAGTTGAGGAGCTGCTGACTGTACTTCGGCAGCGAGATTCCGGTAGTCGAAACCCCGCTCACGATCGACGGTCACGTAGGCAACGGCTCCAGAGCGTCTCGCGAGGGCGGTTATGTCCCTGTGTCGATGCGCCGGCATGGTGAGGATCGGCACGGCGCCGACACGGATGAGTGACAGCAACACGATCGGGAACTCGATACGGTTGGGCACCTGCACCAGTACCCGGTCACCCGAACGGATGCCATGGCCAGCCCACCCTGCCGCCCGGCGGGCAACTCTGGTGGCGAGTTGCGTGTATGTGAGCTTCTCCGCGCCTGCTATCACGGCAATGCCGTCAGGACTCCTGAGACACCAGTCGTTGAATGACTCGGTGAGAAGGCGGTCTGCCCACGCTCCAGCTCGTCGGTAGGTCAGGGCGGCGTCGTTCGGCCACGGGGTCAGGCCGGATGGTCGGATAGGTGGTGTGAGGGTCATTTGGAGGCTCCTGGTCTCGAACAGTGGGTGGCAGGCACAATTACGGGGTGGACGGCCAGTTGGTGAGCTCGGGTGCTATTGCACTGGTGACTTCGCTGACGGCCGTTCGAGGATCTTCGGCGAGATAGAAGTGTCCGCCGCGCAGCACCCGGATCTCGAAAAAGCCACGGGTGACGGCCGCCCATTTTCGTCCGTCGGCCGGGCTGGCTTCTGAGTCACGATCGCCGACGATTGCGGTGACCGGCGTCTCGATCATAGGAGTGCACGCCACGGTCAGAGCACGGCGCGGTTCAAACGCGCTTGGCTGGTAGGTCTCCGCGAGTTGGTAATCGGCCCGGATCGTGGCGAGCAGCAGCGAACGGATCTCGGGATCGTCCAGGACTGGCGAAGCAGTCCCACCGAGCCGACGCAGATCGGCGACGAGCTGGTCATCGCTGGCAAGGTGCAAGGTGCTTGCCCTCCGGATGTGCGGTGCGTGCCGGGCAGACACGATCAGACGGTCAGGCTGGAGGTCTTGGTTTTCCAAGAGTCGGGTGACTTCGAAGGCAATGGCTGCTCCGAGGCTATGCCCGAAGAGTGCCCACCGTGGTCTGGGGCGCTCTCGAAGTTCACTGGCAACGGCGGCCGCGACCTCGTCAGCGAGTGCTGACACGGTCCCTGGCACAGGCTCGGATATCCGGTCCTCGCGGCCGGGATACTGAACGCCGAGGAGTTCGACCCGTTCGGGTGTGACAGGTATCCACCGTCGGAAATAGCTTGACGCTCCACCGGCGTGGGGTAGGCAGATCACGGTCATGTCAGGCGTATGAGGGCTCGTCAGCGGACGTAACCAAGTGTCGTGAGGTCGAGTCAAAGCTCTCCTTCCTCCTCATGCGTGGAAGTCTGGGCCTGGGTGGGATCAATGAGTTCAAGGCTAGGACCGATCTCGATCACTGAAACACCCTGTAGGCCGTGGAGGGATGTGATGATGTCGGATGGATCGAGGATATCCTCGGCCCGATAGACGCCATTTGGGATCTGATCGGAGTGGACAAGCGTTGCCACCGTGGCAGTGACGAACGCGGTCACCTGGTACCCGTCTTCGCAGCTGAGGACCGTGGTGCGGACTTCACCGGCATCGGTGGCGGCTTGCACCACGATCCTGTGATATGGAGCCTGGCCCTGCATGTCGTGTACGACGGCGCTTCGCAGTTGAGCGACGGCGTCGTCGAGGCCGGTATCAGGTATGGGTCCGAGCGTGGCGATGACCTGTTCGGCCTGACCGGCTGGGAAGATGTTGAACCATCGTGCCTCCGGCACCTTGTACCGGTGACACACTCGCTCGAGTTCAGTTGGCAGGTACGGAAATGCCGATACGCTGCCGGGGAAGAACGGCAGATTGATTTGTCGGATTGGGCGTAGAGCCGCGGTCCGGCGTTGATGATTGGACCAGTCGGCCAGCGGCTGGCCTATTCCCGCTTCCTCGCTGAGGAGGAAGTCTGCAGCGGCGGCATCGGACAATGGTGCGATGCCGCCAGCGAGGCAGGAAAGGCGACGGATGGGCTCGTCGAATCGGGTGGCGAGCCAGGACGGAATCATAGCGCTGACGCCGGGCAAGAGCCCGGCAGAGACGACCGCTGCCCTCTGTGGACCAGGGGGTTGTTCGAGACGAGTGTAGACGGGATCGTCGCCTGCGGGATCGACGTAATGTGCTCCATTGCTGAAGGCAGCGCGAGCGACGGTATCCAGGATCCTGTAGGACGGGCCAGCACAGTTGACGACGACCGAGCAGTTCCGACAGAAGGCATCGAGGGAGACCGGGTCGGTGATGTCCACCTGTGTGCTCTCGATGTCAGCGTGCGTTGGATGGTTGATCGCTGACCTCCGACGGCCGCCGAGTCGAATCGGGAAGCCAGCTGAGTGGAGTCGCTCTGCAACGGCTGCGCCGACCATCCCGGTGGCGCCGATGATGCCGATCATCGTTCGGCCTGCTGGTCTCGGTGCTCGATCCATGCCGCCACCGTGTCGACGTGGGGATCGTGCAAGCATGCGAAGTGGTCGCCGGGGATGTCATGGATGGTCAATGAGGGGCCGCACAGTTCTCGCCAGAAGGTTGTGGGCTCGTCCACGACGCCAGGGAGGAAGGGCACGTCGGAGGCATGGCTCAAGAACTCCACCGGCCCGTCGTAGGGGTCCGGGCGCCATTGAACGACCCCGGTGATGCTATGGGTGAACACGGTGAGCCCTTGATCTAACTGCTCGGCTGTGTCTCCGGTCTGCGCGGCCAGTGCGGAGACGCGCTCGGCGCGGGTAGCGGTGAGATAGGACCCGAGCACTGCGTCGAGGCTGCCCTTGGGCACGAGCCCATGCCGGTCCAGCGCCACCCGTACTTCGTGGCCGACAGCACCAGGATCGGCAGGCAGGCCCACGGCGGACGGGTCGATGCCGCGTAACCTGGCATACCCGTACTCGACCAGTCCGGGCTCTTCGACCAAGTAGGGAACGCGGTGGCTGCCGATCACGGTGAGGCGTTGGACATGTGTCCCGCGGCGGCGGAGTTCGCGTGCCAATTCCAGTGCGGTCATGCCCCCCATGCAGTAGCCGATAAGCTCGACCGGAGGACCTCCGGCCAGTAGTTCTGCGTATTCTTCTGCCAGCCCGGTCACGAGGTTCTCGGTTGGACGGGCGAGGTATTCGTCCAGCCGTGGCGGGGCCAGGCCGAGTAGTGGAACATCGGAATCGAGCGAAGCGATCAGGGACCGGTATGGCAGCAGGGTCGCGCTTCCGTCATGCACCAGCACCCGCCGACGCTCCGACGTGGCGGAGGCGCCACGCAATACACGCAGGGGTCGTGGGGAGTCGGCACGGCGCAGTTGGGCGGCGAGGTCCATGACCGTCGGCCGTGACATCAGCTCCGGGATCAGTGCCTCCCACGTGATGTCAGAGGCCTCCGGGACCGAAGTCCGCAACTGTTCAGCGAGCCGGGCAATCAGCAGCGAGTCACCGCCGAGGGCGAAAAAGTCGTCATTTCGGCCCACAGTCTCGAGCCCCAACAACTCCGCCCAGATAGTGGCCAGGCGCCGCTCGAGGTCGTCACGCGGTGCATCGCTGGTTCCTATGGCGGCAGGCTGCGAGCGTGGCACACGCGCGGCGAGAGCAGCTCGATCGACCTTCCCGTTCGCCGTGAGTGGGAGCGCATCTACCGGGATCAGGCGTGAGGGCACCATCGGTTCGGGCAACCGTTCGGACAGCCACTCGGAGAGGCCATGATCCTGGACGCCGTCGACGTCGGAGCCGAACCGCACACAGAATGCGGCCTGCCCGAACTGTTCCATGACCCGATCATCGGGGAGGCAGACCTCAATGGCCCCGCCTGCCCGGTGCAGAACATCAAGCCACTCATCGCGAGTCAGGAAGATACGATCTTGCCCGTGTCGCGCATCGGCGAAGTCCGGGCGTGTGGTGTCGTCAAAGGTCATCAAGAACTCCATCGACATCATCACCGATGTGTTCTCGCGCACAGTCTCGATGAACACGAGTCGCCCACCAGGAACGAGGAGGGCACGAAGCCGGTCGATGACCACATCGGCCGACGCGGCGTTATGCAGGACGTTCGCGCACAGGATCACGTCGTAACTGCCTGGTTCGACATCCTGTCCGTCGAGGTCGGCATTGATGTCGAAAATCCCGTATCGCATCCCCGGCACGTTGGAGAACTGCCGCTGCGCGTCGGTAAGGAAGAACCGCGACAGATCAGTGAACAAGTAGTCGATTCGTGTGCCGGCGAGTGCCGTGACGACGTCAGCGGTCGTCCCTCCGACGCCAGCACCGACTTCGAGCACATGCAGAGTTCCCGTGTGCTGGTCGGCAAGTGTCCTCATCACGGCCGTCACAGCCTGATTGACGTATCTGCTGATGATGTTGTCCTTGTACGCCGCCTCGGCCGTTCCGATATCGCCGTGCGGGAACAGCAGAGACAGGGCAGAATCCTCGCCGCGCACCAGGTCGGCCAGCTCCTGGGCACACGAACGCAAGAACGTGATGAGCTCGGCCCCGTCGTCCAAGCCATGATGCGCCTGCTCCACTGAGTCCCACGCATCCTGGACATCCTGGCGCGTCACCGGGGCCAATCTGGTCCAGTCGCCCTCCGGCGTGCGGGTGACGAGACCGTCGGCAGCGAGCATCCGCAGCCAACGCCGCACCACCCGTCGGTTGGCAGGGGTGGCCCCGGACTGCGTGAGCAGCCCTTCGGTGCTGTACGCGACCTCGGGGTCAGAGAACAGGCCGAGTTCACGAAGGGCGCATGTCATGGACAACCGAGCTGCCCGGTCCATCCGGTCCGCGAACTCTGCCAGCCGATCCGGGTCGGTTCCATTCACGATGCCAGCGGCAGCATCCTTCGCGGCGACTGCGAGCTGTTGATCGGGTACAGCAGCCTCGCGCTGATGGTCGCGAGTGTAGAAACCGACCAGCCGACGTTCCAGGGCCCGGTCACCGTCAACGATGACCGCAGCGGCAGCGACCGGTGGGAAGGTTTGCATCGCCGTCTCCACTTCGGCCAGTTCGATCCGGTGCCCTCGAATCTTGACCTGCTGATCTTCGCGGCCGAGGAACTCGATGATCCCGCCGGGTAGATACCGTCCGATATCGCCGGTGCGGTACATGCGAGCCCCGGACAGCGGATCGGTGATAAACCGGACAGCGGTCAGGTCGGCGTCACGGAAATAACCGGTGGCAAGAGCGTCCCCGCCGATCCACAACTCACCGGGTACCCAATCGGGCTGATCATGGCCGTGTTCGTCACGGACGGCGAAGCTGTGGGCCAGCAACGGCACCCCGTACGGAATACTGCGCCAATGTGGCGGGACCTCGGCTATGGGATGGAAGATCGACCAGATGGATGCCTCGGTCGCCCCGCCGAGGCTGACCTGGTGCGCCTGCGGCAACACCTCCGAGAGCTCGCCGGGCAAGGAAGTGGGTATCCAGTCTCCGCTCATCATGATCAAGCGCACCGATTCGAGAAGCGCACGCCCGCTCTCTGGCTGCGAGCGCAAGTACTGGACGAGCATCTGAGGCTGAGCCGGAACACTATTGACCACCGACACACCATGGTCATCGATGAGCTGGGCCCAGCGAGCGGGATCACCGCGCCGGTGCGACTCCGGCAACACGACCGCGGCCCCTGCTGCAAAGGTGCCGAAGATATCGAACACGGACAGGTCGAAGCTCAAACCGGAGAGACCGAGCACACGGTCCTGCGGGTGTAACTGGAATCGGTCGACAATATCGTCGAGTGTCGCCCGAACCGCATGATGGGACACCGCGACGCCTTTCGGGCGGCCCGTCGAACCTGATGTGTAGATCACATACGCGAGCTCGTCCGGGCCGGTGCTGCCGGCCGGGACCAGGGCGGCTGTGTCCGGGGCAGGGATATGGTCGATGGGGACCACAGTGAGGGCATCGGGCCATGTGTGAGGATCGGCGCCGTCCGTGAGCAGCACGTCGACGCCGGCGTCGTCAACAATGCTCATCTGCCGTGTAAGCGGCTGTCGTGGATCGAGAGGCAGGTAGGGTCGTCCGGCCAGCAGTACGGCGATCACGGCCGCGATCTGCGTGGCCCCCTTGTCGAGCGCCACTGCTACTGGAACCGGCGAGTCGTGGTCTGGGATCAGGGTTGCCAGTTGGGCGGCGGCGCTGACGAGTTCCTGGTACGTCAGGGTTGTGTCCGGCGCAATGATCGCCGGTGCGTCCGGGGTGCGGTGCGCGGCGGCGAGGAGTGGACTATGTACGAGCCCGGCGTCCGGTCCGGGAGCTGCGGGGGTGGTGATGCGGTTGAGGTTTTCCCGGGTGCGTAGTTGGGATTCCGGCACCGGTATGGGGCACTGCAGTTCCCATGTTTGGAGTGAAGCGGGGTCCCGATCACTGGGTCCCTCGGTAGACGCAGGCCCTCCGGCGAGGACGTGGAGAAGTGACTCAAACGCGGCGAACATGTCCTCGATGACGCCCGCTGGATAGGCGCCGTCGCGGACATCCCAATTGACGACGAGGCCGCCGCGGTCTTCGAGCACCTGGCAGTCCAAGTGAACCTGTGGAGTCTGGCTGATGCCGTAGCGGGCGGTCGCTTCCGTCATGAGACCGTCTGCAGTGCCCTCGGTGGGACCTGTGTCTGACTCGGTTGTGCGGGTGAGCCCGAGTGCGCTGGTGAACACGACGGGCATGAGTGCGGTCTCGGACCCGTGACGGCGACCGAGTTCACGCAGGACCTCGATGCCGGAGAACATTCGATGGTCGAGGTCGTCGGCGAGCTGATTCTGCACGGCCATGGCCCGCTCGACGTAGGTCGCGGCCGAATGATCCACGGCCAAGGGGATCACCGAGGTGAAATCGCCTACGACAGCATCGATATCAGGATGTAGGGGCAGGCGCCCCTGCAAGGTGACATTGAGGGAGAACCGGTCGTGTCGTGACCAGCGCCCGATCACTTCGGCGTAGGCGGACAGCAGTGTTCCCGAGGGAGTGAGTCCGTGGTTGCGGCCGGCTTCTCGCAGTGCAGCCCACGACTGCGGTGACAACCGCAGCGTTCGACGGGTGAAGCGAGGATGGGAGTCCTCGACAGGGGCGGGGCCGGCGACGGGTGTGCCATCTCCAGCCGCGGGCAATTCCGGTGCCGAGGGGAGGGTATCGATGCGGTCGAGCCAGTAACTGCGGTCGCGCCTCCACTCTGGATGCTGAGGCAGTTGGCGATGAGCCAACACATAGTCGCGGAACGTGACTCTCGGCTCATCGGTGTCGACCCCGGAATAGCTTCGGTCGAGATCAGCCAGGAGCAGTTGGATGCTGACGAAGTCGGCGATGAGCATGTCGATCGACAGATGCAGGATGTCTTGATCCGGCAGCCTTGTGATCCGGAGTGTGAATAGGGGCCATTCATGCGTGACGTACACGGTGTGATCGATTTCGGCGCGCGTTCGCGTCAGATGCGACTGGCACGCTTCCCGATCAGCGCCACGTAGGTCCGTGACCGCAATTCTGTAGCGCGGTACCTCTGGCAGCACACGCTGTTCGCCACGCTGCAAAATGACTGCACGAAGCATCGGGTGCCGATCGATGACTGCCTGCCATGCGCGTTCGAGGCGGTCCACGTCCAGGGAGCGGAAAGAGATCTCTATGTAGCTGTGGCACCCCACCCCACCGAGTCGGTTCCCCCGCACCCGCCCGAGCAGATATGAGGCCTGCACGTCGGTCAAGGGGAAGGGCGCATGACAGGCATCCGGCTCGGGGATGGCCTCGGGCAATGCCTGCTGGCGCAACAGCTGAATGATCTCGTCACGTCGTGCGGAAACTTGCTCGCGTCGTTCCTGGCTCATGACACCGCGGGGCCCGCGGAACCGGAGCTTGTCGCCGTCAAGCCAGAGATGCACCCCGGCATGTTCAAGTTCGGTAATCAGTGCGTTGGCGTTCACAGCTCTCCTTCCTCGAAATCCTCAGTCCCGGCCTGCATCTGCCCACCATGTGGTCCCATCCCGGTCGCAGCCACCGCGGCGATCGTTGGGTCAGCGAAGAATTCGCGAAGGCTCAGTTCGATCCCCACCTCAGCGCGCACTCGGGCAACCATGCGGGTAGCGACGAGGGAATCGCCGCCCAGACCGAAGAAGTCAGCAACACGATCGATCCCGGTCGACCCGAGGAGCTCCTCCCAGATCCGGGCAACAGTCGACTCGACGCCGGGGCGGGGCTTGCCTGCCTCGGCGACTGGGGAACTCTCGCCTCGTATCGAGACGGGCCCCTGAGGAGACGATGCTGGTTGGGCGAGGTGGGACGCGGATGCTGCCGGTAGGCCTGGACGGGAGTCGGCCCAACCCGGATCGGCGATTGCTGAGACGAGCCGGGCATATTCGTCGAACATGGACCCGATGGCTTCGGCCGCAATCAACCCTTCTACGGCATCCCACTGGATAACCAGCTCTCCGTCGGGAGTCTGCGAAACCTGATGGTCGAGCCAGATTTGTGGGGTTTGCGAGATGCCCCAGATCCGGTCAGGAAAGCCAGGCCCCGGATCGAGGGACATCGCCGTACCCAGCCCGAGACCACTGGTGAAGACCACTGAGGCGCCGGCCACGGCACCGCGTCGGCGGGCCAGTTCACGCTGCACCCAGATTGCTGAGACCGAGCGATGCTCTAGATCGGAGGCCAGCTGATCGCGGAGGCGAATAGCCCGTACGCCGCGCGTGTCGCCGGGCCTGGTTCTGATCTCGACGAGGAGCAGCGAGGTGAAGTCACCGAGAATGCGATCGATATGCGGGTGAACTTCCTGCCGGTCGAACAGCGTCACGTTCACGCTGAACTCTGAACTGGTGCTCCATCGGCCGAGCACTTCCGCGTAGCTGGACAACAGGACCACCGCTGGGGTGAGCCCCAGGTGGCGGGCGTTCTGCAGGGCCGCTTTCCAGGTCTCCGCGGGGATGCGGCGCTGCCAGCGCCGGAAACGGGGTTGCGTCACTGTGTCGGGGTCGACCAGTGTTGGCAACTGCGGTCCAGGCGGGATGCTGTCCAGACGTTCCTGCCAGTACTGTCGATCGGCGCGCAGTTGTGTGTCCGATGGTTCAACCTGAACGCGGTAGTCGCGGAACGTCAGTTCCCTCTCGGGCAGTGAGGCACCGGGATCGCGGTAGAGTTCTTCGAGTTCGGAAAAGACGATCATCATCGACAGGCCGTCGAGGATGATGTTGTCCAGTCCTATGCCGACCCGTGTGCGCTGCTGACCGAGCTGATGGTAGGTGACCGCTTCGACCGTGAACAGGGGCCATCGGCCGGGGTCGAGCACGCGATGCGAGAGGCGATCGCGCAGTGTGTCCAGTTCCTGGTTCACGGCCTCGGGCGCAGTGGTGGCGTCCAGCTGCGTGTGTGGCACGTGCAGAACCGTCTGGTCAGATGGCAGAAACTGCTGTCGGCCGTCGGGCGTGAACACGCTACGCAACTCGGCATGGCGGCGTACGAGAGTGTTCCACGCCTGCTCGAGGCGGCTGATGTCCACCTTGGCGCCGTCGAACTCGCTGTAGTAGTAGGCACCGACCCCGCCCAGGGCGAGGTCGCTATGACGGCCGACCCAGTACGCGCGTTGCACGTCGGTGGCCTCGAACGGCTCGGTCATCTCCGCCGGGTTCGGCACGACTCGCCGCCGTCGATCCTGACGTGGGGTCCGCGTAGCGAGGCCGGTGTAGAAGTCCTCGAGCACGGGGCGGGTGAAGATATCGGCGACCTGCACTCCTGTCGCCCCGGCATCGAGCAGGCGTCCGATCAACCTGGTGGCCAGGAGGGAGTCGCCCCCGAGGGCAAAGAAGCTGTCGTGAGTGTTGACCTCAGCGACAGCGAGTACGTCAGCCCATATCGCGCCGACCTGGTCTTGTGAGAGGGTAGCATCCCCGTTCGGGGACGCGTCGATGGCCGCGACTTCCACTGGGGTCGTGAGGCTGGGAGCGGATTCAGCCGTGCGGGTCCTGACAGCAGACAGGTCGGCGTTCGGAAGTTGTTCCAACAGGCGCCGATACTCCTCGAACATGTCGTCCAGGAGTCCGGGGGCGAACAGACCTTCAACGGCATCCCAGTGATAGAGCAAGGCTCCGGATTGTTCCATGACTTGATGGTCGAGCCACACCTGTGGGGTCTGGGACGCGCCGCCGACGAATGTGGGAAATGGTGGACGGAGCCGGTCGAGAACGTCATCGGACAGGCCCAGCGTGCTGGTGAAGACGACCGGCATCGCGGCCTCGGTAGGGCTGGTTCTTCGGGCCAGCTCTCGCTGGACCCACAACGCCGAGACACCCCGGTGATCGAGGTCTGAGGCGAGCTGGCGTTGCAGCCGTTGTGCCGCATCGGCGAGGCTCTCCTCAGCGGTCGGGCGATGCTCCAAGAGCGTGAGACTCGTGAAATCCCCGAGCACGCGGTCGATGTGCGGATGAACGCGGGAACGGTCGAAGAGGGTCAGATTGAGCGTGAGCTCGGGCCGCGCGCTGAACGCAGAGAGCACATGCGAATAGCAGGCCAAGAGCACCGAGGATGGCGTCACGCCGGCCTGCCGGCACCACTGCTTGACCTGGGTCCACTGCTCGGCTTCCAACCGTCCGGCACGCCGTTGGAAGACGGGCGCGTCGATCTGTGCCGGATCGACGGCTACCGGTAGGTGCGGGGCCTGTGGCAGGCTCTCCAGCCGGTCCGTCCAGTACGAGACGGATGCTTCTCGGTCTGCCGGGGAAGTGTCCACTGCGAGGACGTAGTCACGGAAAGACACGTCAAGCTCGGGAAGCGACGTCTCCGGGTCGAGGTAGCACGCGGCGAGTTCTGTGAGGAGAAGTTGGACGCTGAACCCGTCCAGCAGCAGATAGTCGACTGCGATTCCCACGCGCACTCCGCCGGGATGACGGATGAGCGCGGTCGCGAACGTCGGCCACGTCGACAGATCGAACGAGGAACGTGCAAGCAGCTCGTGGAGCCTGGCCGAGGCCGACTGCTCATCGTCGGCGCGGCCGATGCTCACCGGTGGAGCCGGTAGATCCTCCGGCGGGAGAATGCGCTGCTGTTCGCCCTCGACGATCACCCGAAGCATGTCGTGTCGGTCGATCATGCGACGCCAGGCCTGCTGCCAGCGGCCAGTGTCCACGCTCTCGGCGCTTAGTTCCAGGTAGTAGGTCGTGCCGATGTTGCCCAGCGGCATCCCCGGAGCGCGGCCACGCAGATAGGCTAGTTGCACGTCGGTGAGCGGGAAAGGCTCGTGCCGCTGGGCCAGATCCGGTTCTAGCTGCAACGGGGGAGCATCTGAGATGGCCGGGCGTAGACGTTCGGCGAAGTCGGCGAGCACCGGATGCTCGAAGAGCGCTCCGACTCCGACACCGCCGAGTGCCCTGCCCGTGCTCGGCGCGTCCCGTAGCCGAGCCACGACCCGGGTAGCGGCGAGGCTGTCGCCACCCAGGGCGAAGAAACTGTCAGATGGTGCGGGCAAGGTCGGCAGGCTGAGAACCTCCGCCCATACCGCGGCCACCTGCTCCACACGCTCATCGGACCGACTGCTTGGCTCGGGCGAGGCCGGTGCTCCGGGTTCCGCGTTCGTGATCGCGAGGATCTTGGTGGCAACTACGTCGCGGTCGAGTTTGCCATTGGCAGTCAGCGGGATGGCCGGAAGCTCGACGACAACGTCTGGGCGCATGGTGGGTGCGAGGAGACCCGCAGCATGCCGAGCGATCGCGTCCAGATTGAGGCCGCCATCCGCGTCTCGCTCGTCATCGGCCGAGGGGGCAACAACCGCGGCGGCAATCCGATCAGCTGTGCCCCGCAGCACCACGGCGGCGGCGCTGACAACATCGGGGTGGTCCCGCAAGGCCGTCTCGATCTCGCCGAGTTCGATGCGATGCCCGCGCACCTTGACCTGACCGTCGTCACGTCCGAGGAACTCGAGCAATCCCGCCGACCGGTACCGGCCGAGATCACCGGTCCGGTACCAACGGTGGCCGCCCACGACAGGGAAGCGTTCTCGTGTTCGCTGCGGATCCCCGAAGTACCCGTCGGCCAGGCTGTCGCCTCCGATCCACAGTTCACCGGGCACCCAATCCGGACAGTCCCGTCCAACACCGTCGACCACCCGGAACGCTTGCCCGCCGAGCGGAGTTCCGTAGGGCACGCTCGGCCATCCGTCGATACCGTCGGCGACCGGGTAGAAGTTCGACCAGATACCTGCTTCGGTCGCGCCGCCCATCGCGATCAGCCGTGCGTTTGGAGCAGACTTTGCGAGGCGATGGGCCAGGTCGAGTGGCACCCAGTCCCCGGACACGAAAGCGGTCCGCAGACTCGAGCTGGTGTCTGGGTGCCATGCTGCCGCGGTGACGTACATGTCCAGCAGCTGCGGCACGGTGTTCCAGACGGTCACGCCGTGGTGACGGACGAGGCCGTGCCATTCGTCAGGGTCACGCCGCTGGTGCTCCAGCGCACAGATCACCTCCCCGCCAGCGGTGAGAAGCCCGAAGATGTCATACACGGACAGATCGAATTCGAGCGCAGAGATCGACAGAACCCGATCAGCCTTTGTAATCCCGAACCGCGCGTTGATGTCGGCGATCGTGTTCCAGGCGGCTCGATGGCTCATCTGTACGCCTTTGGGTTCGCCGGTGGAGCCCGAGGTGAAGATCGTGTACGCCGTCTCCGAAGCCTTTGTCGGGGAAGGTTCCGGGAGTGGGGCGAGGTCGTTCAGGTCGGGCAGGCTGCTGAGGAACAACCGAGGCTGCACGGTTCGCGTGATGCGCTCGATCCTGGCGGTGGGCTGATTGACTCCGATCGGTACGTAGTTGGCGCCGGCGGCGAGCGTTCCGAGCACCGCGATGACCTGGTCTGGTCCCTTCGGCATGCTCACGGCAACGGCGTCGCCGCGTCTCACTCCGTTCTGCTGAAGATGCCGGGCCAGGCGAAGCGCCCGCTCGGCGAGCTGACCGTAGGTGAGAGATCCCGACTCGGATGCGCCAGGCAGTCCCCAGCGCAACGCGACAGCCGCTGGTTGCTTGGCTGCCCTGGCGAAGAACTCGACATGCAAGGCATTCGCCTGTGGCGCGAGGCTGGGCACGGCATTGACGCGAGCACGGCTGTCCTGTTGCGCCGCTGGCAGTGCGACGTCTGCGGGGATCGCGTCAACGTCTGCGGAGTCGATGAACGTGTCCACGAGACCGAGGTAGGCCTCGAACATCGCCGAGACGAGTCCCTCCGGAAAGAGCCCCTCTACCGAGTCCCAGCTGAGTAGCAAGTCCCCAGCCTGCTCAACTACCTGATGATCGAGCCACACCTGCGAGGTCTGTGATGCGCCGTCGGCGTACGCTGGGAACCCGCCTGGCGCGTCGTCGAGGAGCCCGCCGCCAATGCCGAGGGTGCTGGTGAACACTACCGGAAAGATGGCCTGGGTGATCCCCTCAGTCAGCGCGATCCGCTGTTGCACTTCCACTGCCGAGACACTGCGATGCTCAAGTGCCCGGGCGAGTTCGTCCTGCACCTGACGCGCGAGGTTCACGAGATCGTCCTGCCCATCAGGACGATGTGCGAGCAGCAGCAGCGAACTGAAGTCGCCGATGACGGAATCGACATCGTCGTGCACGGGCTGGCGGTCGAACAAGGTGAGGTTCAGCGTCAGCTCCGGGCGGGCGCTCCACCGCGACAGCGTCTGTGCGTAGCAAGTTAGGAGGAGCGCTGAAGGTGTGAGCCCGACCAAGGCCGCTCGTTCCCGCAGGAGCCGATAACGTGCACGGGGCACCCGGTGGGCGACGCGCGCAAAGCGGGGCCGCCCGAGGGCCGCAGGGGCCGAAGCCAGGGGCAGTAGAGGAGCTGGCGGCAATTCGGGACCCACACGGTCCCAGTACGCCTCAGCGCGGGCCTTGTCGTCCGGATCGACGGCGACTTCGGTGAGATAGTCACGGAAGGTGAGACCCAACGGCGGCAGGTCGAAGTCAGGATCGTCGTACAGATGTGCCAGTTCAGACAGAAGTGTCTTCACACTGCGCCCATCGAACACGATCGGATCCACGACGATCCCGACCCTGACACGTGCAGACGGTCCGTACTCGACGGCCATGGCAGCGTAGGGCGGCTCACTGGCCAGATCGAACGACCGCCGCCGCAAGGGTTCCAGCAGCGTTCGTGCGGCTTCAAGAGTGGGTGCGGTCAGTCGGGGAAGCTCGGTCACGGTCATCTGTTCGACCACTTGCTGGCGTCCGTCCCGGACCGTGACTCGCAGCATGTCGTGGCGCTCTGCCAGGTGCCGCCACGCGTTCTCCCAGCGCTCATGATCGAGACGGTCACCATCGAGCTCGAGATAGAAGTTCGCGCCGATTCCGCCCAGGGCGAGCGTCTCGTCACGCCCGACGAGGTAGGCATGTTGCACGGGTGTCAACGCGAAGCGCTCGAAGCGGGCCTCAGGGCGGGCGCGAAGTACCGCGTTCTCAGAGCGCGGCCCTGCCTGCGTCGTGCGAAGAGTCAATGCGAACCCTCTCACCGTGCGGCCCCGCATCAGGCCGGATATGGTGCATTCAGCGATCGCTACGCCGCCCGGCAACGTGTAGGTGCGCAGTCGGGCCACCGAACGGGTCGCGGTGAGGCTGTCACCGCCGAGTCGGAAGAAGTCATCGTCTCGTCCCGACACAGTGATACCCAACAGCTCGGACCACACCTGTGCGATTGCCCCCTCCACCGGCCCCTGCGGTGGTTCGCCGTCGACGTCCGCCGAAGGAGCGGCCTCCTGCAGGAGAGCGGCCACCCGCTGACGGTCCACTTTGCCGTTGCTGTTCAATGGCAGGCTGGTCACGCTCACGATGAGTTCCGGCACCATCGCCTCAGGGAGATACTTCTTGGCCCGTTCGCGAATGGTCGCGTCAAGGTCCGGCGCATGGTTTTCAGGGTCATCGACGACGGCAAGCACGCGGATCCGCGGTCTCTTCTCCGCGTCGATGACGGTCGCGACTGCCCGCCGAACGCCGGGATACTGCTCAACCGCGGATTCGACCTCGCCGAGGTCAATGCGATTACCGGCGATCTTGACTTGGAAGTCTGTACGCCCGAGAATCTCCAACTCGCCGCTGTCTCGCCAGCGCACGAGGTCACCGGTCCGATACCAGCGGTGCCCGTCCCGCTCAACGAACTTCTGCGCAGTCAGCTCGTCGTTGTCGCGGTAGCGGCCGTGGACACCCGCCCCGCCGATCCAGAGTTCGCCCGCGGCCCAGTCTGGGCGATCACGCTCCTGTCCATCGACGACCCGCACTTTCTGATTGCGCATCGGATGCCCATATGGAATCGACCGCCACAAAGGATCGATGTCGTTGACGTCGAAGAGCACCGACTGGATCGATGCTTCGGTCGCCCCTCCGAGCACAACGCACCGACAGCCGGGGGCCAAACGCGCCAGTCGGCGCGGAAGATCCAACGCCACCCAGTCACCACCCAACATCACTAGCCGCAAGCTGGCGACCAGTCGGGCGGCGGGCGGGGACGACTCGGCGACCGTGAGCAGCATATCGAGGAGCACGGGCACGGTGTTCCAGACGGTGATCGGCGTGTCGGTCATCAGCTGCATCCACGCATCAGGGTCGGCGCGGCGGGCCTCATCTGGGAGGACGACGGTTCCACCGACGCTGAGCAATCCGAAGATGTCGACGACAGACAGGTCGAATTTCAACGCGGACACGGCAAGCACAGCATCGGTGGGGCCGACCTCATACCGGTCATTGAGATCCTCGATGGTGTTGCTTGCCCCACGATGGGTGATCTCCACTCCCTTCGGAGTGCCTGTAGAACCGGAGGTGAACAGCACATAGGCTGGCCCATCGGGATCAGAACGACGGGCTGCCGACAGCGGGGTGGCTTCCAGAGCATCAGCGATTCGTACGATGGCCGGGCTACCGGGCAGATCCTCTGGAAGATGGGCGTTGGCGTCGGTAATGACGGCTACCATCGGAGTGGCGCGGTATATCGCCGTCTGTCGGGCAGGCGGCTCATCGACGCCGATCGGTACATAGGCGCCGCCGGCCGCGAGCACACCGAGAACGGCTGCCACTTGTGCTGGACCCTTCGGCAGGCTCACTGCGACCAGGTCGCCGGCACTGATCCCGGAGGCGTCCAAAGCACCGGCCACACGCAGGGCCTGCTCACACAGACCGCCATAGCTGAGGGAGGCTGGCCCCTCGGCGGTCTCCCATGCAAGCGCAGTCGCGTCAGGACACTCGGCGGCCACCCGGAAGAAGGGCTCGTGCAGGATGTTGGCCCGTTGCGGTGCGCCGGTTTCGTTGACAGCGGAATGTCGGGCTGCCTGCGCAGGGGGCCGTAGGTCGTCAATGGGGCGTTGCCAGGCGGCGTCGTCTGCGACGAGCTGGGACAGCACATCCCGGTACGCACCGAACATCGACTCAGCCACGCCGGGGGCGAAGAAGCCCTCACGGACGTCCCAGTTCACCAGGTAGCCACCATCGAGTTCCGTGGCCTGCGCGTCGAGCCATACCTGCGGCCCCTGTGAAACGAGCCAGACCGGATCACCGAAGACCTCCCGCACGTTCGGTGCGAACAGTTCTCCCAGGTTGAGCGCACTCGTGTACACGACGGGTGCCAAGACTCGTTCTCCTCCGGCGAGGCGGGACAGATCGCGCAGCACTTCGACGCCGGGATAGGCGCGGTGATCGATCGCCGCTCGCAACTCCTGTTGTAGACGAACAGCTCTTTCGGCAAACGGCATACGGTCCGTGACATCTGCGGCCAACAGCACTGAGCTGCTGAAATCTCCGACCAACTGTGGCACCTGGGCGTGTAAATCTGCACGGTCGAAAAGGGGCAGGTTGAGCAGGAACTGCGGATCGGTGGCCCACCCGCCAATGGCCTCGACAAAGGCGGTCGCCAATGCCATTGCCGGCGTCACGCCATGCTTTCGCGCGATATGTTCCAACCGTTCGCGTTCAACCGGGTTCAACCAGTGGTGCAGCCGCTGCACGCGCGTCGGCGTCCGCCCGGGTGTCTGCCTCAGACGCGGCAGGTCAGGAGCACCAGGCAGTGTGGGCAACCGTGCCTGCCACCAGTCGCGAGCCTCGGCATACTCCCGCGTGTGAGTCTCGGACTGTTCCGCCTGACGGCGGTCGGCAAGATACTGAGGGAAGCTGTACGTCAGGCTCGGCAGTACGGAGTCCGGGTCGTGATAGTAGGTAGCGAGATCGGCCATGAGGACCCTGAAGCTGGCTGCATCGGCGGCAATCATGTCGAGATTGACGTGCAATCGCGTTCTGCTCTCACTCACCAGCGACACCGCGACATCGAATACTTGTCCGGACGCGATATCGAGTTGTCGATGTGAGGCCTCGTGACGAACACGTTCCAACGCGGCAGCCTGCTCCGCGTCATCGAGGTCACGCAGATCATGAATGGTGAGGCCCGGCCACGCCGGCTGCGGGAGAATACGCTGCCGCCCGTCGTCGCCGATCGCGACTCGGAGCATCCCATGGCGTTCTAAGAGCAGCCGCACGGCTCTGTCGAGTCGGTCCGTATCGATGCAGGGGCCATCGAACTCGTTGTACAGATGCGTTGTCACACCTCCGAACTCCATGTCCGCGTCTCGTCCGGCCCAATATGCATGCTGCATGAGCGCCAGGTCGAACGGCTCGCCAGGACTCACCGGTGGTGCCGGGTCCACAGCCTCGGGCTCGGCGCGCGGGGCATCGAGCAACTGCCGCCAGGCGCCGAAAGTCGGGCGCTCCGCGAGCTGCTCAAAGGTGGCCGATACTCCCAGTCGGCGTGCCTGGTTGATGACGGACATCATCCCGAGCGAGTCGAGGCCGAGCTTCAACGGCTCGGCATCGTCGCTGAGAGCTCTGACATCGCAGCCGAGCCGCGCGGCAATCAAGTCCGCGATGATGTCCGACGGACGCGCGTCGGCCTCAGACGATGACCCTAACGGGACAGCTCGATCAACGTTGGACGACATGGATCTCCTTGAAGTGTATGGGTGCTCAGGGCAGGCTGGTTGTGGCATAGAGCGGATACCGGTTGGCCAGTGCGGAGACGCGGCTCGCGAGGCTGGGACCGTTCTCCGCTCGGGTTAGGGCGTCGGCCAGGATCTCGGCGACCTCGGCGAAGGCGGAGTCGTCGAAACCGCGAGTCGCAAGGGCCGAAGTGGCCAGCCGAAGCCCAGAAGGTCGACGGGATGTGCGCGTCTCGTTCGGAACCGTATTGCGATTGACTGTCACGCCAATACTCTCCAGATACTGTTCTGCGTCTGCACCGTCGGTGAACTGGCCTTGTTCTATTGCTTCGGACAAATCAAGCAACACGAGATGACAGTCAGTGCCACCGGTCACCACCTGGATCCCCGATGATCTGATGTCGGGCTGACAGAGCCGCTCGGCGATGATCTTCGCGCCTTGAAGTGTTCGCCGTTGGCGCTCGACAAACCCAGGTCGGCCGGCGAGATGGAAGGTGGCAGCCTTGGCGGCGATGCTCTGATTGAGCGCTCCGCCTTGGTGCCCGGGGAAAACAGCCGCGTCGATTCGGTCGGCCAGTGAGCCCCGGCAGAGGACCAGCCCACCGCGCGCACCTCCGAGAGTCTTGTGGGTCGTGCTGGTGACGACATCGGCATACGGCACCGGCGAGGGGTACACACCGGCTGCGATCAGGCCAGCAAGGTGTGCCATATCCGCGACGAGAAAGGCGCCGACCTCGTCGGCGGTATGTCGGAACCCGGCCCAGTCAACCGTCCTCGGATAGGCTGTCCACCCTGCAACGATGACTCGCGGTCGATGCTGGCGCGCGAGACGGGCCACGGTCTCCAAGTTCACCAGCCCGGTATCGGAATCCAGGTGATATCGGACAGCTTTGTAGAAGGTTCCTGAAGCATTCATTGTCGTGCCGTGTGAGAGGTGCCCGCCGTGGGAAAGGGCCAAACCCATCACCGTGTCACCAGGTTTCATCAGGGCGCCGAACGCAGCGGCGTTCGCCTGAGCTCCAGAGTGCGGCTGCACATTTGCGTGGTCGGCCGAGAACAGCTTCCGAGCCCGATCAATCGCGAGACGTTCAATCTCATCGATATGGGCACATCCGCCATAGTAGCGACGGCCCGGATATCCCTCGGAATACTTGTTTGTCAGTATCGAACCCTGCGCCTGAAGCACGGAGACTGGCGCGAAGTTTTCCGATGCGATCATCTCCAACGTCTGCCGCTGACGTGACATTTCCTCCGACACGAGGGTGTGCAGCTGGGGGTCTGCGTCCATCAGTGACTCGTCGAGATCGTTGTGCGCTGGCGGCGACGCTCTGCGAGTTGACCGAAGGGACTCATCGGAGTCCGGCGGCCAGGCGTCAGTGCTGTCTGTCGCGGACAAGGCAATCACCTCCGATGGGCTCGGCAAGCGCGGGTGACCGGAGATCCGCCTGGGGAGGGTGTCCGCGCCGGGTAGGACCGACAATCCGATGCCAGGTGTGCAGTGCACAAATTATCGATCGGTGCTAGTGTACCCGATGCCTTTAGGTGAGGCTACCCTAATGAGATGTTGCCTATGGTTTCATCGGCTGTCTCGTCGCAATGCGGGCTGCGACGCCGTCGAGTGCACGCTCGACTGCGTAGTTGTAGAGCCTATCGAGGTCAAAGGCATGGGCGAGCGTGTCCGCGAACATTGCCGCCCCTGGATGCTGACTGTCCTCGGACAACATGCCGAGGCTTGCGAGGATCGCGTCCTGAAGCTTGGGGTCGACATCTCGCTCGTCTTCGGAGGCGATCAGGTGCACGGCGGTATTCAATAGCATGATGTGTGCGGCGGGTGCTTCGTCGCCCAAGCCGGCCTCAGCGAGCTTGCTGACCCCGGTATCGATCATCAGCACCGCCGCAGGGACGGTCGTGGCGGCCATGCCGAGCCAGCGGGCGACGCCGGGGTGCGCAGACAGTGTGTCGTGCAGCGAGGTGAGGAGCTGCTGATACCACGGTCGCCACGAGAGTTCTGGTGACGGTAAGTCGACTGAGCACATGACGGCGTCGACGATGACGCGGTCGACCTCGTGGCGTGGGCCGACGCGGTGCGCAATCGCCGTCGGCCAGCAGCCGACCTCTTTCGCGAGGTCCCGAGTGGACCACCCGGCTAGGCCGCGGGCGGCTGTGAGGCGGACTCCGGCTTCGATGATCTGCTCTGTAGTCAAGGGGGCTTCGTCCGCGGCGGTGCGCGGTCCGCGCTGGCGTTTGCTCTTCTTTGCCTTCGGCTTTGTCATGCTCGGCTCCCATCCGCGGAGTGTCGTGCCACCACGATACCCGGCGTAGTTGTCCGTTGAGTTGAACAAACGCGCCGGGTAAGGGTACACTCACTTCAAAGATTTGTGCACTGCACAGGGCCCGCGATCGGGGACCGTGCAGACCGTCGATGAGTGGATGCTTGAAAGGATGGCTCATGCCCGATGATGCGACCGCTACTCAGGCTGTGTTGCCCGACGCTCAATCCGAGTCGGCGCCGGATACGCTTGAGCCCGAGACGAGAGCCGCTGGTAGTGACAAGAGCCTCGGCTCGCTGCTCGCTCCGGTGCGTGGGCGGCTGATCCTGGCGGGGGCGTTCCAAGCGCTTGGCGCGCTGACGTCCTTGGTGCCGTATGTCGCGATCTATCGGATCGTCGAGGAACTGTTGCAGCCGGCAGGCGCGAGCGGGAACGTGGTGTGGGCGTGGGCGGTCATCGCCGTGATCGGCGTGTTGGTGCGCACTGCCGCGACAGGGGCGGCATACACCATCACTCACGGAGCGGACGGAACGGTGGGCCAGGCGCTTCGGCAACGATTGACCGATCGGCTGTGGCGGGTGCCGCTGGGCTGGTTCGGAGAACGCTCCTCGGGTCAGGTGAAGCGCCGCCTGCAAGATGACGTGCACGACGTGCATCATCTGGTGGCACACGCGATCAACGACCTGGTGGGAGCCATAGTGGCCCCGCTCGCGGGATTCGTACTGCTGTTCGTCGTCAACTGGCGATTGGGCCTGGTGTGCCTGGTGCCGGTGCTGCTGTACTTCGTCGGACTGAGCGTGATGATGCGCGGAAACACGGAGAACGCGGCACGCTGGGACGAGGCATTGGGCCGGGTGAACTCCCGGATCGTGGAGTTCGTGCAGGGCATCGCGGTCGTGAAGACATTCGGCCGGACGCGCAGCACTCAGGAGCGCTACCACGCAGTCGGTGACGAGCTGGCCGTGTTCTTCGAACGCTGGATGGGACCACTGCTACGCGTCAACGCGCTGGCGAGTGCGGTACTGGCACCGCCGACGGTGATCGCCCTGGTGCTCGCGACAGGGGCCTGGTTCGTCCATTCAGGGTGGGGGGCGCCGGCCGAGGTGCTGCTGGCGTTGATGATCGGGGTCGGACTGGGTGCACCGGTGCTGAACATGGGGATCGGGGCGCAGGCAATGCGCACCGCCACCGCGGCAGCGGCGCGGCTGGGCGACCTGCTCCGCACCCCGGTACTACCGCAGGTCGCGCATCCACGCACCCCGGAGGGTGCCGTGGTGGAGTACGACGGCGTGCGATTCTCCTACGATGGGCAGACCGACGTGCTCTCGGACATCGACCTCGTACTGCGACCCGGCACCGTCACAGCACTGGTGGGCCCATCGGGCTCCGGCAAGTCCACGCTGGCGCGGCTGCTGCCCCGGTTCTGGGACGTCACCGACGGTGCGATCCGGATCGGCGGAGTCGACCTGCGGCACGCGGCTCCCGAAGAGATCTACCGGCGAGTCGCATTCGTGTTCCAGGACAACGTTCTGCTGCGCATGAGCGTGCGCGACAACCTGCGCCTAGCGGCCCCGGACGCTGACGACGCGACCGTGGAGGCGGCAGCGCGAGCGGCGCAGATCCACGACGTGATCATGTCCATGCCGCATGGCTACGACACGATCGTGCACGAGCAGGTGACTCCGTCCGGCGGTGAGACCCAGCGGCTGTGCATCGCACGGGCCATGCTCGCTGACGCTCCCATCGTGGTGCTAGACGAAGCCACCGCCTTCGCAGATCCCGAATCAGAAGCAGCCGTCCAGGACGCCCTGTCAACGCTGATCGCAGGCCGTGCGGTCCTCGTCATCGCGCACCGGCTGCGCACGATCACCGACGCGGACCAGATCGTGGTTCTCGAGGGCGGCCGGGTCGTCGAGACCGGCCGCCATGACGAACTGCTGGACCATGGCCGACTCTACGCCGCTCTGTGGAACGCCCAGGAAGGAACGACCGCATGATCCGCAAGCTGCTGCCGATCCTCGCATCGGACGACCGGGCGAAGATGCGCGCCTTCCTCACCGTCTGCGTCGCCTACGGGATCCTCCAGGGCGTCGCGCTGCTGCTGGCGATCCCCGCACTACGCCACCTGCTCGCAGGTGAAGCTTCTGCGAGCTGGCCGTGGATCCTCTCGGTGATCGGTGCCGCTGTCATCGCGGGCATCGCATTCTCGATCCAGAGCGTGCTGGGATCCCGGATCGGGCTCGCCCTGATGCGCGGCCTGCACCGCAGCATCATCGACCACCTCGGCGTGCTGCCGGTGGGCTGGTTCTCCTCCGATCGCACCGGAAGACTCTCGCAATCAGTCTCCCAGGGCACGACCGCCGTGTGGACGGCCGCCTCGACCCTGATCCAGCCGCTGGTGACCACCGTCGTTACGCCCATGACCATCGCGCTAGGGCTGCTGTTCATCGACTGGCCGGTGGCGCTGACGATGCTGATCGCCGCCCCACTCCTGTATCTGGTGTACCGGTGGGCGGCCGCGCTCGCTGAGCGCTCGGCCGATCAGATCGACCAGGCGGCGGTTGAGGCGGCCAGCCGCGTCGTGGAGTTCACTCGCGCCCAGCCGGTGATGAGGGCATTCCGGGCCGATCAGGCCGGCAACGGCATGCTGGCGAGAGCACACCGCGCCCAACAGGAAGCCTCCCGCCGCTCGCTGCGCACCAGCCTGCCCGGCCTGATCGGCTTCGCGACCGCCGTGCAGCTGATGTTCGCCGCCGTCATCGTCATCGCCGTGTGGCAGTCCCTCACCGGCGCGGCGAGCGCGGCGACCGCCGCCGTGGTGCTGTTCGCCGCCGCACGCTTCACCGGTCCACTCATCGACGCCGCCGACCTCGGCTCCGCGCTCCGGCTCGCCGGTCACGACCTGGATCGCATCGACAATGTCCTCGACGAACCCGCGCAACCCGAGGGCACAGACAGCATCGAACAGGCCGGAGAACTCGCCTTCGACCACGTCGACTTCACATATCCCGGGGGTCGACAAGTGCTGCACGAGGTGACTTTCTCGGCGCACCCGGGAACCACTACCGCTCTGGTAGGGCCGTCAGGATCGGGCAAGAGCACGATCCTGCAGCTGGCCGCCAGGTTCTTCGACCCCGACGCAGGCACTGTGCGCATTGGCGGTGTCGATGCCAGGCTGCTGCCGGTACAGACCGTGATGGAGCAGCTCTCGGTGGTCCAACAGAACGTCTACCTGCTCGATGACACGATCGAGGCCAACATCCGTTTCGGCAACCCGGAGGCCACTGACGACGAACTGCGCGAGGCGATCCGTCTGTCCCGCGTCGACGAGATCATCGACCGGATGCCCCACGGCCTCGACACGCAGGTCGGCGAGGCCGGAGTCGCGCTCTCTGGCGGAGAGCGTCAGCGCGTCTCCATCGCGCGAGCCTTCCTCAAGGACTCGCCCATCGTGCTTCTCGACGAGATCACCGCATCGCTCGATCCGGAGAACGCGATCGCCGTCCACGCCGGCCTGGCCGCACTGTCTGAAGGCCGAACCATGCTGATCGTCAGCCACGACCTGACGACGATCGCCGGAGCCGACCAGATCCTCGTCCTCGATGACGGCGCGATCGTGGAGCACGGCACCCACACCGACCTCGTCGCCGGCACAGGTCTGTACGCCGACTTCTGGGCCGAACGCGAACGGGCCCAAGGCTGGCGCGTCACCCACCCCACCGACGCCTCATGAAACGACACGCGAGAACAGCGCGGTGTGCGCACACATGCTACGCCGTCATCGTGACCGACCCGGATGCACTGAAGGACCCCCGAGGATGACGACAAGCAACCCCGCGCAGATCAAGCTGGTGCTAACGGCGGTGTTCCTGGCCTACCTGGCGCAGATGACGCTGAACCCCATCATTGCCCCGCTCTCACGCGAGGTCGGCCTGGCCGAATGGCAGGTCGGGGTGACCATCAGCACAGCAGCGATCATGGTGGTGCTCACGGCTCAGATATGGGGGCGCCGGTCGCAGTCGCTGGGACGCAAACGCGTTCTCCTCGCGGCGCTGGCCCTCGGTGCGATCGCGACGGCAGCCTTCGCGCTGATCTCCCAGGTCGGCATGATCGGCGCTCTCAGCGGCACCGTTCTGTTCGCGCTGTTCGTCGTGCTGCGCGGTATCGGGTTCGGCACCGCCATTGCTGCTATCCAACCAACCGCGCAGGCCTACATCGCTGATGTCACCACCGATGAGACCACCCGGATCAAGGGCATGGCCGGTGTGGGCGCGGTCCAGGGCGTGGCTCAGATCGCCGGTTCCGTTGTCGGTGGCCTGCTCGCCGCTTTCGGGCTGATGGCCCCGATCCTCTCCGTCCCGGTGCTCCTCGCCCTCGGCCTCGTGCTGGTCGCCCTTCGGCTGCGCCCCGAGGCGCGCACCACACTGATCGAGAAGCCTACGAGCGTCCGGCCGACAGACTCGCGGGTGTGGCCGTTCCTGCTCGCCGGGTTCGGCATGTTCACCGCCCTGGGGTTCATCCAGATCGTCACGGGCTTCATAGTCCAAGACCGACTTCACCTGGACGCGAAGACAGCCGGAGTGCTCACCGGCGCGGCCCTCCTGGCCGCAGGTATCGGCATGATCCTCGCCCAGACAGTCGTTGTTCCTAGTACGGGATGGGGCCCGGCCACCCTGCTGCGTGTGGGCGGCGTGGTTGCGCTGCTCGGATTCCTCGTGCTGATCCCCGATGCCGGGCCGGTCGCCCTCTTCGGATCGATCGCCCTCATCGGCCTGGGCTTGGGTACCGCCATGCCCGGCTACACCGCCGGACCAACACTGTTGGTCTCCCGCGAGGAACAAGGAGGCCTGGCCGGGCTCATCGCCGCCAACATGGGTCTCACCTTCGTCGTCGCACCCACCGCCGGTACCGTCCTGTACGGCGTCTGGACCTCTCTGCCGATCATCGTCGGCGCGGCCATCATGGCCATCGTCTCCGTGTTCGTTCTCCTTCACCCCCGATTCCGACGCATCCGGGACTGATGCAAGGAGAGGTGACAATTCAAGTGTCACGCTGCGAGTGCAGGTGACTCAATGATCGCTTCGTACTCAATCGGTGTCAAACGACCCAACCGAGCTTGTCGGCGACGTCGATGATACGTCCGCTCGATCCACGTCACTATCGCGATTCTCAGTTGGTCACGGGTCGCCCATCGGCGGCGGTCGAGAACGTTCTTCTGCAACAGCGCAAAGAAGCTCTCCATCGCTGCGTTGTCGCCAGCCGCGCCGACTCTGCCCATCGACCCGATGATGCCATGACGGGCCAAAGCCCGAGTGAATTTCTTCGACCGGAATTGGCTGCCGCGGTCGCTGTGCGTCTTGCATCCGGCCACATCACCGCGCCTGGCCACAGCCATCTCGAGGGCATCAACAGCCAACCGGGCCTTCATCCTCGAACTGATCGAATATCCGACGATGCGCGAGGAGTAGGCGTCTTTGACGGCGCAGAGGTACAGCTTGCCCTCACCCGTGTGGTGTTCCGAGATGTCGGTTAACCACAGCTGATTCGGGGCATCAGCATGGAACTCGTGTCTGGTCCGTCCGTCGGCATCGACAAACGCGCATAGATCGTCGTGAACCGGTGGTCCCGGCTTCTTCCCGTTCTTCGCCCGCCCCTTGCCGAAGGCCGAGAACCAGGCATTGGACGAACACAACCGCCACGCAGTGCGAACAGCCATAGGCTGGCCTGCCGACTCCGCCTCATCTGCGAGGTACCGGTATCCGAATTCCGGGTCGTCGCGGTGGGCGTCGAAGAGTGCGTTGGCCCGATAGGCTTCGGCGACCTCGGCTTCAGGAACCGGTGCTGCCAGCCACCGGTAGTAGGGCTGGCGTGAGAGCTTCAAGACCCGGCACGACACCGCGACGGGGATCCCGTCGGCGGCGAGCTCTCTCACGAGCGGGTAGAGCCTTTTGACGGCAGGTTCGCCTGTGACAGATACGCGGCAGCACGGCGCAGGACCTCGTTCTCTTGCTCCAGCAGGCGAGTCCGCCGTCGTAGTTCTCGCAGTTCTGCTGATTCGTCGGTGGACTTGCCAGGTTTGTTGCCGGCATCGATCTCGGCCTGGCGGATCCATTTGTTCAGGGTGCCTTCATGGATCCCGAAGTCCTTGGCGATCTGAGCGATCGTCGTCTTCGAGTCCCGGTTCAAAGCGACCTGGATGACGTCGTCGCGGAATTCTTTCGGGTAGGGCTGTGGCATGGTGTCTATCCTTCCAGGCTTGCCTGTCAACAAGCCAGATTAGATGTCACCTAACCCTGCATCAGTCCCTCCCGACTCCGCCCGAAGGCGATGCGACGAATTCGGACGTGCCAACGCAGGACGCCGGCCATGAACGTTGAGGCAAACGTCGTGGCAGGCATCACCGGGAGCCTGGAGCCTGCTTCGGTGAGTGGCCGAGCCAGGAACGCTGGGGACACGATCGGAGTGGATCACAGCTTTAGACTCGCCCTCCATATGAGCCTGGCTCCTCACGGATCGAGGAGGTCGAGGGCCGGCACGCACCAATTCGACGGTACGGTCTCGCGCCAAATGCCTACTGGTGACTTCCTGCCTAAACACTGCTCGAAAGGACCGCTATGAACACTTCAACCCGGGACAATTCCACCTCGCCGCGAAGGCGGCTGGGGGTCAAAGACCTCGTCACCATTGGCATCTGCGGTGTCCTCGCGATGGTGATTAACACCGTGATCGGCATGATCCTCACCCCGATCTATGGCTTCGCTTACCCTGTCGTCGGCGGCCTGTGCGCGCTGTTCTCAGCCCCGGTGTATGTCCTGATGAGCTATCGAGTCGCTAAGCGCGGAACCGCTGTGCTGTTCTACCTGATCATCGCGATCATCTCCGCGCTGCCGGGGTTCTTCTACATGATCCCCTTCTACCTGGCCGCCGGCCTGATCTGCGAGACCATTCTGTGGCGACCGCGAGCGTACCGCAACGGCATGCTCAACGCTGTGACCTACATGATCTTCGGAATCATGTTCTCGATCGGCTCCTACCTGCCCATCTACCTCTTCGGCGACACCTACTATGACCAGTTCGAGAGCATGGGCGCCTCGGCCGAACTGTTCCTTCGTTTCGCGACCTCCCCGGGTGCGGTGGCAGTGTCCGTGATCGCCGGTGCCGTCCTGGCCCTGCTCGGGCACTGGATGGGGCGGAAGCTCCTGTCAAAGCACTTCGTCAAGGCCGGGATCATCAGCGCCGCATGAGACCAGGCTGGCTGCGGTTCGACCCGCGCACGACAATGCTCCTGCTCCTGCTGTGCAGCGTGCTCACGCTCCTCGTAGACGCAGCGGGCCTGTTCTGTCTCGTCGCCGGAGCATCGGCCTATCTGCTGCTCACGGGCATGTGGCTGCAGGCCATGACCGGCGTATGCGTGTTCGTGCTGCTGTATCTGGTGCAGTACGGAATCGTTGAGTATGCGACCGGGCCAGGGCTGATGCTCGGCTTCATGGTATTCTTCGCAGCACGGATCATGCCCGTCGCGATGCTGGTGCAATGCCTTGCCGAGACACCGCCAGGTGAGCTCGTCGGGGCGTTGCAGCGGCTCCGGGCGCCTCGTGCGCTCGTGCTTCCCTGCGCGGTCATTCTGCGCTTTCTGCCGACGATCAGGTCGGAGTTCGCATCGATTCGCGACGGGATGAAACTGCGTGGCTTGTCCGCGCTGTCGTGGCGAACTGCGGCACACCCTATGATGGTCGTCGAATCGATCTACGTGCCTCTGCTGATGCGGAGCATGAAGGTCTCCGACGACCTATCGGTCTCTGCGGCCACCCGCGGGGCCGACAACCCCGGTCACCGAACATCGCTGCGGCAGCTTCGCTTCCAACCGGTCGACGTGATCGCCGCGGCATGCGCGATCACGGCGCTCGGATGGGTGCTGGCAGACCAGCTCGTGACAGGTACATCGATATGATCCACCTCGACGACGTGAGTTTCTCGTACACGGCCGGGGCCACGCAACTGCGCCACGTGTCCTTCCAAGTCAGCCGCGGCGAGTTCGTCGTCCTCACCGGGCCCAGCGGCTGTGGCAAGACCACCCTCACCCGGGTCCTCAACGGGCTCGTCCCCGGGTTCTACGGCGGGGAACTCGAAGGCGGCGTGCAGATCGATGGAACGAACGCCCGCGAACTGCAATCGTGGGAGTACGGTCGGCTCGTCGGCAGCGTGTTCCAAGATCCGAAGACCCAGTTCTTCGCACCGGTCGTGCGTGACGAGCTGGCATTCGGATGTGAGAACTACGGGTTCCCACCCGAAGACATTCAGGCACGCATCGAGGACCTGTCGCACCGGCTGGGTGTCAGCCATCTCCTCGATCGCGCACTCCTCACCCTCTCCAGCGGCGAAAAGCAGAAGGTCGCGGTCGCCGCTGCGGCAGGCACACGCCCTCCCCTCTATGTGATGGACGAACCCTCCGCCAACCTCGATCTCGACGCCACCCGAGAACTCGCAGGCGTGCTGACGACGCTCAAGGAGTCCGGCAGCACCATCGTGATAGCCGAGCACCGCCTCACCTACCTCATGCACCTCGCCGACCGGATCGTCTACATGGACGACGGGGACATCCGACACGAATACACCCCTGCCCAGCTGCAGAACCTGCCACAGGCCACGCTCGAAGAACTCGGCCTGCGTGACCCGGTTCTCCGCACCACGGAACCGGGGGCACGGCATGTCTCCCACACTTCGCTCGGCGGCGACCCTACCGTCGAAGTCACAGACCTCACGGTCCGCAGGAAAGGGCGCGGCGCATCATTGTTGACGAGCTTGTCGTTCACCTTGCAACCGGGTGAAGTCGTCGCACTCGCCGGACCGAACGGCGCCGGGAAGACCACGCTCGGCCGCACCCTGTGCGGACTCGAGCGCGCAGGCAGGGGTACGATCTGCCTGCGCGGAGCCCATTCCCGCCGAGCCAAACGGTCCCTGAACACGTGGTTCGTCATGCAGGACGCCGACAGCCAGTTGTTCTCAGACAGCGTGCTCGGAGAAATGACGCACGGCGCCAAGTCCACCCCCGACTCTATGGCCCAAGCGCAACGGGTTCTCACACAACTCGGGCTGTGGGAGTACCGGAACAGACACCCAGGCTCGCTGTCCGGTGGGCAAAAGCAACGCCTGACCATTGCTGTAGCGCTCATGCAAAACCGACAGTTCGTCATGCTCGATGAACCGACTTCGGGACTCGACGGGAGAAATCTCCGCCGCGTCGTCGACTGCATCACCGAACAGGCCGAGCGCGGTAAAACGATTCTGGTGATCACTCACGATCCAGAATTCATCCGGAAGGCCTGCACCAGAATGCTCCTGGTCCGAGATCAAACTCTCACAGCAGACGTCCCACTCGAACCGGACACCTTCGGACTCGCCCTGGACCACCTCAATAGGAAGACGGCTAGACATGACGAGTAGTTTCTCTCTGCTCGTCCACGGCGGGATGCACGGCGCTTGGTGCTGGGAGAGGGTGATCCCACACCTGCGGCATCGGACGATTGCTATCAACTTGCCCGGCCGACCCGGGGCAGGGAAGCAGCCGCCGACACTAGACGGATTTGCCGAAGCCATCGTCGACGCCATCAACGATGAACCAGGAGAAGCTGTCATAGTTGCCCATTCACTGGCCGGGATAGTCGCATTGGCGGCCGCGGAACGGGCTCCGAGAAAGATCAAGAAAATTGTCTTCGTTGCTGCAGTAGTTCCCCCATCGGGCTCGTGTTTCTGGGATATGCTGCCTGCGCCTCTGCGATGGTTTGGCAGATTCCTTCTGAGCGGAGACAAAACGACGATCATGCCACGATGGATGGCCCGAGCGGTGTTCTGCAATGATCTGTCGCGTGAGGACCAAGACCGACTCCTTGATAGCCTCGTTCCTGAACCAGTGCAGATACTCGACACCGAATTGCGCTACAAGATTCCAGAGAACGTCGGAGTCAGCTATGTTCTCACAACCCGCGATCGAGCCATTAAGCCGCGAATGCAACACGAGTATGTGAACTCGCTCCCCAAACGGACGCGTCACTTCACCGTAGATAGTGGCCACAGCGCGTGGTACTCCCGTCCGACTGATCTTGCCGAAATCATCAATGCAGAGATCGAAGACGATGGTTCGTCCAGCACAGCTCGATTCATATGGGTTTGAAAGAGGTCGATCGTGTGGGCCGTGGAACTTGAAAGTCACCGGGTGTGCGGACGGACGCGGCACAGCAAACGGCCGTTCAAGGGTCCGGTGCTCCGGATGTAAGTGAGCATCGGCGACGGCGCGCGTCTGGCTCCTGCTATCAGCGTTCTTCGCCGTGCACTGAGGACGATGGACGATCTGGACTCACATTCGCAGTCCACGAAGATAGGGGGCGATACTGCGTAGCTTTTCGCAGGTTTCTTCCCACTCACGTTCGGGCGTGGACTCGCCCATGACACCCGCACCGGCACGAAGCCAGCTTCGTCCGTCACGCTGGAAGACAGTGCGAAGTGTCAACGCGGCATCCAGTTGACCCTGCGTGTCAGCCAGGAGAACCGCTCCGCCGTAAAGGCCGCGTTCCTCGCCCTCGAGTTCTCGGATGACTCGCAGCGCAGCCCCTTTCGGAACGCCGGTAACGGTCACGGCTGGGAAGAGCGCTGCGAATGCCGACCAAGACGACATGTTCTCTTGCAGCTGCCCAGTGACGCGAGAGGCGATATGCTGCACCGATCCACGTTCTTCTACGTCCATGAACTCTGTAACGGCCACCGAGCCCGGTATGCTCACCGATCGTGTCTCGTCGAGAGCGAGACGAACAGAGATCGCGTGTTCATGCACTTCCTTCGCGTCGCTGAGTAGCTCTGAACGCAATCGACTATCTGTTTCACGATGGTGATGCAGCGCGCGAGTACCAGCCAGCGGCTGTGTACGCACACGTCCAGTCGGGTCAACCTCGACAATGGTCTCAGGGCTGAACCCAGTTGCCTTCCACCCGCCGACGTCAATAAGGAACGAACGCGCTGGCGTGTTCGCGCGGCGACCTGACAGATAAGTCTGCGGCAGGTCGATCTTGGGCTCAGCGGGAAGTGGCACGACCCTCGAGAGAACAACCTTGTCCAAGGCGCGGCTCTTGATCTTGGCGATTGCCATGCTGACCTTTTTCTGATAATTCGCAAAGTCGGGTTCCTCGAGCGAGATCGAGATGGCGTCGGACGTATCAGGTTCGGTACGCAGCAGTGCGGTAATCCGAGTAATCATTCCCGGAATTGAGGTTCGGGTGCGCGCTGCATTTCCGTCGAGCTGCACTTCGACCTCAGGCAACATTAGATGAATGAGTGTATCCGATCCTGCACCAGGCCGATCCTCGTACAGTAAGAACGCCAATTCGAAAGAAGCCCACCCGTAGCACCGTGATGGTCCATGCCTGTGAACGGACGCTAATGCCGTTGCGACAGCTTCAACGGGATCGTCTACGGGGATACTCCGGTGCCATTGGCCGACCCGCAGGTGTAGCGTGTCGCTACTGACGCTCACCTCAGCAGCAGGTCCGGCGGCGAAATACCACGTTCCCGCCCTCTCGTAGACGAGATATTGTTCCCCAACGCCTCCTTGTGCGAGCTTGATCGCAGCACTTGCTGGATCGAAATGCAGCGCAGTGTCGGCCTCGTGCACGAGTTTCGGTGTTCGCGAAGCCCAGTCCTCCAAGGCCTCGGCCAGTCCGTCACTGAGGATGTCGTCAAGTCGTCGATCGTCGGCCAGTGGGTCTCTCATCGGGTTTGGGCCCTCCCCTCGAGCATCCGCTCATCGAACAGTCTGCACAGCATCTGACCGTGCTGCGTAGGTGTGTCTGTACAGCGCACAAATGTGAAGTGAGTATAACCTTACCTGACTCGCCTGTTCAATCGGCGGCGGGTTCCAGCCCCGAATCGGCTCCGGCCTCTGTGAGGCGAGCACTTGTGGCTGAGGAGCCCGTTCGTCTTGCGGGATCGCGGGCCATGCATCTAATGGTGCTGAAGATAGAGATTATTGCGCTCGACAGCCTGGTCGTTGATTTTCGAACACAGAAGGTTGGGCAGCGAATGCTTGCGTGGCTTCGCGCTGCCACGGCCTCTGCGGCGCCAGCTACGCACGGAGCAGGAAAGCGGGTCAGGTCGGGCATGGACATATCGTGACCGACGTCAGCGGTGTTACTGGTCAAGTTGACGACCTTGACCGCTTCTGCGACAGAAGTATATGCGGAATCCATGAGGGCACTGACTCCAACACTGGACGGCAACACGCCGGCCGTGACGATCTCCAAGACAATTGTTGGACCCGCCCAATCATCACGAAACTCCGCGCCTGGCCCACCCGTGCCGACGCTGGCCAGTTGGGTACCGATCGCGCCGAGATCGAGGAGCTGTTGCGCGCGGGCACCCGGCCGGGCACGGAGAGGCCATCCGCGGCATGACTGTCCTGTGACCGGATGGTCGTTGTCGCGGTGTGCCGGGAGAGGCCCATACCTGGTGGGCAGCCCCGGTGAGACCGCCGGGGTTCGAAGCGAGAGGAAACATCATGCCCGTTCCCACCGGCCCCGGCATCTCCGGGTTCATCAAGTCCAGGCCGCAGCTGTCGATGACCGTCAACAACGATCCGCGGTTCTCCGCGTGGGTCGGGATCCCGCAGACCCAGATCGATGAGAACGGGGTCCTGCAGGAACTCGAGCCCCTCGAGACCCGGATGGTCATGTTCGGTGCCTCCGCGCAGCGCGCCCACGAGAAGTTCCGCAAAGGGGATGACATCGTCGCCTTCGGCGCCAACAAGGAATACACCGCCACCCGAGATGGGCAGCAGGTCACGGAGGAGTATTTCCTCGCCTCGCACATCGGCCACGACAACAACGTCACGACCTACACCGTCCACCGCGGCCCCGACCGGTACCCGGCCGAGCGCGACGGGATGCAGCGCGAGGCAGCCCGCCAGGACGCAGCCGCCCGCGAGAAAGCCCAGCAGCAGGCAACGGGCCAGCAGTCCGTCGGCCAGCAGGCACCCGCGCAGCAGCAGCTCGGCCAACAGGCACCCGCGCAGGCTGCTCCTGCCCAGCAGGCACAGGCCCAGCAGCAGCCGGCCCAGACGGCGCCTGCCCAGCCCGCGCAGCAGGCTCCCCAGCAGCCCGCACAGCAACAGGCGGCGCCCGAGCAGCCGGTCGCTCCGCAGCCGCCCGTTGCGCCGCCGCAGAACGCTCCTGCCCAGCAGGAGGCTCCTGCTGCGGCCCCGGCGCAGGCGCCACCGGCGGCACCGAATGCGGGCCCGCCGGACGGGCAGCAGCCCCAGGCCGGGCAGGCAGGTGACCCGGTCGCCGAGGTGCTCGCGCAGCGACAGAACGAGGTCGCCGCTGAGCCCGCTCCGGCCCGCGCGGAGCCGCCCGGGCACGAGGCGATGTCTCGGTAAGACCCCCTCAGGCCGCGCGGCGGTCGGCACCCCACGCCGCCCTCACCGCTGACCGTCGCGCACCTTTCTTCTTCGTGACCCTGCGACCCGGGAGGCATCGTGCCGACACCGACGAACCCCGACGAACCTGCTGACATCTCCGATCTGCCCCCGGAAGTGCTCAAGCAGGTCAAGCAGATGGTCTCGCGCGAGTACGCCAAAGACCTCCGCGCGCAGCTCGGCAGCGTCCCGCGGACCATCGACTGGACCCGCCTGAGTCCGGAGGATCTCGAGCACGAGCTCCTCGAGCTCAACCAGTTCGTGGACTGGTTGCGCCATACCTATGGGCTGCCGCCACAGATCATTCCGCCGATGTGGCATCGACACTGGGAGATGATCTGGGAACTCTCCGCGCTCAGGCAGCAGTGGCTGACCTGCTACGACCAGCAGGCCAAGGGCAACATGGGTGTCGTCTTCCACGCCGAGTTCGCCGCCGCCCGCGAACGCCTCCGCGACTGGGTCACCATCTCCGGCAGCCGGCTCGACCGTGATCGGGCCACCCGCATCACTCCCTGGCCCGGCGGCGAGGCCGAGGGGTTCACCCCGACCGACAGCACCGAGTACCCGGTGGAGAACCGGAACGAGGACTTCGTCTCCTTCGTCGAAGAACAGGTGCTCGAGCGCCAGCGTGCCCAGGACGCGGAGGTCCAGGAGATCGTGAACTCCGAGTGGAGCGAGCGGCCGTGACCGAGCCGACCGGGCAGATCCTCGTCTCCCCGTTGATGGACAGCCGGGAGGTCGCCGCCTACCTGAAAGTCTCCGAGTCGACGCTGTCGCGCTGGCGCGTCGATGAGAAGGGGCCACCGTTCATGCAGATGGGCGGGATCGCCCGCTACCGGTACGAGGCCGTCGAGGCCTGGCTGGCTTCCCTGGAACAGACCCATGAGCGCACCTGAGACACCGCCGACGTTCCCGCCGATCGGGGTGAAGGTCTCCACCGACATCGAACACCGCGCCTCCGGCGTCCGCGCCAGGGCACGGTGGACCGACCCGGCGACGAAGAAGCGCATCACCCGGGCCTTGGTCGTTCCCGACGAAGAAGCGGCCGAGGCTTTCTTCGACCAGCTGCAACGCTCAGCGAAGGTCGGAGTGGACCTGACGATCACGTTGAGCGATTACATCGAGCAGATCGGCGACCGCTGGAAGCGCGGCCTCGACCCGACCTCGACCGCCACCGGCTACTGGGCAGGACTCCGGCTGCGGGTGATTCCGGCGATGGGACATGTGCCGGTAGCCGGGATCAGCACCGGCATGATCGACCGGACCATCGACGACTGGGAGCTGAAGCTCTCGCCCTCGCTGATCAAGTCCTCGGTCGCCGCACTCGTGCGCGTGCTCGACGAGGCCGTTCGGGATGAGCTGATCGAGAAGAACCCAGCACGCAACCGTTCCCGTCGCTCTTATGGGAAGAGCACGGTGTTCGACTTCAGCAGCCCCGCCGATACCTCTCCGCGCGCGCACGCGATCAAGGACCTGGAGACGCTGACCAAGCTCGCCGAGGCCTGCGGTGAGGCCGGCCAGCCGTACTCCGACTACGTGATGCTGTGTGCGCTGCTGTCGGCGCGCAGTTCCGAGGTCGCGGGTCTCTGGGTCGAGGACGTCGACTGGGACGCGAACATCGTCACGATCCGCAAGCAGACCTTCCCTTCCTCGAGCGGGCTCGTGACGAAGCAGACCAAGGGCAGGGAGGAGCGGCCTGTGCCGATTCTGCGCCCGCTCGTGCCCGTCCTCGAACGATTGACGGCCGAGAAGGAGCCGACCGACCGGGTGCTCATCGGCGTGCGCGGAGGAGTGATCACGACGGCGAACGTCAGCCGGGCCACGAAGTGGGATTCGCTCGTGACCGAGATGGGGCTGCCGCAGCTGTCGCGGCATGGTCTGCGGCATACGGGAGCGACCTGGATGGCCGATGCCGGCATCCCGCTGCACGTGCTCCAGAAGATCCTCGGCCACAAATCGATCGACACGACCAAGGGCTACCTCCACCCCGATCTCGGCCATATCGCCAAGGCGGGGGAGCTGGCCAACCGATTCCTCGACGCCCAGACCGAGGCGCCCGAACGGCCCTCGGGCAAGAGGCACGCGAAGGCGAAGCCTGGTCCCGACGAGCGTGGCCTGTGAGGCCGAAAATGGGCTTCTGGTCCCGGTTTGGTCCCGGGTGATCAACTTGGGCGCCTTCAGACACCCTCCGGAGAGGGCGCGGGCGAGAGATTCAAAAGGAGCCAACGGCGATCGCGGACGATCCCGGACATGACGAAGCCCAGGTCAGAAACATGCTCTGACCTGGGCTTTTACGTCGGGCTGACAGGATTTGAACCTGCGACCCCATCACCCCCAGTGATGTGCGCTACCAAGCTGCGCCACAGCCCGCTATTCATTTGTTCCCGGGCAAACCAGGGCTAAGCCACCTTACCCCCAGTGAAGCGCGCTACCAAGCTGCGCTATAGCCCGTTTCCGTGCTGCTTCGGAAAGCAACGAGGCCCAGCCTATAACGATCATCGGCGAAGTGCCAAAATTGCGTTTCGTGACCTTGAAAAAACGGGTATCATCCCAGGTAGTCACGTGAGAGACAGGCGCGAGCCTGTGCTGGTCCCGAGGATCGGTAACATTTCTGTTTCGTGATTGTTATGAAACCACCTCAGGCGGCTATGCTTGGAGGACCAACAAGCTAAGAGGAGTCGACATGGCAAACCTGGATTATCCAGTGTCCTTGCGATACTCGCGCGACCACGAATGGGTCGAGACCACGGAAAACAGTGCAGTTGTCCGTGTGGGTATCACCGATTTTGCCCAGGAACAGCTGGGTGACGTCGTGTATGTCGATCTTCCTGAAGTCGGAGATAAGACCACTGCTGGAGAGTCCTGCGGCGAGGTCGAGAGCACGAAGAGTGTGTCCGATCTCATCGCACCCGTGTCCGGTTCGATCACGGAAGTCAACGAAGGACTCGATGACGCTCCTGAGACCGTGAATACCTCCCCGTTCCAGGACGGATGGATGTATCTCGTCGAACTCAGTGATCCGGAGCAGGTCGAGGCCCTGCTGGACAGCGAGCAGTACCAAGAGCTCATTCAGAGCGAGGAGGCGTAATGTCGCAGAATAACGATCAAGGTCGTCCCAACCCCTCGCAGTCCTGGTATGACAACGGTCAGGTGCCGCAGTCGAAGAAGTTTCCCTTCGGTGCCGGCAACGGTGACGAAGGCACAGGGCCCGAGACACGCCATAACCAGCAGGTTGACCCTAACGGTCAGACCGGTGGCGGCAGTCAGGGTAACGGTCAGCAGTACTATGCGCCGCCGCAGTCACAGGGCGGTCCAGTTCCGCAGGAGACTCCGCCCTACGGTCAGCAGCCCGTGAACAACGGCCCCCAGGCACCCCAGTACGGCAATGCCCCGCAGCAGAACAGCGGTCAGCAGGGTCAGTATCCTCCGCAGGGCAATCAACCCCAGGGTGGCGGATATGCGCCGCAGGATCCCTACGGTGCGAACAGTCAGCCGCAGTACGGCAGCCAGGGTCAGAACCCGTACAACGGGAATGGTCAGGGACAGCAGTACCGCAATGAAGAGCCAGCCTCCGGTGATTCCGGCAGCCAGCAGTTCCAAGGAATTCTGGATCCGCATACCGGAGAGATCCATCCCGTACCCGATCTCGAAGGTCTCCAGGACACGGATGCACTGCTCGTCGTCGTCTCGGGCCCAGACTCGGGTTCGCAGATTCTGCTCGACACCGATGTGGTGACCGTGGGTCGCAGCCCGAACGCTGACATCTTCCTTGACGATGTCACAGTGTCGCGCAAGCACGCTGAATTCATCCGGACTCCGAGTGGTTTCACGCTTCGTGACACGGGTTCGCTCAATGGGACCTATGTGGGCCGTCAGTTGATCGATTCCATTGAACTGCAGAACGGAGCCGATGTGCAGATCGGCAAGTTCCGGATGATTTTCCAGCAGCGTCCGCGCTCCTGACCGGGGGATAATGTCAAATATCGAAGTTGAGGTTGTTGGTGTTCGCATCGAGATGCCAGCCAACCAACCGATCCTTTTGCTCAAGGCAACCGAGCCAGCCCGTTATCTGCCCATCTGGGTGGGGGCGATCGAAGCGAATGCACTCTCGATTGCGCAACGGGGCCTGACCCCGCCGCGACCGATGGCACACGCGCTTCTGCTCGACACCCTCGAAGCATATGAAGCGTCATTGGCCGATGTCACGATCACCGGCCGTGACGGTCAGATCTTTCTGGCTGAACTTCATACGAACGACGGAAAGTCGATCTCGGCGCGACCCTCCGACGCGGTGACCCTGGCCCTCACGGCCCAGTGTCCCGTCTACGTCGACTCTGAACTTCTCGAAGAGTCCGGAATCGAAGCTCCCGAGGCAGACGAAGAGGAAGTGGCCCAGTTCCGGGACTTCCTCGACAACGTCTCGGCCGAGGACTTCGAAACCGGTACCGAAACATCATGAAAGAACGATTGTGAGCTTCCATATCGATCCGGTATTCGCCAACAGGAACAGCGCCCCAGCGGGCACAAACGATCTCAGCGGTCTTGACGACTGGCGTGAGATGGATCCGCAGCAGCAGCCGACCTATCTCGATGGACAGGCGCTCGGCGATGCACTGACCAATCTGAGCAACTCTCCGCCACTGATCTTCGCGGGTGAGGCAGACGTGCTCAAGCAGCGTATTGCGGCGGCTTCCCGTGGTGAGGCCTTCGTCCTCGCAGGGGGCGACTGCGCCGAGTCATTTGCCGGCGCTCAAGCCGACAAGATCCGAGCCAGAGTTCAGACCGTGCTGCAGATGGCAGCCGTGCTCACCTACGGCGGTTCGATGCCGGTCGTCAAGATCGGTCGCATGGCAGGCCAGTTCGCCAAGCCCCGTTCCGCTGACATGGAGACGCGGGATGGTGTCACACTGCCTTCGTACCGAGGCGATATCGTCAACGGCTATGAATTCACCGAGGAGTCACGCCGTCACGATCCTGCACGACTTCTGCAGGGTTACCACGTCTCAGCTTCCACGCTCAATCTCATCCGTGCCTTCACCCAGGGTGGTTTCGCGGACCTGCGCCTCGTCCATGAGTGGAATCGCGGGTTCCTGACGTCCAACCCCGGTTACCAGCGCTACGAGCAGACTGCGCGCGAGATTGATCGTGCCATCCGCTTCATGGACGCTTGTGGAGCTGACTTCGATGGATTGAAGACCACAGAGTTCTATGCCGCTCACGAGGCTCTTCTACTCGAATACGAACGTGCACTGACCCGGATCGACTCCCGCACCGGCCAAGCCTACGATGTGTCCGGACACTTCCTATGGATCGGCGAACGTACCCGCGACATCGACGGAGCCCACGTGGACTTCTTGTCGAAGGTGCGTAACCCGATCGGCGTCAAGCTCGGTCCGACAGCCACTGCCGATGAGGCTCTGGCGCTGGCAGAGAAGCTCGACCCGGATGCTGAGCCTGGTCGTCTGACCTTCGTGACTCGCATGGGAGCAGGCAAGATCACCGAGGCGCTGCCGAAGCTGCTCGCCGGAGTCGGCGACCGTCTGCCGCACGTGACCTGGGTCTGCGATCCGATGCACGGCAACACTATTACCTCGAACACCGGATACAAGACCCGCCGGTTCGAAGATGTCATGGCCGAGGTGGAGGGCTTCTTCACTGCGCATCAGAACGCCGGAACTATTCCTGGCGGACTGCACATCGAGCTCACTGGTGACGACGTCACCGAGATCATGGGCGGAGCGACCGAGATCGACGATGAGGGTCTGCGCCGTCGCTACGAGACGCTCGTCGATCCTCGACTCAATCACGACCAGTCGCTGGAGATGGCCTTCCAGGTCGCGGAGTACCTCACCCGTCGCAACTGACGGGACAGCGAGTTCGCGACAGAGTGGGTCGGTGACAGCGAGTCGGCAGACGTCGACCCATCTGCGCAGACAGCAACGAAATCGGTGGCCGTGCGATCACATCGCATGGCCACCGATTTCATTCACTCGCACGAAGAACCCCGCACCAAGTCAGTCAGCTGAGTGACCGGGTCACTTGTCCTGCTTCTTGTCCGTGTCCTTCTTGCTGTCTTTTTTGCTGTCCTTGCCGTCGTCCTTCTTCTTCTCATCCTTCTTGTCGTCCTTGGACTCTTCCTTCTTCTCTTTGCCCTTGGAGACACGGACGATGATGAGGGAGTCAACGGGCTTCGCCTCGGAGCTCTTGGGCCACTGTGAGACGATCTTGCCCTTGGGCACGTCGTCGGAGAAGACCTCGTCCTTGCCGACACGGAATCCGCGTTTGGCGAGAGTGGCATAGGCGGCGTCGAAGGTCAGGCCCTCGACATTGGGCACGGGGGTCGGCTTGACGCCCTTGGACACGACCAGATCAACTTTGGTGCCCTTGGACAGGTCCTCGCCGGATTTCTTCGAGGCGGAGATGACGTCGTCTTTGTCGACCGAGTCGCTGTACTTCTCATCGACCTTGCCCACCTTGAGGTCTGCCTTCTTCAGCGCGGCCTTCGCGTCGTCGGTACTGAGGTCCTTGAGTTTGGGAACCGCGAACATCTCTTCGCCCTTGGACACTACGACCGTGACGGTTGATTCCGGTGGAAGTTCAGATCCGCCGACTGGGTCGGTGCCGATGACGACTCCGGCCGGGACGCTGTCGTCGAAGACTTCCTTCGGCTGCGCATCGAGACCGGTGTCCTCAATCTGCGAGGTCACCTTGTCCAGGTCTTTGCCCGCTAACTGAGCAGGGACGATCGAGGTGGGCGCGGGCATGTTCGCAATGACCAGCCAGGCCACAAGAGCAAGGACGAGTACCGCGGCACCGATGGTCGTCGCCAACCGTCGTCTGCGCCGACGGGTCACCGCTGCACTCGCCGAGGTTGTTCCTGCAGCGGCCGCGATCGCGTGCTCCTCGTCGGAGTCGTCTTCACCGTGTTCGGGTTCGTCGTCAGCAGCGTCAGCAGCGTCAGCCTTAGCCGCGGCAGCCGCACCAGCTGCACTGACGCCTTCCGCACCAGCTGCACCGACGCCTTCCGCACCAACAGCTGCGACAGCGGCAGCTGAGTCAGAGTCCTGGTCGTCGTCAGAGCCGTCCGCTTCGGCGCCCTGGCTTGCTCCGTCCTCGTCGTTCTCGAGATAGGGGATCTCGTCTGTGCGTGATCGTTTCTCCTTCGGAGCTTCAGCTCCGAGATCGATGCTTGCAGTCAGTGCGGGGGAGTGCTTACCCGGTACGACATTGGGATCGCCGAGGTCGAGTTCGCTTTCGCTCATCTCGGATCGCGCCTCGGCGAGGGCAAGGCGGAATTCTGCGGCATCGTCGGGACGGTCATTAGGGTCCTTGGACGTTGCCCACAGCACCAGCGCATCGAGGCGCGGACTCAGGCCCTCGACCTGGTCCGATGGGGGTGGCACTGAATCGTGGACGTGGCGGTAGGCCACCTGGATGGGGACCTCATCCGTATAGGGCTGCATCCCGGTGAGCATCTCGTAGAACATGATGCCGACCGTGTAGAGGTCGGTGCGGATATCCGCACCTGCCCGTGTGACGAGTTCGGGCGCCACATAGCCGACGGTGCCGATCAGAGTCTTGGTCGTGGTCGCGGTGGTGACAGCGCGTGCCAACCCGAAGTCGGCGAGTTTGACCTGACCGTCGGTGCCGAGGAGGACATTGTCGGGTTTGAGGTCTCGATGGATGATTCCGGTGGAATGGACCGCCTCGAGTGCTGCGAGGATCGCGTCGAGGACGACTATCGCCTGCCGGGGAGTGAAGGTGCCTCGGTGTTTGAGTTCGCGGCGCAGGGTCACAGATGGCAGGTACTCCATCACGAGATAGACTGTGTCGCCGTCGCGAGCCTGATCATGGATGGCAACGAGGTTCGGGTGGGTCAGTCTTCCGGCATTGATGGCCTCGCGTCGGAACCGCTCGACGAAGGTCTCGTCGCTGATGAGGTGGTCATGCATGACTTTGATCGCGATCTCACGGTCCAGACGCAGATCTGTGCCGCGGTAGACCATGGCCATTCCACCGCGCGCGATCTTCGCATCGATACGATAGCGGTCGTTGAGAACGGTGCCGATGAGTGGATCCGGGCGGGAACTCATAGCGCCTCCTGCATTCGCTGTCGCTGCATTTGAACGGCGCGGACGAAGGCCTTCGTCTCGGGCAGCAATCCATCGGATCTGACGGAACGCAAGTCCTGGTAGTAGCCGGCAAGTGCCTCGTTCTCCGATTCGGCGGTTTCGACCAGCCATCCCAGAATGACGGTTCCCGCCACGATGTTGTCGGCGAGGTCAAGGAGGTCGAGGCTGCGGCCGACGATGTCGCTCGCCCACCTGCCCGAGCGAGGGGTGACCTGCATGATGCCGATGGCGTTTCCGGCCGAGACCGTGGTGTGCTGAAAACCTGATTCCTGTGCGGCGACTGCCTGCATGAGTGCCGGATCGGCGCCGAGCTCTTCTGCGATCGAGGCAACGATGAGCCGTGCCTGTGCCGGTGCCGGGTGAGTTCTCTGGAGCAGAGTGAACTTATTGAGGCGGGCGGCGGCAAGCACATTGGGGCGGATGCCCTCGACCTGTGCGCTCGTGGCGACGCGTGGAATGTCGGTCGGAGGTTTGGGAGGCGTGCGATGCCGTCGAGCCGTAGAGTCCCGGAGCAGCAGCAGTTCACCGACCTTGAGGAACGAGTCGTCGTCCATCGAGTTTGCACGACGCAGCGTTCCCGGCGACATCTGATGTCTGGCTGCGATTCCGGGCAGCGTTTCGCCGGGCGCAACGACATGTGAAGGGTCTGTATCGGGCAGGTCGTTCTTCTCCGGCAGGGACAGCACCTGTCCCTGGTGGAGGTTCTGACGTGGCGAAATACGATTGAGCTCAGCCAAAGCAGGCACGGAGACGCCGTGTTTGCTGGCAACACCGTAGAGAGTGTCGCCTTCCTTGGTTTTATAGGTGCGACCGCCGTGCGTGACCGGAACGGTCTCGCCGTTGGTTCCAGACGTCCATTGCGGTCCCGGCGCAGTCGTCGAAGACGAAGTGGGGGAGGGGGCCGCCTCAGCGGGGGTATCGTCGGCGTCGTCATGATCCGTGGGGATGGGGTCGGTGAAACCGGGAATGGGCCCAGTGGAATTCACCTTTGAAGCAGCACGGATGTCAGGAGCGGCGGTAACGGGCACCTGGGGATTCCGTCGCATTCGTGTCATCTGTCACCTGTTGACTTCATATCGGATGGGGAAGTTTCACACTCCAGAGTATCGAGTGCCCGGCCTGCACCCGAGCATTCGGCTCCGCATGGCGGGGTGTTTCGCAAATATTGCTAGGCTTGGGGATGTGAATACGGAAGAACTCGTCCAGGATTGGGCCACATTGCCAGATATCGCCGAGTCGACGGGCCTTGGCATCATGCAGGTGCGCAGGCTGTTGGAAGACGGTGCGATCTGCGGCTATAAGCACGGCAGTCCCAAAGTGATGCAGGTGCCGTCAGCCTTCTTCGTCGACGGTTCGGTGCTCACCCCTCTGAAAGGCACAATCAGCACCTTGCGGGATGCGGGTTTCGACGATCAAGAAGCCATCGACTGGCTCTTCACCCCAGATGACTCTCTGCCCGGTCGTCCCATCGATCTGCTGCGAGCCGGCAACCGCAAAGAGGTCAGGCGCCGGGCACAAGCCCTGGCATTCTGAGCCTTCGGTCCTCTGAACATTCAGCCCTCTACACCTTCAACTGAGGTTCTCAGCTCGTCCGATAGCTGAGAGCCTCAGCAAAACCCGCGAGCTGCTTCTGGGCCGTGGGGCCGATCTTTGTCCGGGTTGAGTCAGCGTCATTACTGACCGTCGCCCAGTCCCGGGCAACAGACAGAGCTTCGTTATATTTGGTTTGGATGAAGGATTCGACTGCGTCGAGGCCCCCCGACTCGATGAGCATCGACACACATTCCCCAACCTCGGCGTCGGTGAGCTTGGGATCGCCGAGGCGCGCGGCCATGATCTGAATCTGCTCCGGACTGAGATTCTTCATGCTTTCGGCAATGAGGACTGTGCGCTTGCCCTCACGGATGTCATCGCCAGCCGGTTTCCCCGTGGCAGCCGGGTCTCCGAAGATGCCGAGCACATCGTCGCGGAGTTGGAACGCTTGGCCCAGCGGGAGCCCGAACCTGGAGATTTCGGCCATTTGCTTCTCGTCTGCGCCACCCAGTGCCGCGCCGAGGAGGAGCGGCTGTTCGACGGAATACTTCGCGGACTTGAAGCTGAGGACCTCCCACGCCCTTTCGCCGATGCGCTCGTCGTCCAACGGGACCACCTCGGCAAGGACATCGAGATACTGCCCGACCATGACATCCCGCCGGAGTGTGGCCCGCAGATTCCGTGCCGAAGGCGTGATGCCCAGAACCGTCTGGGACTTCTCGAAGAGCTCTTCGCTGAGTGCGAGGCAGATGTCACCGATGACGATGGCGGCCGCGACCCCGAAAGACTCGGCTCCGCCCTGGTAACGGCGTTCGGAGTGACTGGACTCGAATTGGCGATGCAGGGCCGGTTTGCCGCGGCGTGTATCGGAATGATCGATGACGTCGTCATGGATGAGGGCGGCCGCGTGGAGAAGTTCGAGGGACCCTGCGGCTTCGGCGACACCGTCAGCCCAGTTCCCTCGAGAATGATCGTTCCCGGTCGCCAATTGGAAACCCCACCACAGCAGGACCGGACGGATCATCTTCCCACCCCGAGTGAAGTCGAGGAGAGCCTGACCGATGTCCTGAGCATCCGGGGAGATCGAGAGGAACTCGGCCGCTTTCGATTCGAGGAAGGCTTCGATCCCGGTCGAGACCTCGGCCGCAATCGACTCCGGTGAATCAAGAGCATCGACACAGCCATTACGGGGCGACGTCCCGGCGGTCTCTGCAGCTTGAGTGCCAACCGAGGACGGAGTATCGGCACTCATCATGGAACGATGTTCCCGCCGACTGTCACGATTGACTTCGCCTTCGCAGAAGGATCCTTAGCGATTGTGACGACGAGCAGACCCTCATTGTCCTTGTGCCGGAAGTTCACGACCTGGGCACTCTTCGTCTTGACCTCTTTGCCATACGTTTCGAATCCGGCCTTCTCCAATGACTTGGAGTAGAACTTGAAGATGTCCTTCGGCTCGGCCTTGGCGCTCATGACCAGACTGACCTGTTCAAGCTTGCCTGAATCGGCTCCGTTCTCGGCCTTCGCGCGGGAGCTCGACAGCACAGTCGAGTCCGGGTAGGGCTTGAGAAATTTCGGAAGGTCTTTGGCGTCGGTGGAGGTATCCTCGGAGTCCTTGCTCGGCTGTTCGCTGTTCGCGGCCTCCGAACCTTCATTCGGTGAACCTACGGCCGACGACTGCGTCTCCTCCGGGGTGGGTGTTCCTTCAGCAGCCTCGTTGGCCGGTCCCGAGCATCCTCCGAGGAAGAGGGCGGCGGCGAGGGGCAATGTCATGACAGTGGCGCGCGATACCATGACTACAGACTACCCGGACTGAGCGACGGGAGCCGAAAGGAGCCAACGCAGACACATGGGTGCTCGATGAGTCGTAAACAGCTGGCACGGTCCGGTGGCGATCTGAGCCGCCTCGGAACGGACGATACCGGTGCCACGATGCTCCACCTCGACATGGACTCATTCTTCGTGTCGGTGGAGCTTCTGAGCCGCCCGGAGTTACTGGGCCGTCCCGTCATCGTCGGTGGTCGCAGCGGGCGGGGAGTTGTGGTCTCGGCCAGCTATGAGGCGCGCGAGTTCGGTGTCCATGCGGCTATGCCCATGAGCCGGGCGATGACCCTCTGTCCCTTCGCCGAGGTGATCCCTCCTTCTCATGACCTGTACTCCACGTATTCTCAGAAAGTCTTCGACCTGGTGGCTGAGGTGACTCCTGACTTTCAGCAGGTCAGCGTCGATGAAGCCTATATCGATGTGTCCGGAGCGGTGCGCAGATTGGGACCTCCCGTGCTGATCACCTCCGAGCTGCGATCAAGGATCGAAGCACAGACGGGACTGAGCGCATCGGTGGGCATCGCCGGCAGCCGCGTCGTTGCGAAGCTCGCGTCCACCCGCGCCAAGCCGCACGGGCAGCTGCTCGTCCCGCTGTCGGCAACTCAGGTGTTCCTCGATCCCATGCCGATCGAAGCGCTTCCGGGTGTGGGGGAGAAGACGAAGGATGGGTTCTACAAGTACGGCATTCGTCTGATCGGGGACTTGGCAGCGGTCGACGAAGCCTGGGCCGGTCGGGTCTTCGGCGCCCACGGTCATCATCTGTGGCGCAGCGCCCACGGGCTGGACACACATGGAATGGACCGGCAGGTCAAAGACCGGTCGATCAGTGCTGAGCACACCTTCAACGAAGACGTCTGGGATCTGAGTCAGCTTGAGCATGAGCTGCTGCGCTTGGCGGACAAGGTTGCGCACAGGATTCGAGCCGATGGCAAGGTCGCCACGACGCTGGGGATGAAGTACCGGCTCGCTGACTTCACGACACTGTCACGATCGATCACCCTCGATGCTCCGACCGACCTCGCCCGAGAGATCTATGAGGCGCTGCGGCCGGCCATGAGGAGCTTGCGCGAGCAGAAACCCAAGGGTGTGCGCCTGCTGGGTGTCCGCGCTGCCGGCCTGATGGACTTTGCGGTCAGCGGCAGGCAGGCGAGATTGGATGAGGCCGAACACTCAGGCAGGGAAGCTGAGGTTGCGCTCGACGATGTGCGGAAGAAATTCGGAACCGCCGCGATCTCTCAGGCGTCTCTCCTCAAAGCGCGTCCTGACCACGAAAATACGGGCCCTGACCACGTTTAGGCTGTGAGGTGTCCCATAGTCTGAGGACGTAGTGAGAATCCGGGCTATGGGCGGGCCTCAAGATGTTTTTTCGGTGTTCAGAGACTATGATTGAGTCATCAGGCCAGAGTAAGGAAACGGGGGTTCGAGATGCCACTCTCCGATCACGAACAGCAGCTGCTCGATCAGTTGGAGAAGCAGCTGCGCAGTGAAGACCCACGTTTCGCACGCAATATTTCAGAAACCCAGGCAGCAGCCAATGGGCCAGGGTTCTCCGCGAAGCGATTCGTGGTGGGTATTCTGCTCACGCTGGTCGGCATCGCCGTGACGATCTTCGCCATCTATATGGTGGCGAGCAGCACATGGTGGATCGCCCTCGGCGTTGTCGGATTCGGTTTTATGGTTGCCGGCATGTACTGGGCTTTCAGTCGCCCGCACCAGATCGGCGACAAGACGAAGTCCGCTCAGCCTTCGAACGGTCCTAAGACTGAAGCGAAGGGTCCGTCCGGTTTCATGGACCGGATCGAAGACCGGTGGGAGAAGCGCCAGCGCGGAGAATGATCCGCGCGGCGCTCAGGTGAGCCGCTCAGGTCTGTCCTTAACCAGGAGACCTGAAGCTCGCTCACCTTCGCATGCAGATACCTTCCGATCTACCGCTGGGCACTCAGTCGCACACGAAATAGGCGTCCTCTTCGCAGAGGGCGCTTTTTCGTGTCCACTTACGCAATATCGCATCGACATACGCTCGACATACGCTCGACATGCGCAGACGCTCACGCATGCACCCCACAGCGTCAACGGGTCGCAAGCACGCCTCGGCCTCAACAGGACCGTGCCTGCCTACGTAGGCAGGCACGCACCTCTCTCGGCGTAAGCAGTCGCTAGAGAATAGGTGCTGGAGCACAAATGTCTGCATCCCTTGGGGTCGGTCTCCCGATGATCTGTTGCACGCACCTGCAGAGGACAGTCCAGATGCCGCCTAATTGGGCTGGCCTTGAATGAACGCTGCCCCGGACGCGAATGGCATCCGGGGCAGCGACAGAGACGGCGCTATCAGCGCGGCGGGTTGAAGATACTGGCCGGCCAGATTCTGGCGGTAATCCGGCTCCCGGGAGAAGCGTTGTCCGCGAGATCTGTCCTGACCTCGTCGACGAGGGCACTGACCTCAGCTGACGAGATGCTCCTCTTGCTCGAACCGTAGCGTTGCGCTTCAAGGGCACCGACGAAAGCCGACAGAGCAGTGTCACGGTCAACACTGCCTGTTCCCGAAGGCGGAGCGGGACTGCGCAGGGCGGTGAAACCATCGGTGGAATCGCCTCGAGCGGCAGCCGCTGACGAGCCAAGTTCCGCGGAAGAGTCGCCAGATTCATCGGGCCCGCGACTGGCTCTGCTGGCCAATACGAGTTCGTTGAATCGCAGTGTCCGACTGGGGTCGAGGCTCTGACCGTAATCGGTCGACAGCGCCCGCACCTCTGTCCAGACCTTTTCAAGCTGTTCAGGGTCCCTGGTGCGTCGGTGACTCAGGAAGAGCCTCCACAGAGCGGGAATCGCTGCAAGCAGCAGGATCACCAGTAGGATCAGGCCTGCCCACAGGTACGTTCCGAGGTTCGCGTCGGCTGGTTCTGCTGCCGCACTCGTCTCAGTATCGGAACTCTCAGACTCAGCAGGCTCGGACTCCTTCGATCCGTCAGTGGGCTCTTCCGACGGTGATGAAGTCTCTTCGGAATCCTTCTCGGAGTCCTCTCCGGTGCTGCCGCTGGCCACCGTCCATTTCGGTGGGTCGCCAGCGGGACCGCCTGGAGTGGGCTCGAAGCGGACCCAGCCGGCTCCCTCGAAATACAGTTCCGGCCAGGCATGCGAATCCTGCATGGTGACCTCGTAGCCCTTGTCCTTCTCAGTGCCCTCGCCGAAGCCGACACCGATACGGGCCGGAATCCCCATCGTCCGAGCCATGATCGTCATCGCCGATGAGAACTGAACACAGTAGCCCTTCTTATCGACGAGGAAGTCAGAGATCGCATCTCCGCTGGCTTTTTCGGGAGCATCCAGAGAATACTCGAAGTCACCGCTGCGGAAATATGCCTGGAGCAGTACGGCTGCTTCCCACTGGTTGTTCGCGTCCGCTGTGACCTTCTCCGCAGTCTCCTTCACGCTGCCAGGCAAGCTGTCCGGGACTTCGAGTTCCGTCTCGAAATCACCGGAGTTCACCGGTGCTGCGCTCCGCAGATCCTTCACGTCAGGATTGATGGAGAGATAATCCATCGAATAGTCCTGCCCACCGGACTTCTCACCATTGCCGACGACGGTCAGAGACTTCTCGTCATAGATCCAGCGCCGATCCAAACCGGTCGGCTGCTGCGGTGCGTACGGGGTCGGAAGGTATTGCTGATCGAATTTGTCAGTGACGGTGACGTCGATGCGCTCTTCGCTGTAGTTCTTCTCCCGCGGGAGTCCCTGAGGCCAGGGCAAACCCTCGTCCGCGATGGCGAATGGGTCGAGGGGGAACGGTGTCGGAGCCCATGATTGGCCGTCGAAGGAGTTGATCGAGGTCAGCCTGATCGGCTGCCCTTCAGACTCTGTGGTGGTGTAATCGAAGAGGGGCGAATCGTCACGGTCACCAAGATCGGCACGCAGGTCGAGGAACGGATTCGTGACAGTCAGGTCGCCCTTATCGTTTGCCGCACGATCCGGCAGCGTCGGAACCTCAGGCAGCAGCACCGGAGCTCCGATGCCGATTGCGACCGCCACGGCACCGGCCACGGTCGCGGTCACGCCGCCGCGCCACTTCGCTGACGGGAAATATGGGCTGAGGATGAGGATGAGGAAGGCCGCCAGGATGGCGACGACGTGCCACCACTGCACCTGGATGGGAGCGAAGAAGACCGGGATCATCCACAGCACCAAGAGCAGAACACCGCTGACTTTGGGGGCTCTGAGGTCGGAGACGAGCCCGTCGATGAGGATGGTGATCAACGTGAACGCGATCGTCAGCATCGTGGTGAAGCCAGGTGTGCTGGGAGCTGGGGGAGTCGTTGCGTAGAGATCGCTGACTCCCGAGGACAGGAGGTCGATCACGGTGGTGAACGAAGCGCCGGTGGGCACGACGCCGAGCAGCAGCGTGCTCGGCGCACACAGCACGAGAACTGCGATCACGCCCACGACGCACTGAGCGATGACAGCAGCTCCGGTGGCCCGAAGGACCGGGACGCTGCGGAAGATTGCGCCGACGACGACGATCAGGAGGATCGAAATGAGGACGGAGGGCAGCCACGCGAAGTCGGAGAAGACGGCGGAGAGTCCGATTGCGGCCAAGACCATGGCCACGAACACGGCACCGGCCTCGAGCCATGCCGGGGAGCTCCTCTCCGGGCGGTCCTGTGTATCGGGGTTCATCGCTTCACCCGCTTCGAATCGAATGCGGTCCATGATTCGGGCAGATCCTCGCTCAGTCCCACCATCGTCAAGTCAGCGATGTCGTCGAGGCTGCGGACGGTCACCGGAACGCGTCGAGAGAACTGGGCTGCCAGCTCTTTTCCGCGAGCGGCGTCGACGGCGCAGATGACGATGTGGTTGGGGTTGTCATGAGAGGGCAGTTGCATTTTGCCGGCCTCGACGAGGGCGGTAAGCAAACGCAGTCTGTCGATATCGCGCTTTCCTTTGAACCTGATCTGATGGCCGGGGGCGACGACGAAGACCTCATAGTCTGCCCGCAGGAAAGCTGTTCCAGCGGCAGCGGCAGCGGCCAGGAGGAACTCGATCTCCAACGCGTCAGGATGGCCCTCCTCTTCGCCCTTGAGGTCGACGACGATGAGTGCGTAGAGCGTCTCTTCGTCAGCTTCGTGTCGGACCATAAGTTCACCGGACTTCGCGGTGCTTGGCCAATGGACATGTCGGAGATCGTCTCCGGGGACGTATTCACGTGTATGGAAGTCCCGAGCTGTGTGGCCGGCACGTACCTTGCCGTCGTCCAACCGGGCCGGTCTGATCGCCGAGTCGGTGGGTATCCGCGCGGGAAGGATCGGAACCGAGACCGCTACAGGGTACCCGGCGATGACCTTCTTCTTCCGCGTCACCAGGCCGAAAGGACCAGAGACGGTGATCAGCACGGTTTCAACGCCGCTGAGACCACGACGGTTGGGAGTGAACGACGTCAGGACGGTCTGAGAGGCGCCGTGAGCCAGAGGAGGAACTTCTCCGACAGTGGAGTCACCGAACCCTTCGTCGGCCACGAAGCTGATGGTCGAGGACGGAATGGCTAGGCGCCCGGTGTTCGTCACCAGGGCTTCTACCTCAACCTCTTTGCCCTCATGGGCAAGCGGGTAGCGGTCTCTGGACTGAGGCAGTGCCACCGTGGGCAGTCCCGTACGCAGGGTGATCGAGACACGGCGCGTGCCCCAGGTGATCAGCAGCGCCGAGAGGATGACCAGTGCCAGAAGCAGAATCCCAGCAGGCAACAGCCCGGGGAGCGCAAACCGATAGGCGGTGATGATCAGTGCGACTCCGGCGAGGACGAAGATGATTCCTGAGGTGCTCAGACGCATGTGGTCACTGAACCGTCGAAATGGGCACTCGGGCCAGGAGCCGGCCGATCAGTTCTGCCGCCAGCTCGGAATCGTCACCATCGCGCGGGATGATCCGGTGAGCCAGGATGTAGGGAGCAAGAGCCTGAATGTCGTCCGGGGTCACGAAGGTTCGTCCCGACAGCGCGGCGCGAGCCTTAGCTGCCCGGAGGAGGTGAACGCCACCTCGCGGGGAGCAGCCGAGGAGGATGGCCTCGTCGTTGCGGCTGGCGTGGAGGATGGAGACGATGTATTCGCGCAGCTCTCGGGTTGCACTGACATGTCGGACGATTCCCCGGGCCTGATTGATCTGCTCGAGACTGGTCACCGGAGTCGCGCTGGAGAGCGGATCGTGTTCGATCTGGTTGTCGAGCAGGTCGATCTCGTCAGCAGTGGCGGGGTAGCCCAGGGAGATGCGAGTCATGAAGCGATCTCGCTGCGCCTCCGGAAGCGCGTACGTGCCTTCCATGTCGATCGGGTTCTGAGTGGCGACGACGATGAATGGCGAGGGCATCTGGTAAGTCTCACCGTCAATGGTGGCCTGACCCTCAGCCATGCACTCAAGCATCGCGGACTGAGTCTTGGGGGAGGCGCGGTTGATCTCATCGGCGATGACGATGTTGGCGAACACCGGCCCCTGCCGGAACTCGAAGTGCCTGGTCTCCTGATTGAACAGGTTCACACCGACGACGTCGGTCGGCAGCAGGTCGGGAGTGAACTGGATGCGCCTCACCGAACCATCGACGACCTTTCCCATGGCTCGTGCCAACAGAGTCTTTCCGACTCCGGGCACGTCCTCAAGGAGAACATGGCCCCCGGCGAGGAGCGCTACGAGTGACAGCCCGACTGCCTCGTCCTTGCCCTCGAGGACGGCATTCATCGCTGTGCGTGCCCGTGTGGTCAGTTGCTGAACCCATTCGATGTGCTCGGCACCGATCACGGAATTGGTCTGAGTACCTTCTTGGCTGATCGACATGCTCCCATTGTCCCCTATCCCGTCTCCTGCATCCACATAGGCATCGCCCGACCTTTTAGGCCGTTATCGATCAGCTTCCCCGCCTGCGTCCGAGCGGCCGAGTGATTCCGGCGCCCCTCCTGCAGAACCGGGCATTCAGAACCGGGTACTTAGGGGCCGAGCAGCAACGTGCCGGCCTTGCCGTGCACGCGACCCCCACATCCGACGCCACTTTGCTCCCCACCGTCTTCCACGCAGCACTCCCCACTTCACTCCCCACTTTGCTCCACCCGCGGTCTCCACTTTCCTCCCCACTTTCCTCCCCGAGTGGCCGCACACATCGGTTTTCCGCGCGAAATCAGGGACCTGGACCCCTGTTGGGTCCTGCGGTGGTCGGGCGATCAGGGCTGCGAAGCATCGGAATACGAGCCTCACAGACCATCTTCGACGCGCCGTTCGGAAATTTTCCCCACTTTCCTCCACCTATCTGACCTGGGGTTATATAGATCAAATAGGTGTCGGACTAGTGAAGTACTAGATTACGTGGAGGGAAGTGGAGTACTGTGGTTCATATCGGAGCCAATTGGGTTTCGAAAGGGGTGAGACGACATGTTCTTGGGCACTCATTTGCAGAAGCTCGACGACAAAGGTCGCCTCATCCTGCCCGCAAAGTTCCGGGAGGAGCTTTCGCCCGGTCTCGTATTGACCCGTGGACAGGAGAACTGCCTCACCCTGTTCCCCACCACGGAGTTCGAAGCCGAGCACGAGCGAATCCAGAACGCGCCGAAGACGAATAAGGAAGCTCGCGATTACCAGCGTGTCTTCCTGTCGGCGGCTTTTGCGGATCAGCCGGACAAACAGGGACGCATCACGGTCCCGAACATATTGCGGCAGTACGCATCACTTGATCGGGAAGTTGCAGTGATCGGCATGGGCAACCGCGTCGAGATCTGGGATTCGCCGACATGGGATAACTACCTGGTCGGCGCTCAGCAGGCATTCGCTGAACGTGAGAACGAGGTGATCCCCGGAGTGATCTGATTCTGCTCGGGTTTGATCCTTGCCCGCCGTGTTCGAGTTTCGGGGAACTTCCCCGTTTCCGAAGCTCGGCAGTCCTGACACACTTCCCCGGTGCCAGGGCCACGGCGGACAAGGTTCTGGCTCCAGCAGTTCACCCCCACGACGACCACCCACGAAGGGCTCACCTATGAACGATCAGCATGTACCGGTGCTCCTGGAGCGCGTGGTCGAGCTCATCGGGGTCGGAGTCCAGGCCGCCAGGGACAACGGACACCCACCGATCGTCGTGGACGGAACCCTGGGAATGGGCGGGCACTCGGAAGCAATCCTCACCGCCTTCCCCGATGTCCACCTCATCGGCGTCGATCGCGACACCCAAGCCATCGACATCGCCACGAAGCGACTCGCTCCCTACTCTGACCGCATCGACATCGTCCATGCCGTCGACGACGAGATTCCAGAGATCCTTGACGACCTCGGTGTCGATCACATCAGCGCCGTCCTGCTCGACCTCGGAGTATCGTCCCTGCAGCTCGACGAGGACGAACGAGGATTCTCCTACTCCCGGCCCGCACCCTTGGACATGAGGATGGATCGAACCCAGACCCTCACCGCCGCCGAGGTGCTGGCCACCTATTCCGAAACTGAACTGCGTCGCATCCTCCGTGAGTACGGCGAAGAGAAGATGGCGGGGCGGATCGCGAAGATCATCGTCACCGACCGTGAGGAAACCCCGTGGGAGACCTCGCAGCAGCTTGCGGCGATGTTGGGGCGGGTGCTTCCTCAGACGAAGAAGAAGTCACACCCGGCGAAGCGGACTTTCCAGGCGCTGCGCATCGAGGTCAACGATGAGCTCGGTGTGCTGCGGACGGCGCTGCCAGCGGCATTGCAGGCGCTGCACATCGGGGGAGTGGCGGTCATCGAGTCGTACCAGTCCCTCGAGGACACGATCGTGAAGAAGATCTTCCGCACCGCAACCACCACCTCGGCGCCGCCGGACATGCCGGTGGTTCCTGAGGAGCTCCAGCCGTGGTTGACCGAAATCATTCGCGGGGCCGAACAGGCCGACAGTGACGAAGCAGACAACAACCCTCGCGCCAAGAGCGTGCGACTGCGTGCAGTACAGAAGATCAGGGAGGCAAGATCGTGAGGAACGCTCAAGCGGCCGTCCGCCAACCCCGCGTCACCGAACGGACGCGGCGCCTCGAAGAATCCGTCAGCAGGCCAGGTCCACCGCGGCTCAAACTGCTGAAGTTCGAGCTGCCGAAAGCCAGGGTCCCGTTCTCGATGCTGTGTGTGGCGATCCTCGTGGCCACCCTCGTCGCAGTTCTTCTGCTCAACATCTTCATCTCCCACACCTCGTATCAGATCGACCAGCTGAACTCCGAGAAGGAACAGCTGGCCGAGCAGAAGGATCGACTGGTCGAAGACAATTCGTACCGCGAATCTCCGCAGAACATCTCGATCGCGGCCGAAGAACTCGGGCTGGTCCGAGACTCCTCGCCCGAGTTCCTCGATGCGAAGACCGGGAAGATCATCGATGCGCCCCCGATCGACGTCAGCGGAGAAAAGAAGCCGACAGTTGTCCCCGGCCCGCGTGCCAATACCCGCGAAGACCTCCGTCCCAATCTACGATCGGATGAGAAGCTGCCAGTAGTCGGTGGCAGCCCCAGCAAGGACATCGCGCCACCGGCTCAGGACGCTCCGAAATAAGGCGAGTCCGACAGCCGCACGCCGACCAGCAAGGACCAAGGACAGTGCAATGGGCCCACGAGCCACTCGGGTGAAGAACAAAGGCGGACGAGGCAAGCCCAACCTGCGCATGCGGATGGCACTGATCGCTGCTCTGTCCATCCTCGTTCTCCTCGTCACCTCGGGACGACTGATCTCGATCCAGGGCATGGATTCGATGAAGCTGGCCGAGAAGGCACTGTCCAACCGTCTCGTCACCAAGACCCTTCCTGCCGCACGAGGTCAGATCCTGGCCTCGGACGGCACGGTCCTCGCTGACAGCGTCTCCAGGTATCAGGTCGTCGTAGACCAGCAGAACGTGGCCCAGTACAAAGTCGACGGAAAACTCGTCGGTGCCTGGGGAGCTGCAGAAGCCCTGGCCAAACCGCTCGACACCGACCCGGGGCTGCTGTACCCGAAGCTCGTCGGTGACAAACGCTGGAACCCTGTGGCCAAGGGGCTCACCTCCGAGACCTGGCGTGCCGTGAAGAAACTGAACATCCTCGGCATCTCCGCCGAAGAATATGCCGTACGTTCCTACCCCTCAGGCGCCGTGGCCGGGAACCTGGTGGGCTTCCTCAGCTCCGACGGCCAGCCCCAGGCGGGCCTGGAGATGGCCTACGACAAGCAGCTGAGCGGACGCGACGGTCAACAGCAGTACGAACGTGGTGCCCGGGGTGAGATCATCCCTCTCGGCGAAAACAACACACGAAATGCAGTCGATGGCGAAGGTCTGCAGACGACGATCGATCCGGAGCTGCAGTACTACGCCCAGCAGGCGGCCGAGGAACAGCGGAAGAAGCACGAGGCCGAATCGGCCTCGATCGTCATCAAGGACATCAAAACCGGCAAGGTGATCACCGCCGCAGACGCACCCAGCGTGGATCCCAACTCACCGGGCAAGGTCGGCGGCACCGACCGCGGATCGCGCATCTTCACCGACGTCTTCGAGCCCGGCTCGACCGCCAAGATGGTCACGGCTGCCGCGCTGCTCGATCAGGGACTCGTCACTCCAGAACAGGAATTCACCGTTCCGGACAAATGGAAGGCACCCAACGGAGAAGAGTTCCGGGACTCGCACCCACACCCTGATGAGAAGCTCACCTTCGCGGGGATCCTGGCCCAGTCTTCGAACACCGGAACCATTCTGGCCGGAAACAAGCTCGACGAAGAGCAGCGCTACGGCTACATGAAGAAGTTCGGCTTTGGATCGACCACGGGCATCGGCTTCCCCGCCGAGACGGCCGGCATCCTCCATCCCTACAAGGAGTGGGACGGGCGCACCAAGTACACGGTGATGTTCGGTCAGGGCGTGGCCGCGAATGCCCTTCAGACCACCGACGTCATTGCGACCATCGCCAACGGCGGAGTCCACATCCCCTCGACGCTCATCGACGGAACGGTCTCACCCTCAGGCAAGACGATCCCGAGCCCGGCTGAGGAACCTCAGCGCGTCATCAGCAAGAAAGCCGCTGACCAGACCCTGTCTATGCTCGAAGGCGTCGTCGCCGAAGGCACCGGAAAGTCGGCGCAGGTCTCCGGCTACAGGGTGGCCGGAAAGACAGGCACCGCGCAGGCGCCGGCTGCGGAAGGCGGCGGTTACGACGGCTACACTGCATCGTTCGTCGGTGTCCTTCCCGCCGAGGATCCGCAGATCGCGATCTCCGTGACGTTGCAGCGGCCCCGAAACGGCTATTACGGTGGAAGCGCCGCCGCACCAGTCTTCTCCGACGTCGCCGGCTTCACCATGCGCCACCTCAAGATCCCACCGTCGACCGCAGATCCCCAGCTACCTGCTCGAGAATGGAAATAATGCGTATCTCACAGCTGCTGCCGGCAGCACCCGGAACCATCCACGGAGATCCCGACCGCGAAGTCGGGGGAGTCTCCCATGATTCGCGCACGGTAGCGCCGGAACAGCTCTATGCCGCGCTGCCTGGAGCGAACGTCCACGGCGCGAAATTCGCCCCCGACCTCATCGCACGCGGGATCACTGCGATCCTCACCGATGCGACCGGCTGGGACATGATCACCGAAAACGTCGACCCGCAGTCCCTCGCCGAGGTGACCGGGCTGATCGTGGAGCACCCGCGGTCAGTTCTGGGCTACGTTTCGGCCGCTGTGTACGGCACCTCGGGCAGCCCTCAGCTGATCGGTGTGACCGGTACCAACGGGAAGACGACGACCACCTACCTTGTGGACGGAATGCTTGAGGCTCTCGGACATCGCACAGGTGTCATCGGCACCGTGGCGACGCTGATCGCCGGCGTGACCGAGCCGAGCGTGCGCACGACTCCGGAAGCCCCTGAGCTGCATGCCCTGTTCGCGAAGATGCGCTCCGCTGATGTCGATACCTGCGCGATGGAGGTGTCCTCACATGCGCTGAGTCAGCATCGGGTCGACGGCGCCCACTTCGTTGTCTCAGGTTTCACGAACCTCTCGCAGGACCACCTCGACTTCCACAACTCGATGGACGAATACTTCGGAGTCAAGGCCGAACTGTTCACCCGAGCCTTCTCCGACACTGCTGTCATCGTCGTGGAAGACAAGTGGGGCGAGAAGATGGTGGAGGCGGCACAGGTGCCGGTGCGCACGCTGGGACGCGACGATCGCAGTGAATGGAGGATCGAGCACACTCCAGGAGAATCCGACTTCATCCTGCACCTCGGCGGAACCGGAGAAGACGGACCTGAGGATGACGGGATCGCACTGCGATCCCCGCTGCCGGGCGATTTCAACGTCACGAACACCGCACTGGCCGCAGCCATGTTGCTGGAAGCTGGAATCTCAGCCACAGATCTCAACGCCATCGGTCGGACCTTCACCGCCTCGGTCCCCGGACGCATGGAGATCATCGACGTCAGCGGCCCACGTGCCGAGGGCCAATCGCATCCCGAGCATCTGCCGCGTGCAATCGTCGACTACTCACACACTCCCGATGCGATCGAGAAGGCACTGCAGTCGCTGCACGCCGACAGTGATGAACTCGTCATCGTCTTCGGCGCCGGCGGCGATCGTGACAGGGGAAAGCGATTCGGAATGGGTCAAGCGGCCGCTCGGGGAGCCGACGTAATCGTGCTCACCGACGACAATCCGCGCACCGAGGATCCGGAATCGATCAGAGCCGCCATCAAAGAGGGCATTGAGGCGGAGATCTCAACCGGAGGCGTACGTGTGAAGAAAGTCATTGAAGTGGCCGAACGAGGCGCCGCCATCGACGAAGCCATCGCCGCTGCCGGAGCCTCCACAACCGTGCTGATTGCAGGGAAGGGACACGAAACCGGACAGTCCGCCGGTGGGACAGTAACCGACTTCGACGACCGTTCGAGGACACGCTCGGCGCTGCGAGCGCGACTTGACGGTGTACAAACAGGTAAAGTTCACAGTTGATATGAAGCGACTGAGTGCAGCCGAAATAGCAACCGCCGTCTCCGGCGAGTTGTACGGCGTAGACCCCGAGACCAAATTGTCCGCCGGAGTGGTAACCGATTCGAGAGAAGTCGGGCCCGGCGATATCTACGTTGCCCGCCGAGGTGAGTCCTTCGACGGCATCGAATTCGCAGCAGCAGCCGTGGAGGCAGGCGCAGCGCTGATTATCGGCGAATCCGTTCCCACCCTCGACGATGCGACCCTGCCGACCGTCCTCGTCTCCGATGCCACCGAAGCACTTGGCCAGCTGGCCAAGTGCAACATCGAGGCACTGCGTGAGGTCGGAGAGATCACGGTCATCGCGATCACCGGTTCGGTCGGCAAAACCACTGTGAAGGACCTCGCCGCCGATCTGCTCGCCGGTGAAGCCGAGACCGTGTGGCCGCCCAACTCATACAACAATGAGGTCGGAGTGCCCTTGACGGCACTGCGGGCGGGGGAGTCCACCCGCTTCCTGGTCCTGGAGATGGGTGCCCGTTCCATCGGCAACCTCGCCTACCTCACCAGCCTCGTTCGCCCCGACATTGCTGTCGAACTCGCTGTCGGCACCGCTCACTCGGGCGTCTTCGGCTCGATCGAGAACACAGCACGTGCCAAGGCGGAGCTCGTCGAATCCCTCACCGCGGGATCCGTCGCGATCCTCAACGCCGACGACTCTCGAGTCGCAGGGATGCGCGAGGTGCTCTCGCCCGAGGTCGACACCCTGTGGTTCTCACAGCGGGAATCACTGCCTGAATGGGTCGCGGAGGAGGACTCCGTTGTTCGCGGAACCGGAGTCACGACCGACGCTTCCGGGCACGCAGCCTTCTCACTGGACTTGCCTGGCGAGGAGCCACAGGACGTCCGACTGGCTCTGATCGGCGAACACCATGTGGGCAATGCCCTCGCCTCCGCAGCCATCGCCCATGCCTGCGGGGTGGGAGTGAAGTCCATCGTGACCACACTCTCAACCTCCTCTGCTGCGAGCCGTTGGCGCATGGAGCTCATCGACTCCCCGTCCGGCGTGACCGTGCTCAACGACGCCTATAACGCGAACCCCGAATCGATGCGCGCTTCTCTGAAGACGCTGGCATCGATGGGTCGCGGCGACGAAGACAGCCGACCACGTCGGACATTCGCCGTTCTCGGCGAAATGTTGGAGCTCGGCGACGAATCGATCTCCGCCCACTCCGACATCGGCGAACTCGTCGTGCGACTGAACATCACTCGCACCATCGTCGTCGGTGAGGGAGCAAAACCCATTTTCAACGCCGCGAACCTCGAAGGTTCATGGGGTAACGAAGCGGCTTGGGTTCCGACCGCAGCCGAAGCGAAGGACCTGCTGAGTGCGGAATTGGCACCCGGGGACATCGTCTTGTTCAAGTCCTCCAGAGATGCTGGTCTGCGCTATCTCGGAGATGAAATCGCCGGTGTCTCGGGGGCCCAATGATTGCCGTACTGCTTGCCGCCTGCCTGGCACTGATCCTGTCGCTGGTCGGCACACCGCTGTTCATCCGCGTCCTGGTCAAACGAGGCTACGGCCAGTTCGTCCGTGATGATGGACCGACGTCTCACGCCACGAAGCGCGGCACACCGACCATGGGCGGCGTCGTCATCATCGGTGCTGCCATCCTCGCCTACCTGCTCGGGCACCTGTTCACCGGTTCCGTGCCCACCGCGTCCGGTCTCCTCGTTCTCTGGCTGGCCGCAGGGCTCGGCGTGGTCGGCTTCCTCGACGACTTCATCAAGATCAGGAAGCAGCGTTCCCTCGGCCTGCGACCGGTGCCCAAGCTCCTCGGTCAGGGCTTCGTCGGGATCTCCTTCGCGGTTTTGGCACTGCAGTTCCCGAACTCCTTCGGTGAGACTCCGGCGTCGACGAAGGTGTCCTTCATCCGTGACACCAACCTCGACCTGGCCTTCGGCTCCGCAGTGCTGGGTCTCATCCTGTTCGTCATCTGGGCCAACCTCATCGTCACCGCAGTCTCCAACGCGGTGAACCTGACCGACGGACTCGACGGATTGGCCGCCGGTGCTTCTGTGGTCGTCTTCGCCGCCTATGTCGTCATCGGCACATGGCAGTCGACCCAGAACTGCAACCTGATGACAGACGCGACCAACGCCTGCTATTACATGCGCGATCCCCGTGACCTCGCAATGGTCGCAGGAGCGATGGCGGCAGCCTGCTTCGGCTTCCTCTGGTTCAACACCTCGCCCGCGAAGATCTTCATGGGCGACACCGGCTCCCTGGCCATCGGCGGCGCAATCGCCGGTCTCGCGATCATGTCCCGGACCGAGCTCCTGCTCGTCGTCCTCGGCGGTCTCTTCGTCATCATCACTCTGTCCGTGATCATCCAAGTGATTTCGTTCAAGACCACCGGCAAACGTGTCTTCCGGATGGCTCCGCTCCAACATCACTTCGAACTCAAGGGGTGGGCCGAAGTCACGATCGTAGTGCGCTTCTGGATCATCGCCGCGCTCTTCGTCGTCGCCGCAATCTGTCTCTTCTACGCCGAATGGGTGTCTCGCGTTGGCTGAGAATCCTGTGACTGACTATCCCAACGCCGAGGCGATCCCGGCAGCACTCGTGGGTCCGAGCTCGTCCTTGGACGGGCTGTCGATCCTGGTCACCGGTCTCGGTGTGACAGGGTTCCCCGCAGCGGTTCATCTCGGTGAGCGGGGTGCCGACGTGATCGTCGTCGACGGTGATGATCAGGCGGATGTCAGCGAGAAGGCTCAGATCCTCGAGGTCTTCGACGTCGACATCCGCCGCGGAGCGGAGCATGTCACGCACCTGCCCGAGCAGCCGCTCGATCTGGTTGTCACGTCTCCTGGTTGGCGTCCCGATCATTCGCTGCTCGTGGCTGCCGCCGAGGCTGGCGTACCCGTCATCGGCGAGGTCGAATTGGCATGGCGGATCCGTGGCACCAACGATGCCAAATGGCTGGCCATCACCGGCACCAATGGCAAGACGACGACCACGACGATGCTCGAATCTATGCTCCTGGCCGATGGGCTCAAGGCCAAGGCCTGCGGCAACATCGGTGCACCGCTCCTCGAAGCCGTGCTCGAACCAGGACTCGAAGTGCTGGCGATCGAACTCTCGAGCTTCCAGCTGCACTGGCAGTATTCACTGAGCGCCGATGCCGCCGCTGTGCTCAACATCGCCCCCGATCATCTGGATTGGCACGGCAGCGCCGACGCCTACGAGGCCGACAAGGCCAAGATCTATCACCAGGCCAAGACCGCGTGCATCTACAACGTCGCCGACGAGGTGACCCTGCACATGGTCGAAGAGGCTGACGTAGTCGAGGGCGCCAAGGCCATCGGCTTCACCACAGGCATCCCACGGCCGGGAGAGCTGGGTGTCGTCGAGGACATGCTGGTCGACCGTGCCTTCATTACGCAGCGTTATTCCTCGGCCGCCGAGCTCGCCTCGGTCGACGACGTGGCCGCGGCCACGGGAGTTGCTGGCCGTGCACCGGCGGACCACCAAGTCTCGAATGCACTCGCCGCCGCCGCTCTGGCCCGCAGCATCGGTGTTCCTGGTCAAGCGATCTCCCAAGGCCTGAAGAACCATTCGCTCGGTGCTCACCGCATGGTCACCGTAGCTGAAAGCAATGGTGTCAGCTGGGTTGATGATTCGAAGGCGACGAACACGCACGCGGCAAACGCCTCACTCGGCAGTTTCGACTCGATAGTCTGGATCGCCGGGGGACTGCCCAAGGGGGCAGACTTCACGTCGCTGTTCGCCGATCACGGCCACCGACTCCGAGCACTCGTACTCATCGGGGCAGACGACGCTGCCTTCCGCGAAGCCATTGCCGCGACAGTTCCAGATCTCGAAGTGATTCGGATAGAACCTGCACTCGCAGTGGATTCCGGCGTCCCTCGCCGTCGCGGTGAAGCAGTGGTCGCTGCCGCAGTCGAAGCCGCTGCAGGCATTGCCCAGGCCGGAGATACCGTACTGTTGGCACCCGCAGCAGCAAGCATGGACCAGTTCCTCAATTACAACACTCGGGGTGAACTCTTCACTCAGGCTGTCCACGCTCACCTGGGGAACTGACATGGGTCGGCAGGCAAGTGCGAAATCTCAGTCACGCCGTCGTCCCAGCTCGAGCAGGTCGGCCGAGCCGGCTGTGGCCCGAGCAGGAGACACGATGGCCGCAGCTAAGAAGGCCGCCACAAAGCCGAACCCAACAAAGCCGACCGCAGCGAAGTCGAGTGCAACAAAACCGAACACAGCGAAGCCGAGCGCAACAAAACCGAACACAGCGAAGCCGAGCGCAAAGTCGCCCGCCATGAAGAAGTCGCCGACCGCCAAGAAGTCGACAACCTCACACCTTGTCGGGGCGAAGGCTGTTGCCGGTAAATCAGCCGGTTCGAAGACCGCCGCTGTTAAGAACCGGACCGCAGCGAAGAAGACCAGCAGCGCGCACAAGACCGCCAGTGCGCAGAAGACCACCGGCACGGAAACAGCCTCCGGCACTCATGATCAGCCGCGAGCAGGGAGCACCCGGGCCGCGCTGTCCTGGGCGCGTCGTGAATTCGCTCGCGTCTCTGCCTACCCGCTTACGACCTACTATCTGATTCTGGTCTCAGTCCTCGCCCTGACGTCACTTGGTCTCGTCATGGTCCTCTCCGCGTCCTCGATCACCTCCTATGACGGGGGCGAAGGATCATCTTTTGCCTACTTCAATAAGCAGGCGGGCTTCGTCACGATGGGTATCGTCCTTATGCTCGCGGCCTCGTTCTTCCCGCTGCATTGGTGGCGCAAGTTGGCATGGCCCGCGCTGCTGCTCGGCGTTTTCATGCAGGCTGCTGTGTTCCTCCCGGGTATCGGCAAGTCGACGAAGGGCAACGCCAACTGGATCCAATTCGGAGGGTTCCAGCTCCAGCCTTCAGAGTTTCTCAAGATTGCGCTGGCCGTCTGGCTGGGTGCCGTGCTGGCCAGCAAATACGGAAAGATGACCACCTTCGGGCACGCGATGATGCCGGTCGTCCCAGGCATCATCCTCGCAGTGGGTCTCGTCGTCGGCGGCAATGACCTCGGCACGGGCCTGGTGCTCATGGCCATGGCCCTGGTCTGTCTGTTCATCGGCTTCTTCCCGTGGAAGTACTTCCTCCTGCTCTTCGGCTCTCTGGGCGGTGTCGCGCTATTCTTCGTCTTAAGCTCGCAGAACCGGCTCGCACGCATCACCTCAGCGCTCACCGGCCATGCGGACCAGACCGCGTCCGACGTCACCGGCTCGGCTTGGCAGTCCAATCATGGCCTGTTCTCCTTGGCTTCTGGAGGCTGGCTCGGTGTGGGCCTCGGTGCCAGCCGTGAGAAGTGGTCGTGGCTGCCCGAGGCCCATAACGACTTCATCTTCGCCATCATCGGCGAGGAACTCGGGCTGCTCGGGTCCTTGGCTGTGATCCTGATGTTCGTGGCTCTTGCCTGCGGAATGGTCCGAGTGATCCTGCGCTCGAAATCCAGGTTCATCCAGATCGCCACGGCCGGACTCTTCGCCTGGCTGATCGGCCAAGCAGCCATCAATATCTGTGTCGTGACCGGACTTCTGCCGGTCATCGGCCTGCCCCTGCCTTTTGTGTCCTACGGCGGCTCCTCCATCATCGCGTCACTGCTCGCGGTCGGGGTGATCCTGTCCTTCGCACGCACCGAGGACGGAGCTCCTGCTGCGATCAAGGTGCACAGGGACCGTGTGAGATCTTCGTTCGCCGTACTGGCCAGAAAGAGAAAGAAGTGAGATGACGAGCATTCTTCTTGCCGGTGGAGGCACCACCGGCCATATTTCGCCCATGTTGGCAATCGGTCGAGAGCTGCGTGCACTCCATCCTGACTGGGACGTAATCGCCCTCGGAACCGCAGACGGGCTAGAAGCCGATATCGTTCCGAAGGCCGGCTTCGAACTCCTCACCATCGATAAGGTCCCAATGCCGCGTTCGATCAGTCCCGCCGCGCTGAAGTTCCCGAAACGATTCGCCGCCAACATCTCACACGTCAAAGCGATCATCGCCGAGCGCGACGTCAAGGCCGTCGTCGGAGTCGGCGGATATGTCTGCCCACCGGCCTTCATCGCAGCCAAACAGGCGAAGATCCCTCTGCTTGTCCACGAAGCCAACGCGAAGCCCGGAATGGCGAACCGCCTCGGCGCCGTCCTGACGAAACCGGGAATGGTCGGGGTCACCTTCCCCGATACGAAGCTGCGCAACTCCGAGTTGGTCGGCATGCCGATGCCCACGGAGATCTCCTCACTCGACCGCAGCGACGCCGCCCAGCGACAGGCATGGCGACAGGACCTCGGCCTCAGCGACGACAAACCAGTCCTTGTGGTGACCGGCGGATCGTCTGGAGCACAGCGCATCAACGACGCCTTCCTCGCCGCAGCACCGCTGTGCCAGGAGAACGGGGTGCAGGTGCTGCACATCACCGGTGCCGGCAAAGATGATGCTCTGCGTGAGGCGGCGGCCCAGCTGCCCGATTACCACGTCGTCGACTACGTCGACGGAATGCACAGGGCCTATGCGGTCGCGGACCTGCTCGTGGCTCGTTCCGGGGCCGCGACCGTGTCTGAAGCCACCGTCGTCGGTGTTCCCGCCCTCTACGTTCCGCTGGCCATCGGCAACGGTGAACAGCGGCTCAACGCGGCTGGCAGCGTCAGAGCCGGAGCCTCTATGCTCGTCGACAACGCGGACTTCAACGCGTCGACCGTGACAGACAAGATCCTGCCCCTGGTGACCGACCGCGCGCGCCTGGACGCCATGAGCGCAGCAGCCCTTGATCTGCAATATCCGACCACTGCCGCCAGCACCATGGCCACCATCGTCACTCGCGCTCTGAGAGGTTGAACATGAGCACAGCTGAAATCGTCCCGGCCACAGAACTGGGTGCCGTCCACTTCATTGGAATCGGCGGTTCGGGCATGTCCGGGATTGCACGGATCATGGTCATGAACGGTGTCGCCGTTTCGGGCTCGGACGCGAAGGAATCGGCAGTCGTCGATGTGCTGCGGACCCTGGGCGCCAGAGTCGAGATCGGGCACTCGGCCGACAACCTCGGCGAGGCCGACACCCTTGTCATCTCCTCAGCGATCCGCAAGGACAATCCCGAACTAGTCGAAGCCGAACGCAAGGGCCTGCGGATTCTCCACCGTTCGGGTGCGCTGGCATCGCTGATGGCCGACAAACGGGCCGTGGCCGTGGCCGGCACCCATGGCAAGACCACCACGACGTCCATGACGACCGTGGCTCTGCAGGCCTGCGGGCTGGATCCCTCATTCGTGATCGGGGGAGTGCTGTCGACGACGGGCACCAACGCCCATCTGGGCACCGGTGACGTATTCGTCGCAGAAGCGGACGAATCGGACGGTTCGTTCCTGCTCTACGAACCCACGATCGGCATCCTCACCAACGTTGAAGCGGATCACCTGGACTACTACGGGACACCGGAGAAGGTGACGGAGGCGTTCGTCGAATTCTGCGCGGGCATCGGTGCAGACGGAGGAACCGTCATCGCCTGCGCCGATGACCCAGGTTCGCTCGCTGTCGCCGAACAGGCGCGGGAGCTGGGAACCTCTGTCATCCTCTACGGAACCTCCGAATCTGCCGACATCCGCCTGCGCGAACTCCGTTCGGGACTGGTCTCCGAATTCGTTCTCGACGTGCCGGGACAGGCAGAGCCGCTGCCGGTGACACTGCGCCAACCAGGCACCCACAATGCACTCAACGCGACGGCCGCGATCGCCGTCGCCCACAGCCTCGGCGCCGATGTCGCCAAGGCGGCAAGCGGCCTCGGGAACTACGGAGGCACTCGGCGTCGTTTCGAAGAACGCGGAATCGCTGCCGGAGTCCGTGTCATCGACGACTACGCTCACCACCCGACGGAGCTGCGAGCGGTGCTCAGTGCTGCTCGGGGAGTCGTCACCGAAGAGGGCCGGGTCTGGGCAATCTTCCAACCGCACCTGTACTCACGCACGATGGAGTTCCGAGCCGAATTCGGTGAGGCTCTCGGACTGGCCGATGAGGTCGTCGTCCTCGACGTGTTCCCGGCCCGGGAGGATCCGGTTCCCGGTGTCACCGGTGCGCTGATCGCCGATCGAGTCCCTCACGAGAACGTGACCTTCGTCGAATCCTTCAACGAAGCGGTTCCGTATGTCGCAGCCCGTGTGCGCCCCGGCGATCTCGTGCTCACCCTCGGAGCGGGGGATGTGACGATCCTCGGCCCTGAGCTGCTCACCGCACTGGAGGCCTGAACACTGTGGTGCCCCTTCCCGAACCGCGCACCGACGACAACTCGACCGCGGACCTCACCGGGGTCATCCGTGCGCGCAGACGACAGGTATGGCGCCGGCGCCTCCAGCTCATCGGCGCGGTTGCTGGGGTCCTCGTCATCGCGGCCGTGCTCTGGTTTTCACCTCTGCTGGCGCTGGACAAGGTCAACGTCAAGGGCAGCAAGCTGGTCGACCCGGACAAGATTTCGGAATCCGTGCTCGGCTCCGACGGCGGCACACCGTTGCCTCGGGTGCGTCCCGGAGCTGTGGAGAAGGCCGTCCTCGAAGAGTTCCCTCGGGCGAAGGAAGCCTCGGTGCACTATGCGGGACCTCGCAGCCTGAACATTACGATCACCGACAGGGACCCGGTTCTGGCGATCACAACGTCAGATGGGTACCAGCTCTTCGATGATGAGGCCGTCGACCTGGGCACCGTGAAGAAGGCACCCAAAGGCGTGACCGTGCTCGAAGAGTCCGCAGGTGCTCCAGACCAGAAAACTGTGTCCGCAGTGATCCGCTTCATGGCCGGACTTCGACCTTCGCTGCGCTCCGACCTGGCCTCGATTCATGCCGAGGACGAGAAGAACCTCGCCGGGGTCATTGACACCGGCGAAGCGAAGGCGAAAGTGGCCTTCGGAGACAGCACGAGCGCAAGCTTGAAGATGCGAACCGCACTGCAGCTGGCAGCCGACGGACGCACTGAAATCGACGTCTCTGTGCCCTCGGTGCCCGTGACCAACTGAAAACCCGCGAAACGAGGCGTGTTGTCTGTCATTGCCGCCGACACACCGGGGCTGAAGTTTGGCCGATGTCGGACACTCCGGCGAGAATGGTTGCAGTGGTGTTGCCCCGGACAATAGCCTCAGGGCAAAGAAGACCGTTCGAATTTGCACGCAGATGATGCGTGGATGATGCGCCGAAAGAGGAACCGACTTGGCTGAATTCCCACAATCCGGAGCGGATATCAAAGTTGCCGGTACCGGCGGCGGCGGTGTCAACGCTGTTCAGAGGATGATCGACGTCGGACTGCGCGGCGTGGAGTTCATCGCGATCAACACCGATGCGCAGGCACTTGTGCTCTCGGACGCCGATGTGAAGCTGGAGATCGGACGCGACCAGACTCGCGGACTCGGTGCCGGTGCTGATCCGGAGATCGGCCGTAAAGCCGCAGACTCCAGCGAAGAGGCGATCCGTGACGCACTCGAGGGTGCCGACATGGTCTTCGTCACCGCTGGTGAAGGCGGAGGAACAGGCACAGGCGCAGCTCCGGTCGTGGCCCGAGTAGCACGCTCGCTGGGAGCACTGACGATCGGTGTCGTCACCCGCCCGTTCACCTTCGAGGGCCGTCGCCGTTCCGCCCAGGCTGAAGCTGGCATCGCCGCACTGCGCGAAGAGGTCGACACCCTCATCGTCATCCCCAACGATCGACTGCTCTCCATCTCAGACCGCAGCGTCTCCGTCGTCGACGCGTTCCGCTCGGCCGATGAGGTTCTGCGCTCTGGTGTCCAGGGAATCACCGACCTCATCTCGGTCCCTGGGCTGATCAACCTTGACTTCGCCGACGTGAAGTCAGTGATGCAGGATGCCGGCACCGCGCTCATGGGCATCGGAGCAGCCACCGGTGATGACCGTGCCGTCCAGGCCGCAGAGTCGGCTATTGCTTCACCTCTGCTCGAAGCCAGCATCGATGGAGCCCACGGTGTGCTCTTCTGTATCCAGGGCGGCGCCGATCTCGGTCTGTTCGAAGTCAATGAAGCGGCCCGACTGGTGCAGGAGGCTGCGCACCCCGAAGCCAACATCATCTTCGGTGCAGTCATCGACGACAACATCGGCGACGAATGCCGTGTCACCGTGATCGCAGCAGGGTTCGACAATACGGTCGCCGGCCAGGATTCGGCCCCGGCCGAGTCTGCCCCAGCCTCGATCCCGATGGCGACCAGCCCCGCCGACATCGAATCCGCACCCGCGGAAGAAGCTGAGCCTGCGGCAGCAGTCGAACCTGAACCTCGCAATGAGGAGCATCAGATTCCGACCTCACTGCCCAACGAGCGCAGCACATCGAGCCTCGACAATGACCTCGATATCCCGGATTTTCTGAAATAAGATGCTGCACTCGAGATTCGTCGTTCCCGGAAGGCAGAACGCCCATGTGGCGTTCACCGACCGGCACGGCGGCTACTCGAGGGGAGACTTGTCATCGTTCAACCTGGCACGACATGTCGGGGATGACGACGAGCTCGTCGCCGCGAACCGCGCCGCTTTGGCTCAGGTTCTCGGCCTGAGCGGAGAGCGACTGAGTTTCGTGTCCCAGGTCCACGGCACCGAAGTCCGCATCATCGAATCACCGGAGCAGCTGCGCGATGAACCCGTGAGTGCAGATGCACAGGTCACGACGTGCCGCGGGCTCGGGCTGGCCATTATGGTCGCAGACTGCACGCCGATCATGCTCGCGGACCCCGAGGCAGGCGTCATCGGCGCGATTCATGCCGGACGGCCCGGAATGGCTGCGGGCATCGTGCCGGAGACAATGGCTGCGATGCGCAACCTGGGTGCCGCTGACATCCATGCGATCATCGGACCGTCGGTGTGCCCACGATGCTATGAAGTTCCCGCCGCGCTTCGGGAAGAAGTTGCTGCAGTCGAACCTGTGGCCGCCTCGGTGTCGGTCACCGGTACCCCGGCGATCGACGTCGCAGGGGCGGTGGCGGAGCAGCTGCGCCGTGCAGGTGTGAGCATCGACCATTTCTCTCGCACCTGCACACGCGAATCCGAGGATCTGTTCTCATACCGGAGACAACAGAGCACAGGCAGATTTGCCGGTGTGGTCTGGCTCCAGGAAGAAAACCACACGACACACCCATGAGACTCACCCGCCAGGCCGGTCTGTTGAGATAGTTTGGCGGCAGGCGAGGAAGTGCCGAAGGCCGAGGAGTGGAAAAATGTCAGCAATCAAGAAGACGCTGGAATACCTGGGTTTCGTCGAAGAAGAGGACGAGCAGCCCATCGAACGTCGTGACCGTGAGGTCATCGACACCTACGAAGAGCCCGTCGACGATTACGTCGAGGACGAGGAACGGCCTTCTGCCCAAGTCACGCCGATCCATCCGTCTCCGATTCGTCCAGTCGACTCTCCGGCCCCAGGAATCTCCATGAACCGCATCAAGACAATCCACCCCCGCAGCTATAACGACGCTATGGTGATCGGTGCCGCGTTCCGTGAGGGAATACCGGTGATCATGAACCTCTCGGAGATGGACGAGAACAACTCGAAGCGTCTCGTCGACTTCTCCGCCGGCCTGATCTTCGGCCTGCACGGTTCCATCGAACGCGTCACCAACAGAGTGTTTCTTCTCACCCCTGAGAACATCGAGGTCAGCGGAGAGAGCGAGTCAGATCCGGACTCACAGGCGAGCTTCTTCAACCAGAGCTGAGCTGCTTCGCCCCTCGACTGAGTTCATTCTTATCTCATCCTCAGCTCCGACGTATATCCTGAGTAACGACAGCTAAGCACCAAAGAAAGGCACGAGGAAACACGTGGCCATCATCTTCTACATCCTCGGCACTGCGCTCAGTCTCTACGTCTATGTTCTCCTGGCGCGAGTGGTCCTCGACCTCGTGCAGGTCTTTTCGCGCGAATGGAAGCCTTCCGGCTTCTTCCTCGTGCTGGCCGAGATCGTGTACACACTGACCGATCCGCCGCTGCGTCTGCTGCGCAAGGTGATTCCTCCCTTGCGATTGGGCCAGATCTCATTGGACCTGGGATTCATCGTGTTGCTGATCGGAATTCAGATTCTCGCATCGGTGCTGTTCAACTTCTCACGGGTGACGGCCTGAACATCAGCTCCGAAAGTTGGGCGCTCGAAGCTTAGTAGTTGAACGTTAATGTTTGTTTCTGGGCGTTTGATTGGGGTCACTTTCTCCTTAAGTCCTAAAGCGGAGCGCAGCGAACTGAGCGCAGGCGAGTGGCCGAATCGGCCATCGCTGGACATAGTTCCCACTCGATAATGAGCTTGTTGCAGATATCACAATGGCCTGCGGAGGTCATTCTCAGTTGGCCGAATCGTTCCAGATGTTGTTACGCTCGATTAGGAAGCTTCGTCATTGAATACGTGACACGGCATTTCTGCAGGACAAAACTGCAGGTGTTACGCTAATGTGACGTTGAAGCCGTCTTTATGGCGGCAGCGTAATGAATGTAGATCGACCAAAGGTGACCTCATGGCGCTCACGCCTGAAGACGTAGTAAACAAGCGGTTCCAGCATGTGAAGTTCCGCGACGGGTACGACCAGGATGAAGTCGACGATTTCCTCGATGAGGTTGTCGTAGAGATCCGCCGTCTCTATCAGGAGAACGACGAACTTCGTCAGAAGCTCTCCACCGCCGAACAGCGCGTCAAGGAACTCGACGCCGGCGGGGCATCTGCTGCCGCACCCGCTCAGGACATCGACGCCACTCAGGCTATGCCTGCTGCGGTGCCGGCGCCCTCGCAGAACGAAACCCAGGCGGCGAAGAATCAGGGGCAGTCTCCCGCTGTCCCGGAAACGACAGAGCAGCCATCGGCACCTGCCGTCAAGGAAGCAGCGCCAGCTGCACAGACGCCACCTGCGAACGAATCCGCTCCTGCCGTCAACAACGCTGCACCTGCTGCTGCAGGCTCCGGTGCCGGTCTGGGCCTCGGTTCGGCCTTGGGCAGTGGCGATAGCGACGCCCACGGGCTCATCGCTCTGGCGCAGCGCGTTCACGACGAGCACGTGGCAGAAGGCGAACGCCGCCGCGACGAGCTCATCCGAAGTGCAGAGACCGAAGCCAAGGACATCGTCGGCAAGGCCGAAACGAAGCGTGATGAGACACTGTCGACCCTGGAAACCCAGAAGTCGACCCTCGAACGCTCCATCGACCAGCTGTCGAACTTCGAGCGTCAGTACCGCACACGTCTGAAGAGCTACCTCAACGATCAGCTGCGTGACCTCGAGAACTCAACGAGTCTGGCCCCGGAGACCCTGGACGGTAACTCCTTCGGTTCGCCGTCGAATCACAAACTCTGATTCGCCACAGCAGACACCCAAGGTCCGGGAACTCCATGGAGTTCCCGGACCTTGTTCGTGTCCCCGTGAGGTGGATCATGGCTGCGGGTCCAGAGCCTTCGCGTGTCACGGCAGTGAGTTAGAATGAGCCAAATGAACGATGAAGCCACTGACACGAAACCCCGGCGGCGCAGAATGCTCGGGGCGTTGTTCGGCATAGCCGCGGTCGTGCTGGCGGTGGATCAGTTCACCAAGTTTCTCGCGGTCAGGTTCCTCGAAGGACAGGCACCGACCCCAGTCATTGGTACTCTGGCTGGATTCAACTTCTATCGGAATCCCGGAGCGGCACTCGGACTCGGCTCCGGTATGACCTGGATCTTCCCACTCATAGCGGTCGCTGTGTTCGCAGGGATCATCTTGCTGTCGAAGAAGTTGGGCTCGGTGACCTGGGCAGTCGGGCTCGGACTGCTGTTGGGTGGTCTGTTCGGCAACCTCGTGGATCGACTGTTCCGACAGCCCGGATTCCTCCACGGCGCCGTCGTCGATTTCATCGACCTCACTTTTTTCATCTGCAATGTCGCCGACATTGCGATATCCGCTGCGGCGGTCACCCTCGTGGTGGCCAGCCTCAAAGGCATTGAACTGGACGGATCGGACTCGAAGCATGCGAGCACGGTCGGAGAGGACACACATGGCTGAACGCTCGATCCTGGTACCCGAAGGCCTCGAAGGCCAACGGGTGGACTCGGCACTGTCGAAGCTGCTGGGGCTCTCCCGCACGGCAGCTGCTGACATCTGTGCAGAAGGGGGCGTGCAGCTGTCAGGACAGGTCGTCGCAAAGTCGGATCGCGTCGTGGCCGGCGCGCGCCTGGACATCATGATGCCCGAGCCGGCCAAGCCCTTGGAAGTCGTGCCCGACCCCGTCCCGGGGATGAAGATCGTCCATGATGAGGATGCGTTCGTCGTCGTCGACAAGCCAGTCGGCGTCGCCGCGCACCCCGCACAGGGGTGGAAGGGGCGGACCGTCGTCGGCGGACTCGCCGCCGCGGGCTTCACAATCGCCACCTCCGGTGCGCCTGAGCGGCAGGGAATCGTGCAGCGTCTCGACGTTGGCACTTCGGGTCTGATGGTCATCGCCAAGAGCGAGCATGCCTACAGCGTCCTCAAGCACGCGTTCAAGGAACGCACCGTGGAGAAGACCTATCACGCGCTCGTCCAAGGGCTGCCTGATCCTGTGCTCGGCACCATCGACGCACCCATCGCCCGCAACCCACGACACGATGGGCTGTATGCAGTCCACAGCGGTGGAAAGAACGCGGTCACGCACTATGAGGTCCTCGAAGCACACCGCCGAGCCTCCCTCGTGGAAGTTCATCTCGAAACCGGGCGGACCCACCAGATCCGCGTGCACTTCTCCGCACTCAAACGCCCCTGCGTCGGTGACCTTCCCTACGGCGCAGATCCTGGCCTCGCCAAAGATCTCCGCCTGGAACGTCAGTGGCTGCACGCAGTCAAACTCGGATTCCACCATCCCGAGTCCAATGAATGGGTCGAATTCGAGAGCGGATACCCCGAGGACCTGAAGTACGCACTCGATCGAATTCGCACACCCTGAACGCAGCGGTTCGCACGTACTGAACTCTGCTGTGCAGGCACAGAATGCAGCTGCCTGCACAACCTGAACGCCGCCGAGATGGGTGCCGCATGGGCCCGATCATGACTTCGATCACCGCCCGTTCAACACCTGCCGAGGCGGAGGCCGGGACTCCACTGGTCGAACCCCTGATGGTCTAAGCTGGGGGCGCAACAAAGGTCATATCAGAGGGAAGGCTGCCAGTGCCGAAAGACGATTTCGTCCATCTTCACGTCCACACCGAATACTCGATGCTGGACGGAGCCGCCCGACTCACGGACCTGATGGCCGCGACGAAGGCCTCGGGAATGTCGGCCATCGCGACCACAGACCACGGCTACCTGTTCGGCGCTTTCGACTTCTGGTCGCAGGCCACCGCAGCCGGCATCAAGCCCATCATCGGCGTGGAAGCTTATGTCACCCCGGGCACGGACCGGCGCGACAAGACAAGGGTGAAATGGCGCACGGACGAGTCGCAGAAACGCGATGACCTGTCCGGCGGCGGTGCCTACACCCACATGACGTTGCTTTCACGCAACAACACCGGGATGCGCAATCTGTTCAAGGCCTCGTCCTACGCCTCCCTCGACTCAGTATTCAGCAAATGGCCGCGCATCGACCAGGAGCTGTTGGAAACCTACTCCGACGGTCTGCTCGCTACTACGGGCTGCCCCTCGGGGGAGATCCAGGTACGACTGCGACTGGGACAGTACGAAGAGGCCAAAGCTGCGGCCGGCAAATACCGTGAGATGTTCGGCAAGGACAACTACTACGTCGAACTCATGGACCATGGGCTCTCCATCGAGAAGCGTGTGACCAAGGACCTGATCCGTCTGTCAAAGGAGATGGACATTCCGTTGGTCGCCACCAACGATCTTCACTACACGCATGAATCCGATGCGAAGGCGCACGAAGCGCTGCTGGCCATCCAGTCCGGATCGAAGCTCATCGAACCGACCTATGATCAGGGCGGTTCACGCTTCGCCTTCTCCGGCTCCGGTTATTACCTCAAATCGGGTGCCGAGATGCGGGCGCTGTTCTCCGAATTCCCCGAAGCCTGCGACAACACTCTCGAGATCGCCGAGAAGTGCGAAGTCTCCTTCGACACCTCGGCGAACTATATGCCGAAGTTCCCCTGCCCGCCTGGAGAGGACGAAACCTCGTGGCTGGTCAAAGAGGTCCAGACCGGGCTCGAATATCGGTATCCGGGAGGAATTCCCGACGATGTGCGCAAGCAGGCGGACTACGAACTCGACGTCATCATCTCGATGGGCTTCCCCGGCTACTTCCTCGTCGTCGCCGATTTCATCAACTGGTCAAAGGACAACGGCATCCGTGTCGGTCCGGGACGTGGCTCGGGTGCCGGTTCCATGGTCGCCTACGCGATGCGCATCACCGATCTGGATCCGCTCAAGCACGGCCTGTTCTTCGAGCGTTTCCTCAACCCCGACCGTGTCTCCATGCCCGACTTCGATGTCGACTTCGATGATCGTCGCCGCGGCGAGGTCATCGACTATGTGACACGGAAATACGGTGACGAACGTGTCGCCATGATCGTCACCTACGGCACGATCAAGACGAAGATGGCGCTCAAGGACTCAGCACGAGTCCTCGGCAAGCCGTTCTCGATGGGGGAGCGCCTGACCAAGGCGCTGCCACCGGCCGAGATGGCCAAAGACATTCCGCTGGCCGATATCGAGAACCCCGAGTCGAAGCGCTACAACGAAGCGGGCGAATTCCGAGCGTTCGTCGACTCGGACACCGATGCCCGTGAGACCTTCGAAACCGCAAAGGGCATCGAAGGCCTGAAACGGCAGTGGGGCGTGCACGCGGCCGGCGTCATCATGTCCTCGGACCCGATCATCGACGTCATACCGATCATGCGCCGGTTCCAAGACGGTCAGGTCATCACCCAGTTCGACTACCCCACCTCTGAGGGCCTCGGACTGATCAAGATGGATTTCCTGGGGCTGCGAAACCTCACGATCATCTCCGACGCCGTGGAGAACATCAAAGCCAACCGTGACTACGATCTCGACCTCGAACACCTCGACCTCGATGACCGTGGGGCCTATGATCTGCTCTCCCGCGGTGACACCCTCGGCGTGTTCCAGCTCGACGGCGGGGGACTGCGTGCCCTGCTGCGGCTGATGAAGCCGGATAACTTCGAAGACATCTCTGCAACGATTGCGCTCTACCGTCCGGGACCGATGGGTGCCGACTCCCACACGAACTTCGCGCTGCGCAAGAACGGACTGCAGGAAGTCACACCGATCCACCCCGAGCTGGCAGAGCCGCTCGAGGACATTCTGGGCACCACCTACGGACTCATCATCTACCAGGAGCAGGTGATGGCGATCGCGCAGAAGGTCGCCGGCTACTCCCTGGGTCAAGCAGATATTCTGCGTCGTGCGATGGGTAAGAAGAAGAAGTCCGAGCTGGACAAACAGCAGGTGGGCTTCTTCGGAGGGATGAAGGAACGCGGCTACTCCGAGGCGGCAGCGCAGGCACTCTGGGACATTCTGCTGCCCTTCTCCGACTACGCGTTCAACAAGGCGCACTCGGCTGCCTATGGCCTCGTGTCCTACTGGACCGCGTTCCTCAAAGCTCATTACACGGCGGAGTACATGGCAGCCCTGCTCACCTCGGTGGGCGACAACAAGGACAAACTGGCCATCTACCTCAACGAGTGCCGGCGGTTGGGCATCACCGTGCTGCCTCCGGACGTCAACGATTCGGCTCTGCACTTCACCCCAGTCGGCCAGGACATCCGCTTCGGCATGGGTGCAGTGCGCAACGTCGGTGCCAACGTCGTCGACGGCATCGTAGAGGCACGAGGAGAGAAGGGGGCATTCACCTCGTTCACGGATTTCCTCGACAAGGTGCCCAGCCACGTGTGCAACAAGCGCACGATCGAATCGCTCATCAAGGCCGGCGGCTTCGACTCATTGGGACAGACCCGGAGATCACTCGTCGAAGTCCACGAAGAGGCAGTGGACTCGGTCATCGGCGTCAAGCGGCAAGAGGCCAATGGGCAGTTCGACCTGTTCGCCGGCCTCGGAGGTGACGATGACGAACCGAGCTTCTCCGTCGCGATTCCCGACCGTCCCGAATGGGAGAAGAAGGAGAAGCTGGCCTTCGAGCGCGACATGATCGGCCTTTATGTCTCCGACCATCCGCTCAACGGCCTCGAGGGTGTCCTCGCCGCCGAATCGGAGGCCTCCATCGCCGATGTGGTGGACCCGGAAACTCATCGCCACGACGGTTCCCAGGTGAAGATCTGCGGAATGATCACCCAGGTCGCGCGCAAGGTCTCGAAGAACTCCGGCAAACCGTATGCGATCGTATCCGTGGAGGACCTCGAAGCCGAGATCGAGGTCATGTTCTTCGGCGATACCTACGAACCCGTAGCGAGTCTGCTCGCCACCGACCTCGTCATCAGCCTGACCGGACGCATCCGCCTCTCCGATGATCGACCGACCTCGATGATGGCGATGTCGATGACGATCCCCGACGTCACCGATCCGAAGGACCGGCCGCTGAATCTGATGCTGCCGATGGAGAAGGCTACAGAGGAGATGGCTTCCAAGCTGCTGCGTGTGCTCGAATCGCATAAGGGACAGACCGATGTGCATCTTGTCCTCTCACAGCCGGGCAGACAGACAGTGATGCGGCTCGATCGTGCGATCCGCGTCGACCCGAACCCGAGCCTCTACGGAGATCTCAAGGCGCTGTTGGGATCTCGCTGCCTGACTGCCTGACTGCCTGAAGCAATGCCTGAGAGCGGCGAAACGGAGGCAGAGGCGACCGACGAGGAGACGGGGACTAGAATGGTGCGGGTGAACATTCTGGACTTCCGCGGTGAGAACCTGAGCAAGAGATTCCTCAAGCAGCGACTGCCCCGTGCCGCTGAGACGCATGCCGATATCGAACGACGAGTAGCTGACCTGCTGAACCAGGTGCAGACAGGGGGCACTCGTGCTGTGAAGGAATTCACCGCGAGATTCGACTCGGTCGAACCCGAGTCGCTGCGTGTGCCCGTCTCCGCGCTCAAACGTGCCGAAGACGAACTGGACCCTTCCGTCAAAGCAGCCCTGATCGAATCGATCTCACGGGCTAGGAAAGTCGCCGACGACCAGCGTCCCACCGACATCACCACTGAACTGTCCTCCGGGGCGCAGGTGACCACACGGCACCTGCCGATCGAACGAGTCGGCCTGTATGTGCCCGGTGGTCTGGCCGTCTACCCATCCACCGTCGTGATGAACGTCGTGCCGGCGCAGGCAGCGGGGTCCGCCTCACTGGCCATCGCCAGTCCGCCCCAAAGCAACGGACTGCCTCACCCCACGGTGCTCGCTACAGCACACATCCTCGGCGTCGATGAGGTGTGGGCCATGGGCGGTGCCCAAGCCATCGGTGCTCTTGCCTACGGCCTGGACGATGAGGAGAAGTTGGAGCCTGTCGACCTCATCACGGGTCCGGGCAACGCCTATGTCGCCGCGGCGAAATCTCTCATGCGTTCACAGGTGGGCATCGACGCCGTCGCCGGACCCACCGAGATCATCATTCTTGCCGACGCCACAGCAGATCCGGCGTTCGTCGCCGCCGATCTCATCAGCCAGGCCGAACACGACGAACTGGCCGCCGCCGTCCTCGTCACGGACTCGACCGAGCTCTCCGAACGGGTGCAGGCCGAACTCCTGACCCAGGTTCCCGCCGCAGCTCACGACGAGCGCATCAGCATCTCCCTGGCCGGGAAGCAGTCGGCCATCGTCCTCGTCGATGATCTCGACGCCGGCATCGACGTCGTCAACGGATACGCCGGCGAACATGTCGAGGTCCACACTGCCGAGGCGAATTCGGTCGCCGCCCGCATCACCAACGGGGGAGCGGTGTTCGTCGGAGACTGGTCACCGGTGTCCCTGGGTGACTACTGCGCAGGTTCGAACCACGTCCTGCCCACGATGGGAACAGCCGCCCATGGATCCGGGCTGGGCGTTCACTCGTTCATCAAGGTCAGCCAGGTCATCGACTATGACCGGTCGGCACTGGCCGAGGTGGCCGACCACATCAAGGTGCTGGCGGACAGCGAACAGCTGCCCGCTCACGGTCGGGCCGTCGGCATCCGGTTAGAGGAGTAGATATGCGTTGCCCATTCTGTCGTGAATCAGATTCTCGAGTCGTCGATTCGCGAACGAGCGAAGATGGCGCCGCTATCCGTCGAAGGCGTCAATGCCGTCATTGCGGGCGTCGCTTCACAACCATGGAAGCGACCAGCCTGTCGGTGATCAAACGTTCCGGTGTGACCGAGGAGTTCTCCCGTCAGAAGATCATGTCGGGTGTGCGCAAGGCCTGTCAGGGGCGGCCCGTCAACGACGACGATCTGGCGAAGCTGGCCCAGAAGGTCGAGGAGGACATCCGTTCCAAAGGAATTGCTGAGATTGATGCCGACGAGGTGGGTCTGAGCATCCTCGAGCCCCTGCGTGAGCTCGACCAGGTGGCCTACCTGCGCTTCGCCAGCGTGTACCAGGGTTTCGACTCCCTCGAAGACTTTGAGACCGCAATCGATTCGCTGCGTGCGGATGCGGCTCTGAAGTCGGGAGAAGCCCGGCAGGCGACTCCCGAAGATTTCCAAGCCTGAGAAAATAGCCCCAGAAATCTGTGAGCGGAGTACTCCAGCACGCTGATTGTTGTGTAATATTGAGAGTGCGCGCTTCGGCGCGCGGCCGCTTGCGGTTCGGAGGGGAAGCCGAACCGTCAAGCGGCCCTTTAATTTCTCTGCGAAGACAGAAAAGCCTGGTGACAGGCCAGCCGTGTGGACAGAGTCAGACACAGAGTCAAATGCAGAATATGACGAAGGGCGCAGCGGAGATGACTCCGCTGCGCCCTTCGTCTGTGTCGCCCCAGGTTACACCGAGGCGGGGGAGGCTTCTGCGAATCAGCCGACGATGAGCTCGTTCAGTTCGGTCGCTGTGGCCGCCAAGATCCGCAAGCGATCCGTGGTGCGCGTCAGCGACACATAGAGCGCGCCGACACCATCCTCATGACCGTCAGGGGCGATCAGTCCTGGTTCGACGATGACGACGGAATCGAACTCAAGGCCCTTCGCCTGCTGGGCAGTGATGACCGCGATCTGATGGTCGAGGCCGAGGACCGAACGGCCGATGTCAAAGCCTGCGAGCACCTCGGCGACGGAATCGATGAGATCGACGGGCGCGATCACGGCAATCTTGCCACCCTCGACCGAATCGACCTCATTTCTGACGGTGGGCACGAGAGCATTGACCACTTCCTGAGTCGAAGTGAACGATTCCATCTGCGGGTCGGGGCCACCCTGCCGGACGGACTCAACGAGTTCGAGCTGTGGGAAATGTCGGTGCAGGTAGCGGTTGGCCAGGTCCATCACCGACTGGGGCGTCCGGTAGGACACGGTGAGTACCTGCAGAGCGTAGCGATCTCCGACGAACTCAGACAGGATGGAGTCCCAGGTCCGAGTGTTGTCCACGTGCGAGGACTGTGCCAGGTCACCCACAACGGTCGCGGACTTCGACGGAACTCGCCGGAAGAGCACCCGCCACTGCATGGGTGAGAGCTCCTGAGCCTCATCGACGACGAGGTGGCCGTACGTCCATTCGCGGTCGTCGAGCGCCCGCTCCGCCAGGGTGATCGTCGGCCCCTCTTCCTCCCACCTGGCTGCCAGCGTATCGGCATCGATGAGGGCGGAGGTGTCGGTCATATCGAGGACCGCTTCGGCGTACTCACGAGCGGACTCGTCCCGAGCTGCGGTCTGCTGGGGGCTGCTGCCGAGCAGCTCCGCGAGCTCGTCGAGGAGCGGAACGTCCTCAATGGTGAGCGCGGAGTTGGCCGGGCGGACTAGCGTCTTCTGATCCTGAGGTGAGAGCAGGTGCGCGGCAGCGGCCTGCAGCTTGTGAGGTTTGGACAGCAGGGCACGCAGCGCCGCCGCAGGACTGATCGGGAACCACGCGAGATTGAGAGCACGGCGCACGTCCACACTCGAACGCAGCTCATCCATCAGCTCCGGCAGCCTCTCACCTGCACCATCGAGACCCATCTGGCGGGCCAGGTCCTCTGCGAGGATCTTCAGCAGACCGAAGACGAAGCCGGTCCGGGCAGCATTGTGAGCATCCTCGCTGCGGCGGGCACGATCACGAGCAGCGCGCACGTCACGGCGACGCAGCCAGATGGTGTGTGAGCCGACGCGCAGCTCTTCGTCCTGGTCCGGGATCCGCTCGTAGTTGGCGATGTGATTCTTCAGCACCGCAGCCATCTCGGACCGGCCCTTGATCACTGCCACATTCGTATCATCGCTCAACTCGGTCTCGAGACCTGGGTAGAGCTGGCCCGGTGTGAGCAGAAGCGCACCGGTCTCGCCGAGGCTGGGCAGGACCTTCTCGATGTACTTGAGGAACACAGCGGAGGGTCCGACGAGGAGCACGCCCGATTTGGCGATGCGCTCCCGGTGCCGATAGAGGAGGAATGCCGCACGGTGGAGTGCCACCGCTGTCTTGCCCGTTCCCGGTCCGCCCTGGACGACGAGCACACCCTGGAGGGGTTGGCGGATGATGGCATCCTGTTCGGCCTGAATGGTGGCGACGATGTCGCCCATGCGACCTGTCCGGTGATTGGTCAGTGCAGCGATCAGCGCACCCTCGCCCTGCAGGTTCGATCGCTCAGCATCGTCGAGAGCGTCGATGTCGAGCACATCGTCCTCGAGATCTGTCACCATACGGTTTTTCGTGACCAGATGCCGCCGCCGGATGACTCCCGCCGGGTTGGCGGCAGTCGACTGGTAGAAGCGCTCCGAAGCCGGTGCGCGCCAGTCGATGAGGATCTGCTGGCGGTCGGAATCGGTGAGCCCGATCCGTCCGATGTAGCTGGGTTCCACCTCCGATCGCAGATCGAGACGGCCGAAGCACAGGCCATCCTCGGCGCTGTTGAGCCGAATCAGCTGGTCCTCATACATGGTGGCGAACGCATCCCGTTCGCTCCGGTGCTGATGATTGCCGCCGACCTCGGAGATCCTTACTGTGCCCAGTCGGGCAGTAGCCTCATCTCGCAATTCGTCGAGTCGTGCATAGAGCTCGTCAAGCTTGATCTGCTCGACGTTTATTTCTGAAGTCTCGGTCATCTCACCTTCCCAATCGGCATTCCATTATGCCGAACTTTTCTCACCGGGAGTAGTCGGAAGCAATGATTTGTGGATGGTGTGTTCCGTCACAGTCCCAGTCTCGACCGCAGACCCTGTCCGGTCAGGAAGGTCGCCATTGTCGCTGCGGTGCGCAGACTCCGATCGAGCTCGGGCTCCTGCAGCGGGGAATTGGAGGCGATGACGACCACGTTGCCACGTCTGCGGCCCTTGAGGATTCCGGGTTCGGCCGCGGCCGCGACATGGGTGAAGGCAGGCGTCAGCAGCTCCAGCTCAGCTCTGAGGACGCGGTGGTCGCCAGCATCGGGAACGTTGGCGATATAGACGCCAGAGTCTTTGAGGATGCGCGCGCAGGTGGAGAAGAACTCCGAAGTCTGCAGTGTCGGGGGTACAGAGTCATGGTCGAAGGCGTCACGGATGAGCACATCAAGAGTGTCGGGACGGAACTTTTCGGTCTCAACGGCTCCGTCTCCGGCACGCAGCGCCAGTCCAGGGGCCCGCGGCAGATCGAACCAGGTGCGCGAGTAGTCGAGGAGAACGGGGTCGATGTCGATGGCTGTCTGCTTTGACCTCGGACGCTGGGCATGGAGTGCCCGGGCGAGTGCACAGCCAGCCGCCCCGATGTGGACTGCTCGCAGCGGGCCGGGCGCGAACTGGATCTCGATGATTCGTGACATCCAATCCAGATATTCGAAGTCCAGACGAGTCGGTTCGCTCAGAGTGATCGACGAGGAGGGCACCCCATTGACATGGAGGACATAGCTGTCGACCTCTCCGTCTACTTTTTCCAGGCGCGCGGTGCCGGTCGAGATGTCAACGACTTGTGAGCCGGGTGCTGTGTATATCCGTCGTTTTGCCACCCCTCACTTGTATGCCAGTTATGCCGCGGTGGCAATTCTGCCCAACAGCACGTGGGGATATCGGTCCTCACTCGTGTGCGTTTGAGCTGTGGACACGTCCGGTGTTTCCACATGCGCACAGGTGACTCTGGTCAATCCGACAGGGGAGGGGCTGAAGTGATGACATGGAGACCACAGCGAAGACAGCAGAAGACATCATCGGAATCGTGCCCCATACCCTCGGCTATATTCCACGCGAGAGCCTTGTGGCCGTGATCGTGGAGGAGAATGAACACGGCGGCCAAGGATGCGCCACGACGATGCGGGTCGACTTCGACCTGGAGACGGCCGCCCATCTCGTAGCCCAAGGCGGGCGGTGGTACAGCGATCTCATCGCTGGAGCGTGCGCGGCGTCGGGAGTGCTCCTCGTCCTCTACGACTCGGAATACCCGCGCGGCATCGCAGACGAGTCGGTGACCGGATCCGGGACACCTGATGATGAGTACCCCCGTGTTCATCGGGAACTCGTCCGGGCCGCGATCGACGAGATCGCACTGTCGTTGGGGGACCGCGGTATCGCTACGCTCAGCGCTTGGTGGGTCGGCGAGGACCGTTTCGGCCGCATCGACGACGATGCTCAGAACAGCACTCTGCTCGAGGCCGCTTCGACCTCGGCCTGCGCAACAGAACTCGTCGCGGCGGGATCCTCTCCTGTCGCGTCACCGCAAGAACTAGTGGTCAAGCCCGTGTCGCCAGAAGAATTCACGGTCAGTCGCAGCGGTCACCTCGAAACGTGTCCGAGCATCGCCGATGGGTTCGACGTTTTGTCCACGCTCTACCCGAGCCTGGCTCGGCTGAGAGAAGGGGAGGAGAGTATCGACCGGAGTGCTGTCGTCCAGTTGATGACGTTGCGGACGGTGATGGCAGTCGATGCGATCTTGGCCGAAAAATGGTCTCGGGACGCACTCGAAATGATCCTCAGCTTTGATCACCCGAACTTCGCGCCGGCCGAGATCGAAAGGTGTGGGCCGGGGCAGCTGTATCTGCGCGCACAGCGGTATGCGCTGTCCCCGCAGGCCGCTCAGGACATGGTGGGACTCTCCCCGCGCGCTCCTCGACCCCGCGATGTTCAGTTGGGCATCGAGTTCCTCAAAGCCTATATAGCGATGGGGCATCCCGACGTCCGGGCCACTGCATATGCTGTGGTTGCATGGTTCGAATGGTCTTTGGGAGGCTCGACCATGGCAGAGCACTACGCGCGGGCAGGGCTGGAGCTTGATGCTGAGCATGGGATGGCCACGTTGATCTTGAACGCGGTCGAACAGGGGTATCTCCCACGGTGGCTGATGTCAGCACGCCGTGGCCCCGGATGAGGCCTGCGGGCACGCGGCGGCTCTTCGCAACCACTTCGGCGAGCGATCGATGAATCACCGTCCCGGGGTCAATTCGCAAAGCCGGGAATATCGTGCGAAAATTGGGTGTTGACCCTGTCATAGCATCATGGGAGAACTATGTGTTCCCCTCGGGCCAGATACCTGGACCTCTTGACATGGGTCTTAGTAATGTCCTGGTGCATTCGAGAAGTTTCAACGCTCGCGAAAGGTGAACACGTGCCGAGAGTCGACAAGGAATCCACGACGGTGACGGAAAAGTCGGAGGGAACGGCCGCCAAGACCTCCACCGCTGGATCCAAGACCACTGCGGCGTCGAAGGGAGCCAAGAAGACGACGAAGACATCGGCTTCAGCGATCGCTGCAGAAACCGGGACCAAGCAGACCACCGCGGCCCGAAAGACGACGACCGCCAAATCAACTGCGACGAAATCGACCGCAGCTAAGGTGGCGAAGACTGCCGGGGCTAAGAAGCCTGCTGCGAAGACAACCAAGGCTGCGGGCGCTAAGAAGAAGTCCGATGACGTGCTCGAGGCCGGCGAGACAGTCGAGCCGGCAACCGACACCCTCGGCACCGAGCAGAGCCCCGCTGAGGCGACTGAGACGAAGAACTCCGAGGAGAAGGAGAAGAACGCCGCTGTCACAGAGGCTGGCGGTTTCATCGTCTCCGATGCCGACGAAGAGGATGCTCCTGCGCAGCAGGTCGTGTCTGCGGGAGCCACCGCGGACCCGGTCAAGGACTACCTCAAGCAGATCGGCAAGGTCGCCCTGCTCAACGCGGCCGAAGAGGTTGACCTGGCCAAGCGCATCGAAGCCGGCATGTACGCCGAGCACCTGCTCGACGCTGGCGGCATCACCGAACCGCGTGAGTCCATGGACTACAAGTGGATCATCCACGACGGTCGCATCGCCAAGAACCACCTGCTCGAGGCGAACCTGCGTCTCGTCGTCTCATTGGCCAAGCGCTACACCGGACGTGGAATGCTCTTCCTGGACTTGATTCAGGAAGGCAACCTGGGCCTCATCCGTGCAGTCGAGAAGTTCGACTACACGAAGGGCTTCAAGTTCTCGACCTACGCCACGTGGTGGATCCGTCAGGCCATCACCCGTGCCATGGCCGACCAGGCTCGCACCATTCGCATTCCCGTGCACATGGTCGAGGTCATCAACAAGCTCGCTCGTGTCCAGCGTCAGATGCTTCAGGATCTCGGCCGTGAGCCGAGTCCGGAAGAGCTCGCCAAGGAACTCGACATGACGCCAGAGCGTGTCGTCGAGGTTCAGAAATACGGTCGCGAGCCCATTTCACTGCACACACCTCTGGGTGAAGACGGTGATTCTGAGTTCGGTGACCTCATCGAGGACTCTGAAGCAGTCGTGCCTTCTGACTCGGTCAGCTTCACTCTGCTGCAGGAACAGCTTCACTCCGTTCTCGACACCCTGTCGGAACGTGAAGCCGGTGTTGTGTCGATGCGCTTCGGCCTCAACGACGGCCAGCCGAAGACTCTCGATGAGATCGGCAAGGTCTACGGAGTCACTCGCGAGCGTATCCGCCAGATAGAGTCGAAGACCATGGCAAAGCTGCGGCACCCTTCGCGCTCACAGGTTCTGCGGGACTACCTCGACTGACACAGATGCCTCCTGCCGCGGCTTCGGCCCAACGGCATGAGCTCGGTGACCACGATCGCCTGCGGACGCGAACTCTCGCGACCGCAGGCGATCTGGTTATCTGCAGAGCCTCGCCCCCTGTGTCCATTCAGCACCGGTCGAGGATCAGCAGACGACGTCGATGAGGCTCAACCGGCGACGTTGATTCAGCACCAGTCAGTACCAGTCGACGATGCCCTGGAGCAGAGCGTTCGCGTATTTCTTCTGACCAGACTTCGATTCCATGGTCTTGGCCTCGTCGGCATTGCGCATCTCACCGCACTCGACGATCACAGCAGGGACAGAAGCGTTGTTGAGTCCAGCCAAGTCGGGGCGCCGACTGATCGCGTCTTTTCCGTAGGCACTGTTGGGCGTGAACGGACCGGACATGGCTTCACTCATTGAATCGGCGAGGCGGTTCGAGTCGTCTTCGACAGCATCCGAACTGCCGGGCTTGGCGACGATGACATGGAACCCCTTGGTCGAGGCAGTTTCGGTTCCGTTGGCGTGGATGCTGACCATGAGATCGGCGTCATCGGCGAACGTGCCGCGCTCGTCGACGCACGGGCCCACACCGTCGTTGTCATCGCGGCTCATGACCACCTTCGCCCCCGCATCCTTGAGTTCCTGTTTCAGCTGCTGGGCAACTGCCCAGTTGAAATCGGCCTCGGGGTAGTCGGTGCTCGTGGCGGTACCAGTCGTGTTGCAGGCTTTGGTTCCGCCGCGCCCACCCGGTACCGGGCTGGCGATCTCGCTCGGGTGAGAGGCATTGCCTCCGTTGTGGCCAGGGTCGATAGCCACGGTCCGCCCACTCAGGTCGACCGCCGGCTCCGTTGTCGGGATCTTCTGCCCATCAGCGTCCGGAGAGGCCTCAGAGCCTGTAGATGATTCTGAATCCGTCGAGGGCACAGTGTCTGTCGAGTTTGATGTTCCTTCGGACGGCGTGGAACCGGCAGATTCGTCTGGCGGGTTCGTATCGCAACCGGTGAGGCCCGGCAAGACGAGGACCGCACATATGAGGGAGAATACTAGGCTGCGACGAGGAGACATAGGGCCATTGTTCCAGCAATGAAGCAATGGATAGGAGCTTTCGGCAGAATCGACACGAGACACGGCACGCAATGGCTGATACAAATCGGCCTGAGGGATTAGAATTTAATCGAACGAGAGGAAACGTGTGGAAGAGGAAAGTTACGGCGCGAGGCATCTGTCCGTGTTGTCGGGTCTCGAAGCGGTTCGCAAGCGTCCAGGCATGTACATCGGGACCACTGATTCCCGAGGGCTGATGCACTGCCTGTGGGAGATCATCGACAATGCCGTCGACGAAGCTCTGGGCGGCTTCGGAAAGTCCATCCTCATCGAACTCGAACCAGATGGTTCGGTGGCTGTCTCCGACAGCGGACGAGGCATCCCCGTAGACATCGAACCCAAGACCGGGCTGACCGGCGTCGAGGTGGTCCTGACCAAACTCCACGCAGGCGGCAAATTCGGCGGCAGTTCGTATGCCGCGTCGGGTGGCCTGCACGGTGTCGGTGCCTCCGTCGTCAACGCACTCTCCGCCCGGCTCGATGTCGAAGTCACACGTGGTTCGAAGGTTCACAAGATGTCCTTCCGCCGTGGTGTACCGGGACGCTTCGACGATTCCTCCGGCCAGCCCAGCCCTGACAATCCCTTCGAGGAGTTCCACGAGCCGACCGGGCTCGACGTCGTCCGCAAGGCGAAGAAGGGCGTCACAGGCACCCGTGTCCAGTACTGGGCAGACCCGCAGATCTTCCTGGCCAAGGCCCAGTTCGACTACCAGCATCTCGTCGAGCGCGCACGCCAGACGGCGTTCCTCGTCCCTGGACTCGAGCTGCGCATCGAAGACCGCCGTGGAGTTGCCCGTGATGAGACGGGCGAGGTCATCGCTGAACGCCTTGAGGTCTTCCGCTTCGACGGCGGCATCACTGAGTTTGTCGACCATCTGTCGATCGACCCACCGATGACGGATACCTGGCGACTGCACGACACCGGAAAGTTCAGTGAGACAGTCCCGGTTCTCGACTCAACGGGGCACCTGGTCTCGAAGGAAGTTGAACGCGAAGTCGGCGTTGACATCGCTCTGAGATGGGGGACCGGCTACGACACGAAGGTGAAGTCCTTCGTCAACGTCGTGGCCACACCCCAAGGCGGGACGCACCTGGCAGGCTTCGAGCAGGCCAGTCTCAAGGCCATGCGCAAAGCAGTTGAAGCCAATGCACGCAAACTGAAACTGGGCAAAGATAAGCTGGAGAAGGACGATGTCCTGGCCGGTCTGACCGCTGTGGTCACGGTGCAGCTGTCCGAGCCGCAGTTCGAGGGACAGACCAAGGAGGTCCTGGGCACGGCTGCGGTCAAACAGATCGTGGCAAAAACGGTCGAGAAGCAGCTGGGCGCTATCCTGTCCTCGAGCAAACGCGCAGAGAAGCAGCAGGCTGCCGTGCTCATGGAGAAGGTCGTCGCGGAGCTGAAGTCGCGCATTTCGGCACGTACTCACAAAGAGAACCAGCGTCGGAAGACGGCTCTTGAGGCATCGTCGCTGCCAGCCAAACTCTACGACTGCCGCGATAACGGGGTGGATAACACAGAACTCTTCATCGTCGAGGGTGACTCTGCGATGGGAACGGCGAAAGCCGCGCGCAACTCCGATCATCAGGCCCTGTTTCCGATCCGCGGCAAGATCCTCAACGTGCAGAAGGCATCGCTTTCGGACATGTTGGCCAACGTCGAGTGTGCAGCACTCATCCAGGTGATCGGGGCCGGTTCCGGCCGCAGTTTCGACATTGATGCGGCCCGCTACGGGCGTGTCATCATCATGACCGACGCTGACGTCGACGGCGCTCACATCCGGACCCTGCTGCTGACCCTGTTCTTCCGCTATATGAAACCACTGGTCGAACAGGGGCGAGTCTTCGCTGCTGTTCCGCCCCTGCACCGCGTGGAGGTCGTCACTAAGCGAGGCACGCCCAACGACGTCGTATACACGTACAGCGAGGCAGAGCTCCACGCACTGCTGAAGAAGCTGGAGAAGTCGAAGAAGACGTACAAAGAACCCATCCAGCGCTATAAGGGACTCGGCGAGATGGATGCCGACCAGCTGGCCGAGACGACCATGGATCCGAGCATGCGCACACTGCGCCGGGTCACGATGGCCGACGCCGAGGCGGCAGAGAACACCTTCGAACTGCTCATGGGTTCCTCGGTCGGTCCGCGCAAGGAATTCATCGTCTCGGGAGCCGCGGTTCTCGACGCCGAACGCATCGACAGCTGAGCCATCCCTCGACAGCTGCAGCATACGCACCGATTAGCAGAGCCGAAGTGTTCGGCTAGTCGGTGCGTTCTGTCAGCTCAGATCCCGGAAGCGATCGGAGCGAAGAGCAGAAGGCTGGGGACGAGCAGCAGGCCCAATGCTACGAGGCTCGACGTCACGCGCACCGGTATCCGCGCTGGGTCCAGGGGCCGGGAGAGACGGTCGATCCGCTGGGCCGAGAGGTCGCTGCGGTGCTCCGGGCTGATGCCTGCGGCTTCACGCACCGCCTGGGCCAGAATCGCGGGGTCGACGTGTTCGCGCGCTTGGTCATCGGCCATGAGCTCAATCTGACCATTGATGGAGTTGAGGCCGATCGCGGTGGCGGCGAAGAACGGCAGAGCACGGTGCCACGCGGCAAAGGGAATCACCAGGACGTCGTGGCGGAAATCCAGGTGGGCTCTCTCATGGGCGATGACGGCTGTGCGCTCGTCCTCGCTGAGGACTTCGAGTAGGCCGGTGGAGAGAACTGCAGTGCCCTTGCGTGGACCCTGGGGCAGGCAATAGGCGACGGCCTCGTCGGTGGAGATGATGCGCGTATCTGGGTAAGTCGCGGATGGTTCGCTGAGCAGGTGCAGGATCTCATCATGGCGAATGCGAGTCTTGCGAGCTGAATAGAACGTCAGAGCAAGGCAACCCAGCAGCCGTCCGATGAGTGCTACGGCGATGATGAGGAAGATCCAGGCGAAGACTGTCAAGTGGGCGTGTGACTCTCCTCTGGCCAGCTGCCAGAGCCCCTCAGGCAGGCTGTGCGAGTTGGGAGCAACAGCGAACGCCAGCGCCGTGCCGATGAGCGAGAGGCCACCGGAGAGGCCGACGGCCTGCCACAGGATGACCTTCGAGATGGGGTCTCCGCGAAAACGGGATAGCGCGGCCGGAACCGGCCACGCTAAGAGAAATGCAAGTACAGCGAGGACGGATCCCACTATGCTCATGCTCGGGAACGACCTGCCTCAGGAATTGGTCGAGTGATTGCGTCCCAGCAGGTTGCGCAGAGCCTTCGTATCGGCCTCCGACACGGTGCCGAGGAATCGTGCAAGAACCGCCTGGCGATCCGGAGCCTGTGAGAGCACCTCGGTCATCAGCTCTGCGACATGGTCTTCTCGCGTTGATACTGCGAGGTAGCGATGTGGCCGGATGCTGCGATCGCGGGTGACGAAGCCCTTCTTCTCCAGGCGAGTGAGGACGGTGTGAACAGTGGTCAGGGCGAGGTCGCGTGCTGCCAGCACGTCGCGAAGCTCGGCCGCGCTCAACCCATCATCATGTACCCAGATGGCGTCCATGACGCTGCGTTCGAGTTCGCCCAGTGTTCCCACGGTGTCCTTGTCCTTTGAGGGGATGTTTTTTCTTGCGAGTTCAGTCTAACTCTACAAGCCGTCGAATTCTATGTGAGATCGACCGTAATCAACTTCGTGTCTGCCGCTGGACCAGATTTTGGCGGGACCAGGGCCGTGCGAGCATCCTCGCAGAGTAGGGTGAGCGCAAGCGGGCAATGATGCGCGTTCTGGGACGGCAGATCTTAGATGGCAGAATCTTGCCTTAATGTCTTCTACGCATTGTAGAATTCTACGTGTTGTAGAAATTAGATCCTCCACGAACGGAGTACCCATGGACCTGGATCCGGTTCTCATCGGGCGCTGGCAATTCGGCATCACCACCGTCTATCACTTCTGGATGGTCCCACTCACCCTCGGTCTCGGCATGCTGGTCGCGATCCTGCAGACCATGTACCACCGCACGGGCAACGAGATGTACCTGCGCAGCACCAAGTTCTTCGGGAAGCTCTTCCTCATCAACTTCATCATGGGAGTGGCGACCGGACTGGTCCAAGAGTTCCAGTTCGGAATGGCATGGAGTGAGTACTCCCGTTTCGTCGGAGACGTGTTCGGTGCGCCCCTAGCGCTGGAGGCACTGCTCGCGTTCTTCTTGGAGTCGACATTCATCGGACTCTGGATCTTCGGCTGGGGCAGGCTCCCACGCGCAATCCATCTGGGCAGTCTCTGGTTCGCCGTCATCGGGTCATGGATCTCCGCCTACTTCATCATTGTCGCGAACTCCTGGATGCAGCACCCCGTCGGTGTCGAATTGGTCGACGGCAAAGCGGTGATGACCGATGTCTGGGCGGTGATGACGAACAATACGGCAATCGCCGCCTACACTCACACGCTATGTGGGGCACTTGCCGTGGGTGGCAGCTTCCTGCTCGGAATCTCCTGGTACCACCTGTACCGTCGACGCAAGGACGGCATCGACACAATCGGTCCCGACGGGAAGGTCGTCGTCGGCTCCGCACCAGATTTGCCCGGCAGAGACGCCATCGACCACCAGGTCTGGATTCAATCTCTGCGCATCGGTGCAATCGTCGGCCTTGTCGCTTTCGTCGGAGTGGCGATCACCGGCGACATCCAGTCCAAACTCATGTTCGAACAGCAGCCCATGAAGATGGCTTCAGCAGAGGCTGCCTGTCACGACGGCACCGAGTTCTCGGTGCTCACGATCGGAGACCCCTCCTCGAACGACTGCGATGGAGTCGAGAACGTGTTCGAGATTCCCGGGCTGCTGTCCTTCCTCGCCAAGGGCGACTTCAACACCCCGGTCCACGGTGTGACGACGCTGCTTCCCGACTATCAGCAGAAGTACGGCACCCACCTGCCCGAGGATGAGCGCTATGGAGAGCACTCCGGGGAGAAGATCGACTACCAGCCCATCATGATCGTCACCTACTGGGGATTCAGGATGATGATCGGCTTCGGCATCCTCGCCGCGGGAGTCAGTGCCCTGGCACTGTGGCTGACTCGCAAGGGTACTGTTCCAGCCTCACCCTGGCTGATGCGCGGGGCGCTCCTGTCCATCACCGCACCGTTCATAGCGAACTCAGCGGGCTGGATCTTCACCGAGATGGGACGTCAACCCTTTGTCGTCGCGCCGAATCCCGCACAGCTCGACGGCGTGTATATGTTCACTCAGGCAGCCCTGTCGCCCCAACTCACACCGGCGATGCTGCTGTTCTCACTGATCAGCCTCAGCCTTGTCTACGGCATTCTCATGGTAGTCGAACTGCGGCTGCTCATCGTCTATATCAGGGGAGGGGTCGCCTCGGCGATGCCTGAGGTCACGAAGACCAACCACACCCCGCGGATCACGAACGACGAAGACGACGTCCTGTCGTTCGCGTACTGAGGAGAAGACACGATGGAAATTCTTGCCACGATCTGGTTCGTCCTCATCATCGTGCTGTGGACGGGATACCTGTTCCTCGACGGCTTCGACCTCGGTGTCGGAATGCTCATGCCGCTGCTGAGCCGGACCGAACGACAGAAGCGAGTGCTGCTCAACACCATCGGGCCGACCTGGGACGGCAACGAAGTGTGGCTGATCACCGCAGCTGGGGCGACCTTCGCTGCCTTCCCGCACTGGTGTGCCTCCCTGTTCAGCGCCCTCTACATACCGCTGACACTCTGCCTGCTGGCGTTGATCTTCCGTGCCGTGTCCATCGAATACCGCGGCAAGGGACACAGCCAGGCGTGGAAGTCCTTCTGGACCTGGGCGATGGCAGTGGGCTCGGCTGGAATCGCCTTCTTCGTCGGGGCCATGCTCGCCATCACCTCCACCGGGCTGCCGCTCAACGACAATGGTGACCTCATCGGAGGGGCCTTCGCCTGGGTGGGCTGGCCCGCAGTCTTCGGAGGCCTGGGCGGGATCGGCTTCGCCCTCGTCCACGGCCTGATCTTCCTCGGTCTGAAGACGCGAGGCGACATGCGCGAGAAGGCTCAGCGGTGGGCTCGGAGGCTGCTGCTGCCCGGCTCCATCGGCTTCCTCATCTGGTTCGGTCTCTCCATCACTCATCGCACGTGGCTGGCCGCCGTGGTTCTCGCTGCGGTCGTCGCCCTGGTGGCGGCGTACTTTGCGGTCCGATCCGGGGCGGAGAAGGCGGCCTTCGTCCTGCACGGAATCTACCTCGCAGCTGGACTCTTCGCCGTATTCGCCGGTGCCTATCCCAACGTGCTGCCCTCGACACTGGACTCGGCAAACTCCCTGACCATCGCCTCGGCGTCCTCGGAGGACTACACACTCACTGTGATGCTTGTGGTGACCGTGATCTGTCTGCCGATCATCATCGGCTACCAGATCTTCAGCTATCGCATGTTCCTAGGCCGCATCGCCGAAACGCACATCCCCGAAGCTCACCGCGTGCCGGTGGCGATCAGGTCATGAATTCTCCCCTGCGGATCCTGCTCGACCTGCCGGGCGGACAGCGCGGATTCTGTCTCTCCCTGTTCAGCGCATTGGCGCGTGCCGTGGGCATCGTGCTCATCGCCGAGGCTCTGGTGCGCTCGATCGTCGGGCCGAGCCCGATTGCGGTCTGGGCGGTGCTGGGGCTTCTGGGAGCGGCACTGCGGGGTGCGAGCCTGTGGGCGGATCACAGTCTGGGGACGTCACTGGCGGCTGTGAACAAGCGGCGGCTGCGGTTCTCGATTCTGCGGTCGCTGCTGACCAGGCGTGGGCAGCCGCGCATGAACACTGCCGTCACAGTCACACGCGGCATCGACGACCTCGACGACTACTTCACGACCGTGGTGCCCGCGCTGAGTGCCGTAGCGGTGGTCCCGGTGACGCTGCTCGTTCGTATCGTGTTCACGGATGTCCTTTCCGCCGTCATCATCGCACTGTGCCTGCCGTTGGTGCCGGTCTTCATGATCCTCATCGGCCGATTCACCGAGGCCTCGACCACAGCCAGTTCAACTGCACTTGAGCGACTGTCCGATCACCTCGCAGAGCTGGCCGAAGGGCTGCCCGTGCTCATCGGACTCGGCCGTTCAAGGGACCACGCACGCACCCTGCGCGAACTGGGGGAGAAGTACCACAGCGCCAACCTCGCCGCACTGCGCATTGCATTCCTCTCAAGTCTTGCCCTTGAACTCATCGCCACGATCTCCGTCGCCCTGGTCGCCGTCGTCATCGGTCTGCGCCTCGTCTCCGGAAGCATGGATTTGAGCTCCGGCCTCTTCATCCTGCTCCTAGCGCCAGAGTGCTTCACCCCGCTGCGCGAGCTCGGCGCCGGCTACCACGCCAGTGAGAACGGTCGCGAGGCACAGGCTCGTGCCCTTGCACTCGTCGCAGACAGCGACAGCGACAACGTAGCCGAGGACGGGTTCGGCCATGACGATGAATCCAACGACGATGAGACCAGCGACGATTTCCTCGATGCCCAGCACCGCGTCGTCTACCCGAACGGCACGACGATCGAGTGGACCGGAACCTTCTCGACCACTCCCGGCATTACGGCGATCCGAGGTGTCTCAGGGGCAGGCAAATCGACGATTCTGGCCGCTCTGTCCGGCAATCTGCCCGCTCAGGCCAGAACAACACTGGCATCGCGTCAGGTCGCATTCGTCTCGCAGGCTCCCCGTTTTTTCGGTGCGACGATCGGAGCCGAACTCGACGTCTACGGTCTCCCGTTTGCCCAACAGGGTACCGCTCTGCGTGGCGCTCGTCTGCCCGAGGACCCGGCACTATCGACGTCTGCGCTGAGTCCCGGACAGCTCCGCCGACTCGCATTCGTCCGGGTACGCCACCTCATTGACGGCGACTCCGAGGCACTCGTCCTCGACGAACCGACCGCTCACCTCGACGATGCCAATGCTGAGATCATCATCGACATGATCGCCGAGGCGGCCAAGCGCGTGCGTGTCATCCTGGCCAGCCATGATGACCGGGTCACTGCACTCGCCCAGGACGAGATCAGCCCCCGGAAGGTCAACATGGGTGCGACCGCCGCACCAGCAGTGGCTTCGCACTCAGCGACGACTCCGAAGCCGGCGACACTGACCGACCCAACAACACTGACCGACCCAACAACACTGACCGACGCTTCACAGACCGCGGCGAACGTGGGCGAGGAGCCCGGTTGGTCAAAGAGGGAACAGAGGGCGACGCTTCGTCGCCGGTGGTCGCTCCTGCGGTCGAGTATGCCGCTCTTCACCCCGAACATGATTGTTGCTCTGCTCGCATCGTGTGGCTCCAGCCTGGCAGCGATAGCGCTGACTGCGGTCTCCGCCTGGCTCATCGTCGAAGCGTCCTACCAACCTCCGATAATGATCCTCTTGGTCGCCATCGTCGGTGTGCGGTTCTTCGGGCTGAGCCGATCAGTGCTGCTCTATCTCAGCCGACTCAAGCTGCACTCGGTGATCTTCGCATCGCTGGGCAGACTGCGGTCTCGACTCTGGGAGCACTTCGAAGCAGTCGGAATGGGGGATCGGAAACTGCTGACCTCCGATGCCGCGCTGCGCACCATGGTCGCCGACGCCGATGATGTGCGGGATCTGATTCCGCGGACTCTGTTCCCACCTGTCGCTTCATCGCTGGTCTTCCTCGCGGTGCTCATCACCGCCTGGGCACTCGACCCGGCGACCCTGCCGGTGTTCCTGACACTCGGCATCCTCAACCTGGTCGTGCTGCCGGCCGCCATTATCAGGAGTGAAAGCAGCCTGGCCCGGCGCGTCCGAACTATCCGCAACGGGATCCTCTCAGTCCTGACACGGGCGCTGAACGCCACAGCGGACCTGCGGGCGAACCGTGCTGACAAGAGGGTTCTGACAGCACTGGGTCGCGAAGAGCAGGAGCTCTACCGTGTTCAGCGCCGCTCCTCACACCACTTCGGCATTGCGCAGCTCTGGGTGCAGCTGAGCACGGTGGGCGCCGCTGTGCTCATTGCGATGACCTCCTCAGCGCCGACCGAGATCCGAGCCGTCGTTGTTCTCATCGCACTCGGTTCTGTCGATGTCTTCACGCAGTCGCTGCAGGCCTTCCGTGCGCTGCCGACGCTTGGTGCTGTCCTTGACCGGATCCCCGCTTTGGCGCCTACCAGGGCAGAGTCCTCGACGGACAAACATCGGGACAAAATCACCAGGGCAGACGGGTTCACCGTGCTTGAGCTCGACGATATGAGTGTCGGATGGGATGCCGGTCCGGTCGTCGACCATGTGGACCTGCGAGCAGCGAGGGGCCGATGGACTGTCCTGCACGGTGACAGTGGTACCGGAAAGTCGACGACGCTGAGTGTGCTCCTGCGCTTCCTGGACCAGTGGTCAGGTTCATATAGCGCCGAGGACGACGCGGGTCGGGAGACGGATGTCCTCGGATTGTCACCGGCAGACCTCGCAGGCGCAATCGCCTGGTGCCCGCAGGAGGCACATATCTTCCGGTCAACAGTGAGGGGCAATCTGGCGATCGCGCGCAGAGACGCACCCAGCACCGAGGAGATGTGCGCGGCACTGACCAGCGCGGGATTGGCCGAATGGGCCGACCCAGCTGGCCTCGAACTCTGGGTCGGCGATCACGGGGCAGAGATCTCAGGAGGACAACGTCAGCGTCTGGCCGTGGCCAGGACACTCCTGAGCGGGGCGAAAGTCCTCGTCCTCGACGAACCGACTGCACACCTTGACGATAAGATGGCACACCGACTGGTGAATGACCTGCGAAAGAACCTGGACTCACACACCGTTGTGATGGTCACTCATGACGCCAGCCTGATCACAGACGACGACCGCCTGGTCGAGCTGGGTGGCGAACTCAGTCGCGCTTCGAGCCGAACATGATCTCGTCCCAGCTGGGGATCGATGCACGACTGTTCTTCTTCGACTTCGCTTTGGACTCAGCAGTGTCTTTGAACTGATTCGACTCCTCGCTGACACCAGGCTCATTGAGCAGAGACAGCTGATTGTCGTCATCGAACCTGCCGACCTCCTGAGTCGGCTCCTGAGGCTCATCCGGATCGACGGATGTGGGATCTTCGAACGCGAAGACCTCGTCATCGGAGGCGTCTTCCGGACGTCCCGGCGCGGTGTGCGCGCCCTGCGGGTGAGTCTCAGGGTCCTCAGTGACAGCGCGAAGCTTGCCACGTGGCTCTTCCTCGTCCTCATAGCGGCGACGCTTGCGCAGATTCTCCAAGATCCGTCCGGTCTCCGCCTGATGATCACGAGCGGCAGGCGATGTCTCAGCAGGAGCTGGAGGAGCGGAGGGCGTGTCGATCTCCTCGGTGATCTTCTGACGTTCGGCACCGGTCCCGTAATTCGGAATGGGTCCTGTATCTGTCGGTCCCGAATCGGCTAGCCATTTCGCTTCGTCGTCGATGGGAGTCAGCGACCGGCGGTAGTAGTTCCATCCAGCCGTGCGAGTGCGATCCGCGGCGGTGAAGCTGAGCTGAATGTACCAGTTGCCATCCTGCTGCTTCCACGCATCCCAATCCATGGTCTCGATGTCGACGTCGCGCATCGCCAGACGGGTCTGGCACAGTTCCACCAGGGGAGTCGGGTCGCCATTGGGGTCATGGTCGGAATAGATCGGGTGCTGGCTGGCCGTGTACGCCGTGTGAGCGCGTTCGGCCAGAGCCGGGCGTTCATAGGTGCGGACCTGCTCGGCATCGGCTCCGGTGGAGGCGATGACCTCCTCGGCGCTCATCCCGCCACGGATCATGGCTTGGATGTCACGGGGGCGCACGGGGGTCTCGGGCTTGACGCTGGTGCGGTCCTTGCGGACAGCGGCGTACAGGGCCTCGTCGAGAGCCAATCGGTACTGCAGTCCGTTCTCGTCGTTCAGCAGCAGATGAGTGCCGTCGGCGTCGACTCCGTTCAAGATCAGTTCACGCATGCCTTAAGCTCCTTTATCGCGTCTCCCTGCATCGTGTCACGTCCGGGCACACGAGCAGGGCAGATTTGCGCGCGAGTCGCGAAATCACGGCTCTCATCGGCGCTTGGCTGGCCGGTTCGGTCGGTGAACACTCTGCTCTAGAGCTTGAGCCGGTCTGCTTGAGGTCCTGAATCGGTCTGTTTGAGGGACTGGGCAGGTCTGATCCGTGAGTGGAACTGGCTCACAGGGCGGACGACAGGCACAGACACTCTACAGGCTGTAAAATCTGTAACTGTGAATAACACTGAACCCATTGACTCTCTCGTCCTCATGTCATTCGGGGGACCGGAGGCTCCAGAAGAAGTCGTCCCTTTCCTCAAGAACGTCACCGCCGGTCGCGGAATACCGGAGGAGCGACTCGAAGAAGTAGGTGAGCACTATTACGGATTCGGCGGAAAGTCGCCCATCAATGATCAGAACAAGGCGCTTCTGCAGGCTCTGCGAGAAGAGCTTGCTCGTCGCGGCATCGACACCCCGCTCATCTGGGGCAACCGCAACTGGGCACCGTATCTGACCGACGAGGTGCGTGCCGAGTCGCAGGCCGGCCGAACTCGATTCCTGTCCATCGACACCTCGGCGTACTCGTCGTATTCTTCGTGCCGTCAGTACCGCGAAGACTTTGCCAAGACCATCGAGGAGCTGTCTGCCGAGGGCACGACCGTCACGATCGATAAGATCCGGCAGTTCTACAACCACCCCGGATATGCCGACGCGTGTGCGCTCCTGCTCAAAGAGGGGCTCGACGACTTCTCGAAGCAGGTCGGTGCTCTTGACGCGAAGCAGCATCGGATCCTCTTCGTCACACATTCGATCCCAGATGTCATGCAGGACGCCTCCGCAGTGGAGACCAGCGGCTATCGCGCACAGCACGAAGAGCTCATGGCCCACCTCATGGATGGGCTGCCAGCGTCCCAAGTGCTTCCCGCCGAGTTGGTGTACTGCTCTCGTTCGGGGTCGCCGGAGGTGCCGTGGCTCGAGCCGGACGTCAACGATCGGATGACGGAACTCGCCGCCGACGGTGTCACCGGGGTGGTCCTCGTTCCGATCGGGTTCATCTCCGATCACATGGAGGTCGTCTTCGATCTCGATACCGAGGCGAAGGAGACGGCTGCCGAACTCGGCTTCGCCTTCACCCGTGTTGCCACCGTCGGAACGCACCCGCTGTTCGTATCGGGACTCGTTGACCTGGTCGAGGAGAGAATCGCACAGCTTCGCAACGAACAGCCTCCGGCTCCGACCATTCCCGGCTCTGCTGCGCTAGTGCCGGGCAGCGGCGCGTGCAGCATCGAGTGCTGTCGCGGACGCATCGAACGGGCGACCGAGCCGAACTGGACAGTCTGAACCAAACGCTCTCCGAGGGTTCCTGGAGATACGAAAATCCCTCCCCTGCCAGTTGTGCAGGGAAGGGATTTTCGGTGTCAGTCTGCCCGGTGAGTCAGGACTCTTCCGGTGCGGGAATGACGGGAATCGCTCCGGTCTCTGCTGTGATGACCGCGGCGATCGGACCAGTGTCCACATCGTTGCGATCGGCAAGTTCCAAGAGATTCTGCAGGTCGTCGATCAGGGTCTCGACGAGGTAGTCGTCCCCATTGGACCGAGCTTCATGAATGCGATGACGGACATCGTCGATCCTGGTATCGAGTTGATTTGCGAATTCACTCATCGTGTATTCGTCCTTCCTCGGGCCGTCTCCCACGCATGGGGCGATCCCAGTTTCATTCACCGACTACATGCTATCGGCGCTATTCGACTTATGCATTCTCGCAGAGCTTTTCGAGAGTCGTATGTGCAGCCCGTCGCATATCGACTCTCCGGTGACGAGAATCACAATGAACATGGACGATCTGATCTTGCCAACAGCACCCATACAGTGCACAATGCTGGGGACACGTTTGGCGAGAGGGGCTGAAAAACCTCTTGAGCACACCCGACAGAGAGCGATGAGCCATATGGCAACGGATTACGACGCACCTCGTAAGCAAGACGATGAAATCAAAAGCGATTCGATTGAACAGCTGAAGGCTTCACGCTCGCAGGCGCAGGCCAGTAAGATTGACGAAGACGAGACTGCAGTTGCGGAAGGGTTCGAACTCCCCGGTGCGGACCTGTCGAACGAAGAGCTCTCCGTTCGAGTGCTGCCCAAGCAGAATGACGAGTTCACCTGTATGGAATGCTTCTTGGTTCGCCATCGCTCACAGCTGGCGAGCGAAGAAGGCGGAGTCCCCATCTGCACGGACTGTGCTGGCTGAATCGGCTGTCGGAAGATACAAGAACGCGCCCTTGTCGGGGCGCGTTTCTGTGTCTCGGATGGGTTCTGGTTCGGGTGCTTCAGCGTGAGTTCCGGTGCGTCAGCGTGATCGAAGCAAGTGCTGTGAGGTGGTGAGGCTCAGGGCTTGAGCGCTGCGGCGAGCTCCATCGGCCGTTTGCTCGAAACCAGCCAGTAGGGCGTCGGGTCGGTCTCATCGTGAATGTCGATCCGCACCGCAGACTTGGCCCAAGGGCGCAGCATGAGGAAGGCTCGAGCGTCGAGGCCCGTACCTCGCGCGGTCCGTGCACCTTCGGCGTCGTAGCCGGTGGCATCAACTACAAAACGGCGATCGATATGTGCGTCACCGACGAAGAGCTGCTGTTCGGTGACGATGATCGAGATCCCGAGTGAACGCAGCCACCACGCCAAGAGGACGAAGCTGATCACCGGAAGGATGATGGTGCCAGCCTTCCACACCGGCAGGACCATGAGCGCGGTCGAAGCCGCAGCGATCACAATGAGAATCCACATGCCGATGGATGGGCCGAGTTTTTCCGTGTAGACCACGCGTGTTTCGGGTTGAGTCGTTGCCATATGGCCATTCTCCCATAACGGACTTTTTGGAAGCGCTCAGGCTTCGGCATTAGAGTGCTTCTTTGTGGCAGGAATCCTGAAGATTGACCTCAAGCTGCTCGATGCAGGCATGACACCTCCCTCGTACGCGCACGCGTCCGATGCAGGTGCCGATCTGTGCTCAGCCATCGACTGCGTCCTCGAACCATTCGAACGGAAGGTCGTGCCCACCGGCATCGCGATCGCCCTTCCTGACCGTTGCGCCGGATTCGTCCATCCGCGCTCGGGTCTCTCGAGCAAACACGGGGTCACCGTGATCAATGCTCCAGGCACGATCGACGCCGGTTACCGTGGTGAGATCAAGGTGCCGCTGATCAACCTGGATGCGCGGGTCCCTGTGCGCATCTCGCGTGGAGACCGTATTGCTCAGCTCATCATCCAAGAAATCAAACAAGCAGACTTCACCCTGGTCGATTCGCTGGACGACAGCGATCGCGGCGCAGGGGGCTTCGGCTCCACAGGTGGAGTACAAGCAGGTCTGACCGAGAGAGAGGTGTGAACGACCATGGGACTGTTCTCCCGATTCTCCAAAAAATCCTCCGCTGAGAAGATCGACGACACCGTCGACGAGGAGCACGGCGTCGACGATGCTGTGACAAATGACACAGACGCCGGCGACTCCGCCGACACTGACTCGGATGAGACCGCCACGAGCGCAACCGCTGACGCGAAGATCGACGAAGACTCCGAGGACATGACGAGCGACGACGAGCTCGACGAGGAGGCCCTGCTCGAGAAGTCAGCTCCCTACGATCGTGCAGAGAAGGGCCCGTTCGACGCTGCAGAAGACTTCCCTGAGCTCAACCGACTCGACTTGGGCGCTCTCAAGGTGCCCGTTGTCGACGGCATGCAGGTGCGCCTGGACACCGACGACGACTCTCAGCGCGTGCTGGCAGTGACACTCATTCATGAAGGCGGCGGGATCCAGCTGCAGGCCTTCGCAACACCACGCTCAGAGGGCCTGTGGAACACCGTGCGCAAACAGTTGGCGGACGGAGTCACCTCCCAGGGTGGTGAAGCCTCGGAGCTGCACACCTCACTGGGCCGAGAACTCGCAGTCGAAGTTCCCGCCAAAACCGAGGACGGCCGACCTGGAAAGCGTTCCATGCGCTTCGCCGGAGTCGACGGACCACGCTGGTTCGTCCGTGCGGTGTTCTCCGGCAAGGCCGTCACGAACGAAGAGATCCGGTCCGAACTCAGTGCACTCTTCCGCGGCGTCATCGTCGACAGAGGACAGGAGGCGATGGCTCCACGCGAGCTCATCGTGCTCACCGCGCCCGAGGTCGACGGAGATCCTGAGGACGAGGCTGGGGACGAGAACAAGGACGAACTCAATCCGTTTGAACGCGGCCCGGAAATCACCGAGGTTCGCTGAGTCCCATGCTGGACGTCATCACACGCTTCATGCGTGACTTCGGCTCCAGAGATGCTGAGGCCCGGGCCGACCTGAGACTGGTGTCCCAGATTCCTGGCGTCATCAGCGTCCAGGACCTCAACCCACGGCAGATGTCGAGGGTCGCCGGTGTCGTCAGCGCTGTGACGCAGTCATGCAGCGGAGACAATCCTAGTCTGCACATCACGGTTGCCGATGGGACCGGGGAGGTCCACGCACAGTTCTTGGGCCGCCGTGAGATCAGTGGAATCAGACCCGGTGCCCTGATCGTCCTAGAGGGGCGCTTCTGCGCTCACGACGGAGCGTTGAAGGCCCACAACCCGGTCTATGAACTGATCCATACCCGCGACGACCACGAGTGAGCTCATTCGGCGGGAGCCTGCAGCAGTTCGAGCAGTGCGCCTTCCTGATCCGGTGAGGAGAGGAAGAACAGCTCGTCTCCTGCTTCGATCACGTCATCGGAGCTGGGCGCGAATGCCCGCGAGTTGCGGATGACGGCGACGAGCACAGTGTCGAGTGGGAAGGCGATGTCGCCGATCCGTGAGGCGACGAGCGCGGAGGATTCGTGGACGGTGAACTCCATCAGTCCCGCCTGGCCACGTTCGAAGCTCATCAGATGCACAAGGCCGCCGACCTCGACAGCCTCCTCGACCAGGGCAGTCATCAGTCGCGGAGTCGACACCGCCACGTCGACGCCCCAGTTCTCGTCGAAGAGCCACTCGTTCTTCGGATTATTCACCCGCGAAACGGTGCGCGGAACACCGAACTCCGTCTTGGCCAACAGCGACAGAACGAGATTTGTCTTGTCATCACCGGTCGCGGCGACGACGACATCGGCCTCTTCGAGTTTGGCCTCGCCCAATCCAGCCAGCTCGCAGGCATCCGAGAGCAGCCATTCGGCACCTGGTATGCGCTCATGACCCAGAGCTTCCTTGCTCTGATCGATGAGCATGACCGAGTGCTTCTTGTCGAGGAGCTCCCGGGCCACTGACCGACCGACTGACCCTGCCCCTGCGATGACGACTCTCATTCTTCCTCCATTGCTCGCACCGGCTGGTCCAGAATCTTCTCGATCTCGCCGAGGCGGTCCACCGGACACATCAGATGAACCAGGTCCCCGTCCTGGAGGAGCAGATCCTCATGAGCGAGGATGCCCTCGGAGAGTCGAGTGACGTAGGCGACGCGGGCCTTGGTCCTCGTCTCAATCTCCCTGATGGGCCTGGCCACCCAGCCGGGATCGAGATGGACTTCGGCGAGAACGAGCCTGCCGGAGGGCTCGCGGAATTCGGTGATCGATCCCTGCGGAACGAGTTTGCGCATCACTTGATCGGCTGTCCACCGCACCGTGGGAACGGTCGGAATGCCCAGTCGCTCAAAGACCTGGGCACGGTTGGGATCGTAGATTCTGGCAGCGACGTTGGCCACACCGAAGGTCTCCCGGGCGACACGCGCGGCGAGGATATTGGAATTGTCGCCGCTGGACACGGCGGCGAAGGCATAGGCGTCCGAGGTCTTCGCCTGAGACAGAGTCTCACGGTCGAACCCGATGCCTGTGATGGTGGAACCGCTGAAATCTCGACCGAGCTTGAGGAATGCATCGGGGTCGCGGTCGACCACTGCCACCGAGTGCCCGTTAGCATCGAGGGCTTTGGCCAAGGACGCTCCGACTCGCCCGCAGCCCATAATCACGAAGTGCATGGGTAATCCTCTCCGCATTGATCTACCATTAGTGCCCGTGGCCAGCAGTTTTTCTGATGCCGTCAAAAGACTACTCGTTGGACGGCCCTTCCGCAGTGAGGACAGGCGTACGCCGGCGCTGAAGAAGCGCATCGCGATGCCCGTCTTCGCCTCCGACATGCTCTCGTCCGTGGCCTATGCCCCCGACGAGATCCTGTTGGCGCTGTCCCTGACCTCCCTCGTCGCCCTCACCGTGGCGCCCTGGATCGGTGTGGCCGTCGGCGCTGTGATCCTCGTGATCGTCGCCTGCTACCGCATCAACGTCAAGGCCTACCCCTCCGGCGGCGGTGACTACGAGGTCGCATCGAAGAACCTCGGACCCCGTGCCGGTCTGGTTGTCGCCGCGGCTCTGCTGGTGGACTACGTGCTGACCCTGGCCGTGTCGATGACGGTCTTCGCGGCCTACATCACGACGGCCTTCCCGCTCCTGGCCCCCTACCGCGTCCCCGTGGCGATCATCGGGATCCTGCTCATCACCCTGGCCGGGCTGCGCGGTTCACGTGCCACGCCGGTGCTGCTGGCAGTCCCGACTTACCTGTTTCTGGGCGCAGTCTTCCTCACCATGTGTGTGGGACTGCTGCGGGTCGGCGCCGGAGACCTCCCACAGGCGGAGACAGCCAGCTACACCATCGCTCACAGCGGAATCAACGACGAAGCCACGCTGGGGCTGGCGACGGTCCTCATCGTCCTACGTGCCTTCTCCTCGGGATCGGTGGCATTGGCCGGTGTTCAGACGGTGGCCACAGCGGTGCCCGCCTTCAAGAAGCCACGCGGCAAAAATGCCGGCAACACCCTGCTGCTCTCGGGCCTGTTGGCGGCCATGATGCTCACCGGTCTGACGTATCTGGCTTCGGTGACCGGGGTCAAATACGTCGACGATCCTCATCTCTACCTCGTGCGACCCGATGGCAGCGCGGTCAGTGCCGAATACGAACAGGAACCCGTCCTCGCACAGCTGGCACACGCCATCTTCGACAACGCGCCCGTGATGTTCTACGTTGTGGTGCTCGTCGCGGCCCTTGTGCTGCTCGTCGCCGCCAACACCGCCGTCGAAGGATTCCCCGGTCTGGCCTCACGGCTGGCGCGTGATGGATTCCTGCCCAGACAGCTGGCGACGAAGGGCGACCGGCTGACGTTCTCCAACGGCATCCTGCTCTTGGCCTTCGCCGCAATCCTGCTCGTCATCGCAACCCGGGCCTCAGCGACGACGCTGATTCAGCTCTACCTCGTCGGTGTCTTCGCCAGCTTCGTCGTCGGACAAGCGGGCATGGTCCTGCACTGGAACAAGCGCCTGCGGCTGGTCATCGACTCGAAGGCGCGGGTGCGGATGCACCTCAACCGACTCGTCAACGGGGCCGGCTGCATCATCGCCTCTGGCGTGCTGCTCGTCGTCATCGTCTCCAAATTCCTCGCCGGTGCCTGGCTCGCGGTCGCGGCGATGGCCGGACTGTTCCTGATCATGGGCGCGATCCACCGCCACTACTCGCGCGTTGCCCGGGAACTGGCCCCGGAGGCTGACGGCGGCTCGCGGACAATCCCGTCGAATACCCACGCGATCGTCGTCGTCAATGAGATCAACAAGCCGACGCTGCGAGCTCTCTCCTACGCCCGAGTGACCCGTTCCAGCCAACTCGAGGCCATCACCGTCGCCATCGATGAGGATTCGGCCGGGGCACTGCAACGGCAGTGGAACGAAATGGCTCTGCCTGTGCCGCTGACGGTTCTCGATTCGCCCTACCGAGAGCTGGTCCGGCCGCTGTTGGCACACGTGCTCGCGATCCGCCGCAGGTCCCCGCGTGACCTCGTCATCGTCTACATTCCCCAATACATCGTGGGACGCTGGTGGGAGCACATTCTGCACAACCAAGTAGCCTTGAAGCTGCGCACTCGTCTGCTGTTGGTCCCCAACGTCGTCGTGGTCTCTGTACCCTGGCGGTTGCGTTCCTTCTCCCGGCAGTACGGCGGCGACGGACCCGAAAACGACAATCCTCTGTACAGACAGGCTTGAACACTGATGAGCGCACCCTCAGCCGAAGCGATCCCGCCGATGGATCTGACCCTGCACATCGAGAGCCCCGCCGCTGGCGGCAGCAGCATTGCTCGCCACGAGGGACAGGTCGTCTTCGTCACCGGAGCCATTCCTGGGGAGACTGTGCGTGCTCGCACCGAGGCAGGACCGGCAGCGAAGTTCCTGCGCGCCGACGTCACCGAGGTGCTCGAAGCCTCGGAATTCCGCGTTGCTGACCGGCGCTCACATTTCCTCGCCGGCGAGGCCAGCCAAGGGCCGCTCTTCGGCGGAATGGAGTACGCCCATGTCGATCTCGCCCACAGTCGTGATCTCAAAGCCGAGATCCTGCACGATCAGCTCTCCCGCATCGGACATATCGATCGCAGCGTCGACGTTGCAGCCGCGCCGGGGGAGAGCAGCGGACTGAACTGGCGGACCCGAGTTCAGCTCGCTGTCGACGCCGACGGCCGGCTGGGGATGCTGGCACCGCGTTCCCATGATGTCGTGCCCCTGTCCATGGCCCCGTTGGCGACTTCTGCCATCGCCGAGGTTGCCCTGTCCTCGCTGTGTCTGCCGGGTGCCGATCGGCTCGAGTTCGTCTGGTCAGGTGAGCGCGGAGCAGCGATTGTGCGCGGAGACTGTGAGCGCTCGGCTCTCACCGACCTCGCCGAGGCTTTGCCTGCGCACTGGTCGGTGCTCGCCGATGCGCGCAACGGCATCGGACGCAAGGGCGCAGGCACCAAGGGTGGTCATTCGAAGCTGGGCATGGTCAGAGGAGATGACCACCTGATCGAAACGGTCTCCGGGCGTGACTACCGAGTCGCGGCTGATGGTTTCTGGCAGGTCCACGAGCAGGCGCCTGAGCTGCTGAGCGCTCAGGTCAACTCTGCGCTCGATGAGCAGACTCGGATGATCACGGATCTCTACTGCGGTGTCGGGCTGTTGGGAATCAGCGCCGCCAACGCCACCGGTGCCCGCCTCTACGGAGTTGAGGGTGCGAAGTCGGCCATCGAGAACGCGAAGGTGAACGCGAAGGGCCTCAAGGCGGCCTTCGACGCCGCCCGGGCAGACCGCGTGAGCATTCCGAACTCCGACGTCATCATCCTCGATCCACCGCGTTCCGGCGCTGGCAAAGCCGTCACCAGGGCACTTCTCGAATCGAGTGCGAAGACGATCATCTATGTCTCCTGCGACGCCGCCACTCTGGCACGCGACCTCGCGGTCCTGGTCAATGGTGGATTCACCATCGAGGGCCTCCGCGGCTTCGACCTGTTTCCGCTCACCGCACACGTGGAAACGGTCACCGTCCTCAGACGATGACCGTATCCGGCCGTCGGCCCACCTCGGCGACCTGGGGCGCCATCGGGACCTGAACCCATCTCGGCGAGGGTGGGTTGTCAGACTCGGGACTTCTGGGGGAGGAGAACGAGGACGATGAGCGCGATGAAGGTGGTCAGGAAGCCCCATAGGCCCCACCATCCTGAGGAGCGGCCCTTCTCACTGGCCAATGTTCGACAGATGACAGCGAAGATGATGCCCACGAGGAGTGCACCGAATCCGAATCCGGCTCCGAGGGTGAACGGGTCCATGAATGCTCCTAGTCCGCAGCGGCTGATATGACTCCAGATTAGGGACTTGCGGCACCTCTTCGCGCGGGAGTTGTCCGGACTGTGACTTGGGGAAAACCCGATTCTCAGTTCACCGACAGGCCACTGTCCGAAGGTGGTCAAGGGCGACCAAATGAGATAGAATTTATCTTGACGTCAAGATACTTTTGGAAACATTTGTGTCGCGTAAATCGGTGCGCGGCTCACGGGCTTGCCCGGTTTCTTGGATGAGTGTCGGATGAAACAGGAGAATCACGATGAGCAACGTCGATACGTTCAAATCGAAGAGCACCCTGACCGTAGGCGAAACGGATTATGAGATCTATCGCCTGGATCAGGTCCCAGGGTCAGAGAAGCTTCCCTTCAGCCTCAAGGTGCTGATGGAGAATCTGCTGCGCACTGAAGACGGTGCGAATATCACTTCGGAGCATATCGAAGCCCTCGGCAACTGGGATCCCAGTGCCGAACCGGCTACGGAAATTCAGTTCACCCCCGCCCGTGTGGTCATGCAGGACTTCACCGGCGTGCCCTGTATCGTCGACCTCGCGACAATGCGCGAGAAGGTCGTCGAGCTCGGCGGAAAGCCGGAGCAGGTCAACCCGCTGGCTCCGGCCGAGCTGGTCATCGACCACTCGGTTCAGATCGATAACTTCGGCACCGCCGAAGCGATCGAGCTGAACATGGACATGGAATACAAACGCAATGGTGAGCGCTACCAGTTCCTGCGCTGGGGCCAGACGGCCTTTGACGACTTCAAGGTCGTTCCTCCAGGCATGGGCATCGTCCACCAGGTCAACATCGAGCACCTCGCACGCGTCGTCATGCCGCGTGAGGTCGACGGTGTTCTCCGCGCCTACCCAGATACCCTGGTCGGCACCGACTCCCACACCACCATGGTCAACGGCCTCGGTGTCCTCGGTTGGGGCGTCGGCGGCATCGAGGCTGAGGCAGCCATGCTCGGCCAGCCCGTCTCAATGCTCATCCCTCGCGTCGTCGGCTTCAAGCTGACCGGCGAGATCCCTGCCGGTGTGACCGCAACGGACGTCGTGCTCACGATCACCGATATGCTGCGCCAGCACGGAGCCGTCGGAAAGTTCGTCGAGTTCTACGGTGAGGGTGTCTCCGCTGTGCCGCTGGCCAACCGCGCCACGATCGGCAACATGAGCCCCGAGTTCGGTTCGACCGCCGCGATCTTCCCGATCGACGAAGTGACCATCGACTACATGAAGCTCACCGGTCGTTCGCCCGAGCAGATCCAACTGGTTGAGGACTACGCCAAGGCCCAGGGCCTGTGGCATGACCCCAGCAACGAAGTTGAGTACTCGGAGTACATTGAACTCGATCTCTCCAGCGTCGTGCCTTCGATCTCAGGACCGAAGCGCCCGCAGGACCGCATCGAACTCTCCGACGCGAAGAACCAGTTCGCCAAGGACATCCACAACTACGCAAAGCCCGGCGAAGAGAACAACTCGGCTCCGGTCACCACCGGCGATGGATCCAGCTTCGAACTGGCCAACGGTGCTGTGGCGATCGCTTCGATCACCTCGTGCACCAACACCTCGAACCCCTCGGTGATGATGGCTGCAGGCCTCCTGGCCCGCAACGCCCGCAAGCGCGGACTCAACTCCAAGCCATGGGTCAAGACCTCCATTGCACCGGGGTCGAAGGTCGTCACCGAGTACTACAAGAAGGCCAACCTCATTGAGGACCTCGAAGCACTCAACTTCTTCGTCGTCGGCTACGGCTGCACCACCTGCATCGGAAACTCCGGACCGCTGGATTCCGACATCTCGCAGAGCATCCAGGACAACGACCTGGCAGTCTCTGCAGTCCTCTCGGGCAACCGTAACTTCGAGGGCCGCATCAGCCCTGATGTGAAGATGAACTACCTGGCTTCGCCTCCTCTGGTCATCGCCTATGCTCTGGCGGGAACCATGGACTTCGACTTCGAGAACCAGCCTCTGGGCCAAGACTCGGAGGGCGTGGACGTCTACCTCAAGGATCTGTGGCCATCGCCAGAAGAGGTCGAGTCGGTCATCGCCTCCTCAATCTCGACAGATATGTTCGACGAGGAATACGGCCGCATCTTCGAAGGCGACGACCGCTGGAAGGCGCTGCAGACACCTGAAGGTGCGATCTTCGAGTGGGACGACGAGTCGACCTACGTGCGCAAACCAACCTTCTTCGACGGAATGGGCCTGGAAGCAGAACCCGTTTCCGACATCAAGGGCGCCCGCGTGCTTGCGAAGCTCGGCGACTCGGTCACCACCGACCACATCTCGCCTGCAGGTTCCTTCAAGGCCGACACGCCGGCCGGCAAGTACCTCATCGATCACGGTGTCGAGCGCAAGGACTTCAACTCCTTCGGCTCACGTCGTGGCAACCACGAGGTGATGATCCGCGGCACGTTCGCGAACATCCGCCTGCAGAACCAGCTCCTCGACGGAGTTCAGGGTGGCTTCACCCGTGACTTCACACAGGAGGGCGGTCCACAGACCACGATCTTCGATGCTTCTGTGAACTACGCGAAGAACGACACCCCACTGGTCATCCTCGGTGGCAAGGAATACGGTTCGGGATCCTCGCGTGACTGGGCAGCCAAGGGCACGAAGCTGCTCGGCGTCGAGGCCGTCATCACCGAGAGCTTTGAGCGCATCCACCGCTCGAACCTCATCGGCATGGGCGTTGTTCCGCTGCAGTTCCCCGTCGGTGAGTCCGCTGACTCGCTGGGACTCGATGGCACGGAGACCTTCTCGATCTCCGGTATCACCGAGCTCAACGAAGGCACCACACCCAAGACTGTCAAGGTCTCGGCAGAGAAGGAAGACGGCACCACCGTCGACTTCGACGCAGTGGTCCGCATCGACACCCCGGGTGAAGCCGATTACTACCGTAACGGCGGCATCCTGCAGTACGTGCTGCGTCAGCTCGCGACTGCTTGATCTGAAACCGTCGTCCCTGTGGCGACGACTCGGTCTGACCGAGTTCAGGTCTGACTGAGTTCAGGTCTGACTGAGTTCAGGCCTGACCGACGAAGGCCGGTGGGATCATCCCACCGGCCTTCGTTATACCCGCACGTGCTCAACGCTTGTGTCTATTCGGCCAGGTCGCAACGGCCTCAGCCGGTTGCACAGGTCGTTGCGCCAAGCGTCACAACCTCCCGCGAGCTGCACGTTCTACCCTCGCCGCCTATCGTCATCATTGCTGCCAACTCCTACCACCAGCTGCACAATGTTCGCCGTCAGCACCTAAGACAACCTCTGCTGGGGCTGTTATTGCAAGTAACGGTGTTGGGTGCTGGGGGAGTGCTCGCGACTGAGATCGGAAATGCAGACCCTCTGCTGCCTGCCAAGTTGACGCCCGGATGCCTACGACGCGGAAACCCAGGTGCCTCCGACCCGGAAACCCTGGCACCTGGAGAACAAAAAGTCCCCTGTGCCTGTGGAACCAGACACACTCGACATCTGCCGAACCCGGGGATGAACCAACTCTGGTCCGTGAAGCGTTAAGATGATCCGAGCGGAAATTGCAGTATCAGACCATCTATTGTGCATTCAGGAGCGAGGTCGAATGACATTCCTCGAGTCGATGAACTCGCCATCACAGCTGCGTGAACTCGACGACGCCGAGTGCGAAGTTCTGGCGAAGGAGATCAGGGACTATCTGGTCACCACGGTTGCCGGCACAGGTGGTCACCTGGGGCCCAACCTCGGCGTGGTCGAACTCACCGTGGGCCTGCATCGCGTGTTCGAGTCCCCTCACGACACGATCCTCTTCGATGTCGGCCACCAGACGTACGTGCACAAACTCCTCACCGGTCGCATGGGGGACTTCTCTAGTCTGCGCCAGCGCGACGGACTCTCGGGATACCCCAGTCGGGCCGAGAGCGTACACGATGTCATCGAGAACTCGCATGCTTCGGCATCGCTGTCCTGGGCCGACGGAATCGCCAAGGCTCATCAGCTCCAGGGCGAAAGCGACCGCCACGTCGTCGCCGTCATCGGTGACGGCGCACTGACCGGTGGCATGGCCTGGGAAGCTCTCAACACCATCGCCGCCGACAAATCGACGCCACCGCGCAAGCTCATCATCGTCGTCAACGACAACGGCCGCTCCTATGCACCGACGGTCGGCGGGTTCGCAGAACACCTCGACGAACTGCGCACCACCACCGGATACGAGAAGCTCCTGTCCTGGGGCAAATCGACGCTTCGGCAGTCGGGCGCACCCGGACGAGCCGCGTACAGTGCCATCCACGGGGTCAAACGAGGACTCAAGGACATGGTCTCCGCGGATCAGGCCGGAATGTTCGACGAGCTCGGCATCAAGTACCTCGGGCCAGTCGACGGTCATGACCTGCCGATGGTCGAGAAGGCGCTGCAGCGGGCCAAACAGTACGATGGCGGTCCCGTCATCGTGCATATGATCACCCAGAAGGGCCAGGGCTACGACCCAGCGATCAACGACGATGCCGATCAGTTCCACTCCGTGGGCGTCATCGACCCTACGACCGGTAAGTCGTCTCCGTCGAAGCAGACCTCATGGACCTCGGTCTTCGGTCAGGAGGTCCTCCAGATCGCACAGTCCCGGGATGACATCGTCGCCGTCACCGCGGCAATGCTCCTGCCCGTGGGCCTTGCGAAGTTCGCCGAGGTGTACCCGGAGCGGGTCTTCGACGTCGGCATCGCCGAACAGCATGCAGTCACCTCCGCGGCCGGACTTTCCTACGGCGGACTGCACCCCATCGTGTGCATCTACGCGACGTTCCTCAACCGCGCTTTCGACCAGATGCTCATGGACGTGGCCCTGCACGGTCAGGGAGTCACTTTCGTCCTCGACCGGGCCGGAATCACCGGTCCCGACGGTGCCAGCCATCACGGGATCTGGGATATGGCGATGCTGCGCATCGTGCCTGGTCTCAAACTCGCGGCGCCTCGTGATGCCGCTCGTCTGACGGAAGAACTGGGCGAAGCTGTCGCCATCGAGGACGCACCCACCGTGATCCGATTCCCGCGCGGAAGTGTGGGAACGGACATTCCGGCGCTGCGTCGCCTTGATGATGGTGTCGACGTTCTGCGCGAGGTGCCTACAGGCACCGCCAAGGATGTGCTCATCGTTTCCGTCGGTCCGTTCGCCGGGCGAGCCCAGGAAGTCGCCGAAGAGTTGGCCGACCAGGGCATCGCGTCGACGATCGTCGACCCGCGTTGGGTACTGCCTGTGCCGGGCAGCGTCATCGACATGGCTGTTGAGCACAGTCTCGTTGCGGTGATCGAAGACGGTGTCAAGGTCGGCGGAATCGGTTCACAGGTCCGCAGCGATCTGCGTGCCGCCGACTCTCGCGTCGGAGTCCTCGAACTCGGAGCACCCGATGAGTTCCTGCCGCAGGGCACTCGCGACGAGATCCTCGAATACGCGGGACTTGACGTGGACACCATCGTTTCCGAGATCGTTCATATCCTGCCCGCAGATGTCAGGAACCGCGCTCAGCAGGGATCCCGCAGAGCAGTCTGACTGCGTGTCTGGGCCCTAGGTCGGCAGGTTCAGGCTGCGGGTAGTGTCTCGATGGTGCCTTTGAGCACCGGTGCGCTCAGCTCGACCTGCCACTTCCTGGCTCCACGCTCGAAGAGGAACTCTTCGACGTCGACTCGCGGCTGTGCGCCGAGTGCCTTGACGATGGCCGGCTGCAACAGCACGTCGTGGGGAATTGCGTGTTCTTCGGCCAGCTCTGCCATCGCAGATTTAAGAGCCGCCACTCGTTCCTTGATGTCTGTGTGACTGAACGGCGTCCGTGTCTGAACTGCGTTGGCTTCCCTTCTGCCAGGCAACTCGTCAACCGTCAGCCGAGTCGCCTTGCGGTAGGCCCGGAAGAGTCGTCCGGCGTCTGCGCGCGAGAGCCTGGGCCACGTCGCCATGATGTCGTCGCTGGACTGGATCCGTGACTGAGCCAAGGCGATCAGATCCCGATCGCGCAGGATACGCGAGGGAGCATTGTCAGTTTCCGAGGCCATCTCGTCACGGGCCGTCCACAGCTCCCGCACTTTGGCGATATCCTTGCGAGACTTGAGCTTGGTCAATCCGTGAGTCCGGCGCCAGGGCTCGGCGAAGTGCTTGGGCTCGAAATCGAGAAGATGCTCGAACTCCTGCCGTGCGAACTCCCACTTATCGGCTTCGACGAGAGCATCGTGGAGAATGTCGCGAATAGGCAGCAGAACCTCGACGTCGAGGGCGGCATAATTGAGCCATTCCTGGGGCAGTGGGCGCTTCGACCAGTCGGCCGCCGAATGCTCCTTGGCCAGGCGAACACCGAGAGTCTTCTCGGCCACGGCCGCCAGACCGAATTTGTCCCACCCGAGCATCCGAGCAGCGAGCTCGGTGTCGAAGAGCACTTCCGGTCGCATCCCGCGCTCTTGCAGGCAGGGCAGATCCTGAGTCACAGAGTGTATGACCCATTCGTCTCCACCGAATGCAGAGTTGAGGGGGCTGAGGTCCTCAAGCACTTCGGAGTCGAGGAGGAAGGTGCCAGCATTCTCGCGTCGCAGCTGAACCAGGAAGGCGCGCTGACCGTATCTGATGCCTGATGCACGCTCGGCATCGATGGCGATGGGGCCGGATCCATGTGCGAGCTCGTCGCAGGCCCTAGAGAATTCGGCTGAGGAGTCGACGAGCGGCGGAACGCCATGAGCGGGTGTGGCCAAGAGCGGTAGTTCGGTTGTCATCGACGTCGCCCGGGCAGGGCTGAAACTCCTTCAGGAAGCGGTGGCAGTCCGGCAACTGTGCACAGCAGATCGATCCAGGCTTCGAAGTGATCGCCGATCAGTTCCGGCTCCGCGATCACGGGGGTCCATGAAGCGCGCAACTCCAAGTCTATCGTGGACGACCGATCGGCAAGAGTGCCGAAGCTCTCAGAGAGGACGCGGGTTGTCGTGCCACCGGCGGCGACGACCTCACAGTCATTCGACTCGAGGGCCTCTTCGAGCCAGGTCCAGGCGACCGGACCGAGCATCGTCTCATTGCCGAGCTCGTGCTCGAGTTCGGCACGAATATAGGAAACGACTCGGAACTGACCCTCCCACTCCTCAGGAGAGCTGGGATCATAGAGGACCACGATACGGCCGGTAGCCAACTCTTCGATCGCCTCACCGGTGGCATGCAGGAAAGTCTCATCGGCCCTGACTTCGGCACCCAGAGCATAGGAATACGGCGCCAAACGGGCCGGCGCAGGTATTTCGGAAATCGAGACGTTGCTCGTGTTCCGAGCTTCGCGCAGAACCGAGGTCGCGGCGGAGAACTCCGACGGAATGCGATTGAGAGGTGAGGTGTTGACCACACTTGCCACGATAGATCAGGCCAGGGTAGAGGTGAATCGTCCACGCCGTGGCGGGACCAAGAGTTTTCGCCCGCACCTGCGATCAAGACACGGCGTCTTGAAACCGAAACCCGGTGGGCATTGATCTGCTTGTGATGGGAGGATGGGGGCATGACTTCAACCTTGTTGCCCGCCCTGCGCGGAGAGCAGATTGCGCACACTCCGGTCTGGTTCATGCGGCAGGCCGGCCGTTCACTTCCCGAATATCGCGAGCTGCGTGCAGGCACCGCGATGCTCGATGCCTGCCGAACCCCGGAATTGGTCTCAGAGATCACTCTGCAGCCGGTGCGACGACACGGTGTGGACGCCGCCATCTTCTTCTCCGACATCGTGGTTCCGTTGCAGGCAGCCGGTGTCGATGTCGAGATCGTCCCCGGCACCGGACCCGTGATCGCGAACCCGATCCGCAGCCGCGCCGACATCGATGCACTGGCCGAGCTCGAACCCGACCAGATCCCCGACATCGCGGAATCGATCGGTCGGATCATCGAAGAACTCGGCCAGGAAACCCCGCTCATCGGCTTCGCCGGTGCTCCCTTCACGCTGGCCAGCTACCTCATCGAAGGCGGGCCGAGCAAGAACCATGAGAAGACGAAGTCCCTCATGGCCGCAGAGCCGGAGACCTTCTCCCTGCTGCTGAGCAAGCTCGCTCGGATCTCATCGACGTTCCTCGACGTTCAGCTCAACGCTGGCGCCTCCGCATTCCAGCTCTTCGACTCATGGGCCGGATACCTGTCCCGGCGCGATTACGAAGCCCACGTGTTCGAGCACTCCAGCGCGGTCTTCGAATCGTTGCGCCATCACGAGGTGCCCAGCATCCACTTCGGCGTCCAGACAGGGGAGCTCCTGACCTCCATGTCGCGGGCCGGCTCCACCGCCGTCGGCGTCGACTTCCGCGTCGACCTGGCCGATGCCTCGACACGAGTCCAGCCGGAGCAGCCCCTGCAGGGCAACCTGGATCCGGCTCTGCTCTTCGCCCCCTGGGAAGCTCTGGCACCGCGCATCGAAGAGATCGTGCGGCAGGGCCTGGACCATGAGGCCGGTTTCGTCTTCAACCTCGGTCACGGAGTCCTCCCCGACACCGATCCCGAAGTGCCCGGACGGATCGTCGCCGAAGTCCACCGCATCTCCGCAGAGATTCTGGCCGCACGGGGCTGAGCCGATGAGTCACATCACGATCGTCGGGGGAGGCATCTCCGGTCTTGTCACCGCCTATCGCCTTGCCCCCGACCATCAGGTCACTCTCCTCGAAGCAGATGCGCGCCTCGGTGGGTGTCTGCACTCGACGAACCTGGGTGGGACTGTGCCCGTGGGACTCGACACCGGTGCCGAAGCCAGTCTCTACCGTCGCCCGGAGACGAAGGACCTCGTCGCTGAACTCGGTCTGGACACCGAATTCCCCTCGACTGTGCACAGTTCGCGAGTTCTGTCGAAGGGGCAACTCCACGCGATTCCCAAACGCACAGTCATGGGAGTGCCCGGCAATGCTGCCGAGGTCAGGGACCTCCTCGGCGCCTCCGCCACGGACCGGGTCGCTCATGAGGTCATCACCGCTCCGATCGCCGGTCAGGACGTCTCCTTGGGAGAGTTCCTGGCAGACCGCCTCGGCGCCGACCTCGTTGATACGCTCATCGACCCGCTGCTCGGGGGAGTGTATGCCGGACGGTGCCGTGACCTGTCACTTGCATCGACCGTGCCCGCCCTGCTGCCGGCTGCACTCGAGGGAACCTCGGTGCTCGAACTTGTTTCCAGCCTGCTCGCCGCACGTGACGCACAATCCGCGGCACTTGCACGGGGAGAGAACCCACAACCTGTGTTCATGTCTCTCATCGGAGGGATCAACCGCCTCGTCCCGGCCCTTGAAGAACGCATCCGTGCCCACGGCGGTACGATCCACACCGGCACACACGTGAAATCCGTGCAGTCCGAGAACGGACAATGGACGGTGGCCACTGTGGACGACAGCCTGGAATCCGATGCGGTCGTCCTGGCCACTCCCGCACATGTGACGAAGCATCTGCTCGCCGAGGCGGCCCCTCAATCCGCTTCATTGCTGGCATCCGTGCCCTACGCTTCGACCGCACTGATCCCGGCCCTCGTCGAGGTTGGGGATCGGGGGCTCGAAGGATCTGGATTCCTCGTCCCACCGACGGAGAAGTCATTCATCAAGGCCTCGACGTTCGTCTCGAACAAATGGCCGTGGCTGGGCGAGCGCATTCCTGAGGGCACAGCCCTGATCCGGATGAGCATCGGGCGATACGGTGACGGGCCGGGAGGCTGGCAAGAGTGGGAGGACGACGAGCTCATCGCCCGTGCCTTTGAGGATTGGCAGGCCATCGCCGAGCGCGGATCGGATCGGCTCATCGCAGCAGAGGCACACCGGTGGGAACGCGCGCTGCCCCAGTACCTGCCGGGCCACGCCGAGACGGTGGAGAGAATCGATGCGGACATCGCCGACATCGCCGGTCTCGAACTGGCAGGTTCGGCCTACTTCGGCGTCGGCATCCCCGCTTGCATCGATCGTGCCGAAACGGTGGCCCAGAGAATCACAGCCGCCCAGACGTGAACTTCACTTAAAGCTCTAGCATTTCACCGAAAACCGACCGACGAAACACCGTACTCAAGCACCGACACACAGAGAAGAAGGAGCAGGAATGAGCGAATACTCCAACCCCACCGACGAGCAGATCGAACAGGCGAACAACGACACGCGGTATATCGCATACTCGGTCTTCGCCTCGGCAGGCGAACTCGGCGATGCCGACCGAGCCGAACTCGCGAACGAGGTTCACGAAGCACTCGCTCCGCTGAAGGAGCAGGGCCTCGTCGTCCGCGGAATCTACGATGTTTCCGCACTGCGGGCAGATGCCGATGTGATGTTCTGGTGGCATGCGCCGACGATTGAACTGGTTCAGGCCGCCTACTCGGCAGTGCGTCGCAGCATGCTCGGCGGAATCCTCGAGCCGGTCTGGTCTGTCGTGGGTCTGCACCGTCCAGCCGAATTCAATAAGGCACACCTGCCGGCACTGCTGACCGATGACGAGCCGGGCAAGTACATCTGCGTGTACCCCTTCGTTCGGTCCTACGACTGGTACCTTCTCGATCCCGCTGAGCGCTCCACGATGCTGCGAGATCACGGCATGGCCGCAGCAGGATACAAGGACATCAAGGCCAATACGATCGCTTCGTTCGCCCTGGGCGACTATGAATGGCTGTTGGCCTTCGAAGCTCCAGAGCTGCACCGCATCGTCGACCTCATGCGCGATCTTCGCAATACGAAAGCTCGTCTGCATGTGCGCGAAGAGGTCCCGTTCTACACCGGACCTCTCCGCGAGCTCGTCGATATCATCAGCGACTGGCGCTGATCTTCACCGACTGACCAGAAGCGAGTGATCCGCAGCGACTGATCTCTGCAGTGACTGATCCGCATCACCTTTTCGGGGCCCCGGCAGGGCACAACGCCTTGCCGGGGCACCGAAGCGTCCGGCGGCAATGACGGAGCAAGCAGCGGGTAGCCTGTGAGCATGACTGCTGCAGATGGCTTCGCCGGCGACGCGGACTACGGCAAGATCGGTGCCGGCTACCGTCAGTACAGGCGCCCGGAACCAGAGTTTGCGCAAGCGATCCTGCACGCTCTCGGCGATGTTCGACAGGTGATCAACGTTGGTGCCGGAGCCGGATCCTACGAACCCAGCCAATGTGGCGTCACGGCGGTGGAACCATCGGCTGCGATGCGGGCACAGCGGGCGAAGGGTCAGGCATCGGTCGTCGACGCCCGTGCAGAGGCACTGCCGTTTGCCGACGATTCCTTCGACGCCGCGTTGTCGACATTCTCAGTCCATCAATGGCAGAGCCTCGACGCGGGTCTATCTGAGATGCGGCGAGTCGCTTCCGGCCCGGTGGTCATCATGACCTGTGATCCGACTCGGGTGGAGCGATTCTGGCTCCGTGACTTCGCGCCCCAAGTGTTCGAGACTGAGGCACGCCGATATCCGAGCCTCGAACGAATCTCAGAATGTCTTGGCGGCACGGTCGAGGTCACTCATCTGCCGATCCCCTTCGGCTGCGTAGACGGTTTCTCCGAGGCCTATTTCGGTCGGCCGGAGATGTTTCTCGATCCGGGAGCCAGGAAAGCGAACTCCGCGTGGAGCTTCGTCGCCGAGGACTCGGCTCTGCGATCGGTCGAAAACCTGCGCCGCAGCCTGAACGATGGAAGTTGGGATGACGCACACGGGTCGCTGCGGACTGCATCGCACTTCGATGGGTCCCTGGTCCTCATCAAAGCAGAACCGTGATCAGGGCAGAACTGATCACTCGGGCTGTTTCTTCTCCACCACATACGAGTGGCCATTGGCGTCGGTGCGCATCTCCAAGCCCATCGCGTCGAGTCGTTCGTGACGCAGATGCTCATTCTCGTAGTAGCCACCGGGTCGGGAGTTATCGACTTGTGCAGGGCCGACGATCTTGCGGAAGAAGCGGTTGAGCCATGCAACGCGTCGCTGGGAGTCGTGCGAGTCTGACATGCGAGTCCATTCGGTGGTGTCGAGCTGGTGAGGTTGGTGCTCGGCTGAGGCGATCACAATATAATCAGTGTACGCTAAACATTAGTGCACTAACTAATCAATCAGCCTGGTTGACGAACAGATCAGATTCGTCGGAAGGACACGGAATCGATGTCGACCTCGTACGATCCGCTGGCTCTGGAGAGCCAGATCTGCTTTGCACTGACTGTTGCCTCCCGCGGAGTGATCTCTGCCTACCGTTCGGTGCTCGAGCCCCTCCACCTCACCCACCCGCAGTATCTGGTCATGCTGGCTCTGTGGCAGCACGAAACTCTGCCGGTGAGGAAGATCGCCGAGCTGCTGCGTCTTGAAGCTGCAACGGTGTCGCCACTGATCAAACGCCTCGAAGCCCTTGACTATGTGGAGAAGGCACGCAGCAGCCACGACGAGAGAGTCGTGGAGGTCTCGCTGACCGAGACCGGGATCCAGCTGCGGAGGACTGCCGAGGCGATACCGGGGCAGATGATGGCCAAACTCGATATGGGCGAGGCAGATCTGCGAGAGTTGCACGCCACGATGACGCGGCTCATCGACGCCGTCGACGCTTCACACACAATTGACACAGCCAGCCCAGCCGACGCAGTGTCCTCAGGCGCCGCCTCGGCGTGACATCGGGGTGTGCTCGATCCCGTCCTCAAGGAACCGGGGACCATTCGGGCTGAACCCGAAGCTCGCGTAGAAGCCCTCGAGATGAGTCTGGGCGTTCAGCGTCAGAAGACGATCCCCATGCTCGGCCACGATCTCGCCGATGAGCCTGCGGCCCCAGCCTTGGCCGCGCGCCTGCGGATTCGTGACGACGCGGCTGATGCTGCGGGCTCCCGGCTCGAAGGCAGGACCGTCGGGCAGATCGGGCGGCAGGATACGGGCATAGGCTTTGGGAGCAAGACTGCGGCCAACCTCGGTGCCATGACTGTCCTGGATTGTCCGCACCTCATCAGGGTAGAAGGCGTGCAAAGTCTGCGGGAGCGTGTCGACACCATCCTGATCGAGGAAGAGACAGTCCTGCTCGACGACGAAGACCTGAGACCGCAGCTGCATGATCCCGTAGAGCTCCGTCCCGCTCAGCTCCTCGAAGGTCTTGACGACAAGCGTTGATCCTTCGCTCATTCCTGGCCGTCGATGAGCCGCAGGGAGATCGAGTTCAGGCAGTATCGCTGGTCTGTGGGGGTGTCGTAGCCTTCGCCCTCGAAGAGGTGCCCCATGTGCGAATCGCAGTTCGCGCACCGAACCTCGACGCGCTCCATGCCCATCGAGGAATCGCGGAGGTAGCGGACCCGGTCCTCGGCCAGGGGAGCGTAGAACGAGGGCCAACCGCAGTGCGAGGAGAACTTGGTATCGGAGGGGAACAAGTCTGCTCCACAGGCACGGCACTGGTACATTCCGACGCTGTTCGTGTCGACGTATTCGCCGGTGAACGGACGCTCCGTGCCGCCTTCGCGCAGCACCGCGAATTCATCAGGAGTGAGTACGTCCTGCCAGCGGATCTCCTCGGGATTGTCTTCTGTGTTGACGTTTGGCGACTGACTCATCGCGACCTCCGGTGTTTGTCGATATCTGTTGGAGTCCATTGTCCCACTGCACTCGGGCTCTGGAGAGCCCTCTGACCTGCACAACAGCGTTTGGAGACTGCTCATTCCTTGGGTGACAATGAAGTCAGGAGGTTTTCATGGTTCGCGACACTAAATTCCCGACTCGCCTGCTTCTGGCTTCGGTGGGTGTCGGTGCTGGGATCGGCACCGTGATCTCGGTGGCGTCTTCGGGACTGGCCGCTTATTTTGCACGCAGAATCCTCGTTCCCGAGAACGCGCCGGAAGAACTCGAGATTCTCCACATCGACGGATTCCCGCCGAACATGCGCATTCACCTGCCTGCTGATGAAGAGACCACGGTGCGCGGCACCTACGGGCTTTATTTCAACCAGGGCGCCGGTCATGCCGTGATCGGCGATATCGTCGAATACGATCCGCGATCGCGAACCGTTTCCCGAGAGATCCTCTCGGTGACCCGTGGAGACATCAAACGCGCCTCGCACGGCCGGTGGACGGGCATCGTGTACCCGGAACCGTTGGCGGCAGGAGTCAACGCCGAGGACATCGAGATCGAATCCGACGCCGGACGGCTGCCTGCCTGGCTGCTGCCCACCGACCACCCCGAACCTCAGGACACGTGGGCGATCCTCGTCCACGGCCGTGCCAGTACCCGGGCCGAGGGGCTGCGTGCTGCCCCGATCCTCAATACCTTGGGTGTCCCGGCCATAGCCATGTCCTACCGCAACGACGCCGAGGTCAGGGTCGAGACTACATCTCGCTACGGCCTCGGCGACACAGAGTGGATCGACGTGGACGCGGCCATCGACTTCGCGATCTCACGCGGAGCCCGCGAGGTCGTCCTCTTCGGCTGGTCGATGGGCGGAGCCATCGCGCTGCAGGCCGCCTCCCGTGGCCGGAACCGCCGTTACGTGAAGGCCCTCGTCCTCGACGGGCCCGTCGTCGACTGGGTGAATGTCCTTGACGGCCAGGCCCGGCGCAACATGCTTCCCACACCGATCGCCAAACTCACTCTTGAGATGATCACCCAGCCGTGGGCGCGACCGATCACCGGCCTGCAGACGCCATTGGACTTGGGCAGGCTGGACTGGGTGACACGCGCGGCAGAGCTCGACGTCCCGGTGCTGCTCATCCACTCCGACGATGACGAATTCGTGCCATCCTCGCCGTCCCACGCGCTGGCGTCCGTTCGCCGCGACCTCGTGACGATGCCTGTCTATGACCAGGCGCGCCACACCAAGGAATGGAACATCGACCCCGTCCGCTGGGAAGACGATGTGGCGAACTTCCTCGAGGCGAAGATTCTGCCCAAGCCCTGAACTCGGGGCTGAGTTCAGGGCCGCAGCACCAGAGAATCTTCGGTGTGCCTACCCAGTGCATCGGGCGTGTACGGCCAGGGTCGGGTCCTGTTGGCGGCCCAGTCCTCGGTCTGGTCGGCATAGTGTGGGTGGAAGGCGTGCCCCGAGGCGCCGGTGAGGTTGATCCACTGCGAGTGGTTGAAGTCCTTGAGGTCCACAATCTGCCGCATCGAGGGCACCCAGTTCGTCTCGAAGCCGACCGAGGCGTCCCAGCCTGTGGCGTTGACCTCTCCCGACCCGCCGGCAACCTCATAGGGGCCCCGATTGAATAGCCGCTCAATGGGTTTGATCCCTGATTCGCCGAGGCTGGCGTTGCGGATGGTCAGCCTGTGCAGAATGCCCCACCGCCAGGTCACAGGCTCGGAGCCGAGCAGATCCTCGGTCGTCTCCCACGCCGAGTCCATGGCCCGAGCCAGCGCTTCGTCCCGGTTGTCGACCTTATCGTCGGCCCACCATTGCGAATCGGGTTTCTGCAGCTGGTTCTTGATGATGAGGTACCAGCGGGATCCGCCTGCAGGGGGCACCGCATCGGGCAGCTTCGGAGCGAAGACTTCATCGAGGATCGTCTTCGAGAGCACATTGAAATAGGCTGCTGCAGCACTGTTGGCATCATCGCGGCCATCCCAGTCTGCGAGCAGCTTCTGAGCCTTTGCTATGTCGGTGTCCTTGCCCGCATCGATGTCTTCCAGCAGCGGGATCAGGGTCAGCGCAAGCGGGTTGAGGTCATCACCCTGGATGCGCGACATGTCGGCGGTTGTGACGGGACCCTTCGCCATCGTGTCCCGGAGCAGCTTCGTGATCCGCCGCGCTCGGTCTCCATAGTCGAAGTCGTCGCTCAACTGCACGGACTCTCCTGGGGGCGTGACCGGGTTGTTGGCCGTCACGATCCATCCCCGATCGGGGTTGTACAGGCTCGGCAGATCCTTGAAGTCGATGTATCCCTGCCAGTCCTCATCGGTCTTCCAACCGTGGCGTGGCAGCATACCGTCGCCCTTGCCGCGCTTGGGGATCTTCCCCGGGGCCTGGTAGCCGATATTGCCGGCAGTGTCCGCGTAGATGAGGTTCTGGGAGGGCACGTCGAAGAGCGAAGCGGCCTGTCGGAATTCCTTCCAGTTCGTCGCCGCATTGAGCCCGAAGATCGCGGAGGCGGTGTTGCCCGGTTCCAACGCCGTCCATTGCAACGCCAGTTGGTAGTGTTCGTCGGTTGGACCCGACTTCGTGTCCGCGGTGTTCGCCCCGGTTGAAGCATCGAGCACACTGCGGTAAGGCCCATTGAGGTCGGAGATGAGAGGGCCGTTGCGTGTTGAACGGATCGTGATTTCGCGCGGTTCCTCTTTCGCGATCTTCACGGTCTCTTTGCGCGTGGTCACGGCTTCATCCCCGGGGTCACGAATCACCTCGCCGTCGCGGACCTTCTCCACTACGAGATCGGCGACATCGGGCCCCAGGTTCGTCAGCCCCCAGGCGATGGACTGGTTGTGTCCGATGACGACGCCGGGCAGGCCCGAGAACGAGAAACCGGACACGTCGAAGGGACATTCGGGTGTGATCTCGGTGCAGCGCAGACCGATCTGATGCCATACGGAAGGCATGGCGGGAGCCAGGTGTGGATCATTGGCCAGCAGCGGGGCACCGGTGGCCGTGTGCTCACCGGAGACCACCCACGAGTTCGACCCGATGTCATGACTGTTGACCCCCAGAAGCGCGGGCAGTGACCTCAGGTGCTGTTTGAGTTCGCCGAGGTTGGACGGAGTCTTGGTCACCTCTCCGCCGGCATGCGCTTCGTCGCCGGTCTCGTCTTCAGCGGCTTTGCTCTTCCTGGCTTTGCTGTCATCGGCTTTGCCTTTGTCTGACTTGCTGTCTCCGCTGCCCTTGCTGCCGGCGGCGCGTGATTTGGCGCCGGCATTGCCGCCGATGATCGTCGGGCGGGTGTCATAGGGATAGTCGGGGTAGATATCGGCCATCTGCTCATCGTCGAGCGTGGACTGGCTGATGGCTCGGTCGATTTCGTCTTCGACGTTCGAACGCAGGTCCCAGGCCATGGCCTTGAGCCAGGATACGCTGTCGACGGGAGTCCATTCCTCGATCTCAACCCCACCGTTTTGGAGCCCGATGACTCCGTACTCGAGGGACACCTCGGTGGGGGACTTGTCGTGGAGGTAGGCGTTGACGCCTTCGGCATAGGCCTCATAGTACGCTAGCGTCTTGTCATCAAGGGCCGCGACTTCCTTCTCGGCGACCTTCCTCCAACCCAGCGTGCGGATGAACGAGTCTGTGCTGAACTGTGATTCTCCGAAGAGTTCCGAGAGTCGGCCCGAGGTGACATGCCTGCGGAAGTCCATCTCCCAGAACCGATCCTGGGCATGGACGAAACCCTGGGCCATGAAGAGGTCGTGGGAGTTACTCGCCTCGACGGTCGGGACTCCTGAGTCATCGCGGGTGACGCTGACCTCGCCGTTGAGGCCCGGCAGCGAGATGTCACCGTCGGTGGTGGGAAAGGAGCGACGGACGAGGAATACGCCGAGCAGGGTGAGGATGAGCACCAAGACGAGGACTGCTGCGAGGATGCGGATGAGGACTTTCGCGCTCACAAAGCGATGCGCACCTGACGGCGGACGGACGGCTGCCACCAGAGCATTGGAATCCTCTGAATCCGCGTCTGTCATGTGTCTCCTTCGACCGAGTCTGAGTTTCAGCTCAGATTATCAGGTGACCTGGCCTCATCAGGAGGTTTGGGTGGGTAGATGAAGGTGACGAGGACGACGGAGATCATCATCAGGAGGAACCATGCCACGAGTTTGGTCGCCGGAACCATCTCCCAGCCGTCGATCTGGGACGGATAGAGCCATGCGCCGGTGACTGTTCCGATGTCTTCAGCGATCCAGATGAAGAACGTCACCAGCACGAATGCGAGGAGGACCGGCATGCGCAGAGTCAGCTTGTGCACACGGAAGTGCATGCGACAGCGACCCCGACAGCAGGGACGAGGAACACCCGCACGTCGACCACATAGTGGTGGGTGAAGAAATTGAGATAGATCGCTGCGGCGATGACCGCGGCGCTCCACCTCGGCGGGTAATGGCTGACCCCCAGGTCGAAGAGACGATAGACGCGCACGATGTAGGAGCCGACCGCGGCGTACATGAACCCGGAAGCAGCATCGCCGTCTGGATCAGGACTGCCAGGATGACGAGGAGATCATTGCGGGCCAGGATCGCCCCGTCCGGGTACCACCAGGCGGTGAGGATGATCGCCAGCATCATGAGGGCCCCAAACAGACAGGCCCAGGCCTGCTTGATCCCGAAGACGAGGGACTCACGCAACCCTGCCGGCACCCGAGTGAGATGACGATTGGCAAGACTGTCGAGGAGCCGTTCGAGCCGTGTGAGTTCATGCTGATCGGCCATAAGATCCTTCGGCTGTGGGGAAGCGGTCGCGACAGAACCCTATCGCGGGCTAATAGACTCGGGGCATGCACATCGTCATCTTCGGAGCCTCAGGCCATGTCGGAACGGGCTTGGCCAAGCAGCTGTCGCCTGAGCACCACATCACCGGCATCGTCCGTTCGCAGCCGGAGGACGAAACCGCCTACCGGCCGGTCGTCGTCCCCGATTGGGTGGATCGACCGCAGGCAGTCATCGAAGCACTTAAGAAGGTGGACGCACCCCCGGTCGATGCGGTCATCGCCACGGTCGGCGGGTGGTACGTGGACATCTCGATGATCGACCGCGGAATCGACTCCTTCGACGCGGACTACTCCTCATACCTGCGGGGCCATTTCGCCGCCTGCGCGGTATCGGAGGCGCTCGCCGAGGAGGGGCGAAGTGACCGTGTCCGGCACCTCGCCCTCAACGGTGTGGCCAGCGTCGAAGCCTGCGTCGGGTCCGGTGCGATCAGCGTTTTCGGCGCGGCCCAGGAGATGCTCCTCCGGGTCGCTGCGGCAGAGACGGACTCCGTGTACTACCGCGAGCTCAAGGTCATGGCGCCCATCGGCGGTGATGACCGCAACGATCTCAGCGGGGGAGTGGAGACGATCAGCCTGCCGGCAGTCGCCGAGGCTGTCAGCTCGGTCCTGTCCCGAACGGGCGAGCACGAGATCAGCACCCAGCTGGGCGTCTAGGCCGACACAACAAGCTCGAGCCTGGTCGCGTGCCTCAAGCTTTGCGGTAGCGGATGAAGACCTGGTCATCGACGGTGCGCACATCGATGAGTCGCAGGTTGAGGGTGGCCTCGAGCTGGGAGAAGTGGCTGCCTGAGTTTCGGGAGTAGAGCGGGCTGAGGCTCAGGTGCAGTTCGGCACCCGGAACGGCATCGAGGAGGCGGTAGGCCAGATTGGGTCCGGACCCGAGTTGCACAGGTTTAGTTACCCTGGCCAATCAGTGTCACCGGCTCTTGGGTAGCGCATCGAGGAGTTCCCGCGCTGCTGGCGGGATATCTGGGGCGAAAGTGATCTCCTGATCACCGATGACGCCCGTGAACTCTCGCAACGGACGTAGCGTCGTGATGATCTTCTTCAACGAAGCCCCTGTCGCGTCTTGCATGAACCTCGCAACACCCAACGCGGTGAACACGACCGTCAGGTGTGCCTCGATCGCGTCCCTGGTCCGGTGGAACATTGGCCTGGCATCCAGATCAGTCTTCGACATCCGAAACGACTGCTCGACGTGCCACAAGTCGTGATAGCTACCGATGACCTCGCCCGCCGACATGATGGTGGCTGGAATATTGGTCACGTAACCTTTGAATCCGGACAGCTTCATCGCTCGGTCATAGGCCTTCTCGTCGAAGACCTTCTGGGCCCCTTTTGTCTTCACGAACCGTGCTGGCTTCGGTTGCGAGTCTCCCTCGATGATGGCAATGGCGCGGTTGCGCTGCAGATTCAGAGTCTGCTCGTCGCGCATTGCACGCTTGCGCCGGTACTGCCACACAGCCCGCCACGCATCCGGAAACGTCTCCGCGTCCCAGACTGGTTCGGCCTTCACCTTCGTCCGGGTAGGGTCGAGTCGTTTCTGGCCACGCGGAGTGATCGTATCGATGACGGTTCCGTCTTCGGCCCATTCGCCATTCCACCGAAAATACGTCGCCAGATCGTGCGGAGCCTTGACCTGTCTGGAACCAACAATGAATCGCAAGCCGGCATCATCGAGTTCCTTGAGATTCTTTGCTGACAACATGCCAGCATCGGCAGCGACGACCATGTCCGAGACTTGATGCCGGTCTTGGAATCGTTTGATCACGGGAATGATCGTGTGGGTCTCTGCTTTGTTACCTTCGAAGCATCCGATCTCGAGTGGGAACCCGGTCCGATCGACGAGGAGACCAACAACAATCTGCGGGTCGACTCGACGTTCTTTTGAGTACCCGACCTTGCGTAGGCCATCTTCCTTTTCAGCCTCAAAATATAGGGTGGTGACGTCGTAGAGCAACAGACTGATCCCGGTTGTCGCCACCGAGTAGTCGAAGCACTTCGCCGCGATCTGGTCGCGGTAGTTGTTGTCGCGGGCGCGTTTGAGGCAGGTCAGGAACGTGTTGCGGTGAACGACATCAACACCGAGCTCACCCAGGACGCGGACACTGTCGGACTTCGACGTCGGTTCGATCAGGCGGGCGAGGACGAGTTGGAAGAATGCTTCGTCATCGACGGTATCGAAGCCCAAACGCTCGTAGGCGGTCCGGATCGTATCGACGATGACTTGTGACCTACTGGACTTCACGACCGCGGGAGCTGTGGCGGGTTTGTCGGTGTGGTCGAAGTCGAGGACACCTTGTCCGGGGTGGAGCTTATCGCGGCCGATGGCCATGAGTGCTGCGAGTTCTTCGGGAGTGTGGGCTGAGCCGAGGTGTTCGACGATGCGGTAGCGTCCACCGGTTTTGTCCGCGATCTGCACGGCAGTGGCCCCCGAGGCGGTGGGCACTTTACGCACGAATGGGCTCATGGCCTCATTTTAGTGTCGAATTTAGTTACCCAAAAACAAGAACCGCAGACCGCTTACCAGCATAAACATTCAGCCCAACCCTGAAATCACTAGCCACCTGTGCAAGTCAGGTCAAGCTTTGCGGTAGCGGATGAAGACCTGGTCATCGACGGTGCGCACATCGATGAGTCGCAGGTTGAGGGTGGCCTCGAGCTGGGAGAAGTGGCTGCCTGAGTTTCGGGAGTAGAGCGGGCTGAGGCTCAGGTGCAGTTCGGCACCCGGAACGGCATCGAGGAGGCGGTAGGCCAGATTGGGTCCGGACTCGCACACCAGAGTCTCACTCGTGGACTCGATGCTGTTGAGCACCTGTGCGGCAGTTTCTGGAGTGAAGCCCTGTGCTCGATAGTCCAGGCCAGCCTCGGCTAGGTGCCTGCTCAATTTCTCCGGATCTGACTCGGTGAGCACATGCACGGGTGTGTGCTCGAGGGCTTTGCCCGGTGCGTTGATGACCGGCAGTGCGGGATTGAGCGCGGTCATGCGATCGATGATGATGGCACCTGCCCGCTTACGCAGGGAGGTGAAATAGGCGAAGTCGGCCTTCGTGGACACACCCGTCGACCAACCGTCTTGGGCATATGAGGCGTTGATCGTCTGCACCAGGGAGATGATGAGCTTTCGCATCGAGGTGCCTCTACTTCTGCAGCTGGGACTCAGGTCCCATGGCGATACGTGGATGGGCATCGGGGTCGATGGTCTCGAGGATCCAGGTGAGGTCCTTCTCCTTCAGCGTCACGCACCCGCTCGTCCCGGAATCATGATCGATGTGCAGCCAGATCCCACCGCCCTTGTCCCACCCCAGCGGGCGAGTCTTGTCGGTGGGCGGTGTGCCCGGCACACGGTTGTAGTCGATCGCGATGATGTAGTCGAAGACCCTGTCATATTCGTGTCCGTAGGCCACGGTGGCTGACGAGGGCAGTCGGTCGTCCTGGGTGTAGGGAAGTTCGGTTCCCGGGTCCTGTTTGTAGCCGCCCGCATCGGAGAGGGTGAAGACACCGATCGGTGTTGTCTTGTCGCCCTCCCGACGATCGGCCAACCACCCGTTCTCCCCATTGTGGACGTCGAAGGTCTTGCGCTTCTTCCACGCCCCATCAGCGAAGGTGTAGAAACTCAGCTGACCGGAATCCGAGGACGCGTCCCGGCCACTGGCGACGAGGACCTGAGAGGTCTCGGCCGGAATCTGAGCTGCTGTCTCCGGGCCCAGCCCAGGGACCGGAACAGAATGGGCAGGTCCTGTTGGCTCTGCGGTTGCGGCTCCGGGCGGAGTCATCTGTGCGGGAGCTGCGAAATCGCCGAGGTCGTTCTGCTGTGCAGGTGCCGCGACCTCCCCGGACGGGGCGGTCACGCCGTCATCGTCGTCGCTGTCGGTCGGCGTTGCACATGACGACAGCGTCAGGGCCAAAACGGCGACCGTCAGGCTGGTCCCGGTTCGGGCTCCACCACTGAACATGAGGTCATCTTCTCACGAACCTTGAGAACTCAGTGGAAGTGACTATGCGAAAATGACCCCATGAGCATTCCACCTGTGCCGAATCATCCTCCGCGCCCCGGGCGTCGGAGGCCGGCCGAGGAGTCTCCAGATTCGATCACGACGCAGTTGTTCATCGGACAGGACAAATCCCCGGCCGCTGATGGTTCGACCCAAGCACTCAGCTCCGAGGAGCTGGCCAGACTCCGGTCGATGGTGTCCTCCGACGGGGCCGACGCCACCGAGGTGCTCAGCCTCGAGGAGCTGCGCCAGCTGGCCGCAGCAGAGAACGACGAAACCGGATTCAGCGGTCCGATCCCGCGCAAGGTGAGGTCCGAAGACATCGCCGAGGCAGAAGCTGCCTCGGCACCGAAGCAGTGGAATCCGCAGGGCGTGTCGGCAGAGCAATCTCCGAACCCCGAACCCTGGGATGGCGAATTCGGTGCGCCCGGACCACCTGCCCCGCAGCCCCCTCCTGAACCCCATCCCACCGAACACCCCGGAAACGAGTCGCACGTGCCCAACGGCGCATCAGCCTACGCCCCACAGACAGCAGTCGCCTACGCAGGACACGGTGGCCACGGACCCGCCGGTGGTGCCTATGGCCCCGGCGGCAGTGCTGCAGGACCCGCTGGCTCCAACGGTGGTTACGGTTCCAGCGGCGGCGGATACGGCCCCGGAAGCGGCGGATACGGCCCCGGAGGACCGGGCGGATACGGACCGGGTGGACCGGCCGGTCCCGGCGGACCCTACCGACATGACAACGAGACGAAGAAGGTCCCAGGCTGGCTCTGGGCATTGGCCGCGATCGCCCTGGTGCTCGCTCTCGGCATCGTCGGATACATCGCCTGGGATGCGACGCAGGGCCAGGACGATTCTGCGTCCGGCACGTCCTCCGAGGGGCCCTCCGAGGGTGCAGGCTCTGCAACCGATGAACCATCGACCTCGGCGCCGCCGGTCGCTGCCGAATCGTTCAAGTCTCCGTCCGGCAACATCTCCTGCACGATCGATTCAGACCGCACCCGATGCGTCATCTCATCCTTCGACTACACCAGCCCCGAGAAGCCCGACGACTGTCAAATGGAGAACTGGGGAGCTGTCGTCGTGGCCAACAATGAAGGTGCCGGCTTCTCCTGCCGTGAGGCGCCGGAGAGCTCCGGTCCCGCTCGAGTGCTCGGCTACGGCGAATCGATCACGGCCGAGGGGATGACCTGCACCTCCACCCGTGAGGGCATGACGTGCAAGTCCGACGAGACCGGAGTCGGCTTCAACATGCGGCGTGCAGCGGTCGACTTCCTCGACTAGACGGATAGCGATCTTAGGATTTGGACAGGTTTGGAACCGGCGGAGCAACCAGGGCTAAGTTGTGTGTGTGGCTTACAGGTTGCTCCTCCTTCCTTGCCGCGACGAGTCCTGAACATAACAGCACCCTCGTCGCGGAGTTTCTCCTATGCTGAAGAAGCACACGAACAATGATTGAGGAACCATGAAACTGCAGAAGCCAACCCCCATGCCATTCAGCAAATACAAGTCTTTCCAGGACCGGATCGCCCTCGATATGCGCGACCGCACCTGGCCCGACCAGCTGATCCGGAAGGCTCCGCGCTGGCTGAGCACAGATCTGCGTGATGGCAACCAGGCTCTCATCGATCCGATGACGCCGGATCGCAAACGCAAGATGTTCGATCTCCTCGTCAAACTCGGCTTCAAGGAGATCGAGGTCGGGTTCCCCGCAGCCAGCCAGGTCGACTTCGACTTCGTCCGCGAGATCATCGAACAGGATGCCATCCCCGACGACGTTCGCATCTCGGTGCTCACCCAGGCCCGTGAGGACCTCATCGAGCGCACAGTGGAATCCCTCGTCGGCGCGCAGAAGCCGACAGTTCACCTCTACAATGCGACGGCACCGGTCTTCCGCAAGGTCGTGTTCGGCTTCGACGGTGAGGGCTTCGACCAGACTCGCGACATCGCCACCCGCGGCACCCAGGCGGTCATGAAGCACGCCGAGTCACTCCTCGGCGACGTCGACTTCGGCTACCAGTACTCGCCGGAGATCTTCGTCGACACCGAACCCGAGTTCGCTCTCGACATCGTCGGCAGCGTCCTCGATATGTGGCAGCCGGCTTCCGGCCGTGAGACGGTCGTCAACCTGCCCGCCACGGTTGAACGCGGCACTCCCAACACCTACGCCGACCAGATCGAATGGTTCTGCCGGAACATGCCCTACCGCGACGAGGTGGCCGTGTCCCTGCACCCCCACAACGACCGCGGAACCGGTGTCGCAGCCGCGGAGATGGGCATCATGGCCGGTGCCGACAGGATCGAAGGCTGCCTCTTCGGCAACGGCGAACGGACCGGAAACCTCGACCTGGTCACCGTGGCGCTGAACCTCTACACGCAGGGCGTCGACCCCGAACTGGACTTCTCCGACATCGACGAAGTCATCCACACCGTCACCGAATGCAACCAGATCGGCGTCCACGAACGTCACCCCTACGGCGGTGACCTCGTCTTCACCTCGTTCTCCGGTTCGCACCAGGATGCCATCAACAAGGCGTTCGCCGACCGTGAGAAGAGAGCCAGTGAGCAGGGCGTTCCCGTGGACCTGATGGAATGGGACATGCCCTACCTGCCGGTCGACCCGAAAGATCTGGGTCGCTCCTACGAGGCGATCATCCGCGTGAACTCGCAGTCCGGCAAGGGCGGAGTCACCTATCTGCTCAAGAGCGAGTACGGCCTGGATCTGCCTCGCCGCATGCAGGTCGAGTTCTCCCGCGCCGTCCAGGTGCACACTGAAGGTGGGGGAGAGGTCTCCGCCGAGGAGATCCGTCGCATCTTCAACTACGAGTACCTTCCCAGCGATGATCAGGACAAGGCTTGGGGCCGCTTCCAGATCGTGGGTCTGCGCACCGACTCCGGCACGGTTGACGACTCGGGCACCTCGGAACGCGTCGAAGTCGACCTCATCGTCGACGGTCAGGAGCGCACCTATGAAGGTCACGGCAAAGGACCCATCGATGCGCTGGTGAAGATCCTGATCGAAAATTTCGACGTCGATGTCCGTCTCCAGGACTACACCGAGCACGCCATCGGCTCGGGCGCTGACACGATGGCCGCAGCCTACGTCGAGCTCGCTGTCGAAGACCGTGTGGTCTGGGGTGCCGGACTGCACCCCAACATCACGAAGGCTTCACTCAAGGCCGTCGTCTCGGCGGTCAACCGGGCCGCCCGCGATCGCGACGGAGAGCGCTGATCCTTCGGGGCTGAGCATCCCGGGCAGGCAGCCTGCCCGGGGAGCAATCTCACAACTGATGCATGAGTGCGGCGGGGATGATTCCCCGCCGCACTCTGCGATAATGGGCGGGTGCACAACTATCGTGATGAAGGCATCGTGCTCCAGGGGCACAAACTCGGCGAAGCCGACCGCATCGTCACTGTTCTCACCCGCAGCCACGGGCTGATCCGAGCAGTTGCGAAGGGCATCCGCCGCACCAAGTCACGTTTCGGTTCCCGACTCGAACCCTTCATGCTCGTAGACCTGCAGTGTCACGTCGGCCGCAGCCTCGACATCGTCACCCAGGTCGAACTCATCGAGCCCTTCGCCCGCGGCATCGGCGCAGATTATGACGCCTACTCCGCAGCCAGTGTGATGGCTGAGACTGCCGCCCGAATCACCGAGGTAGAACCCCAGTCGCGCACCCACTTCCTGCTTCTCGTCTCCGCCATCCGCTCCCTGTGCAACGGCGAGCACCCGCCGAGGTTGGCCCTCGACGCGTATCTTCTCCGGGCCATGTCCGTGGCCGGCTGGGCACCGAGTCTGCTCGACTGCGCACAGTGTGGCAGCCCTGGTCCCCACCGCGCGTTCTCAGCCTCCCTGGGCGGAGCCGTGTGCACCACGTGCCGACCCAGCGGCGCGGCTCTGCCAGACACCGATGCGCTCGAGCACATGGCCGCTCTGCTCTCCGGAGACTGGCAGCGAGCGGAGTCCTCGGACCTTCACGACCAGATCGACGGTTCCAAACTCGTCTCCGACTGGGTGTCATGGCATTTGGAGCGCAATATCCGATCACTGAGAGTTCTGGAGGCCAGATGAGCTACCCCGCGCCGCCCCCGCACCCCAGCGGAGCCCGACCCCCCGGCATCGAGGCGAAGTTCGTCCCGAAGCACGTCGCCGTGGTCATGGACGGCAACGGCCGGTGGGCCAATGATCGTGGACTGCCGCGCACCGAAGGCCATAAGGCCGGAGAGGCCTCACTTCTCGAAGTCATCCACGGTGCCATCGAGATGGGTGTCGACTATCTCTCCGCCTACGCATTCTCCACCGAGAACTGGAAACGGTCCCCGGATGAGGTTCGCTTCCTCATGGGCTTCAACCGTGATGTCATCCGCCGTCGCCGCGATGAACTCAATGAGCTCGGTGTGCGCATCGTGTGGGCCGGGCGCCGTGGTCGCCTGTGGCGCTCGGTCATCGACGAACTCGAATCCGCGGCGGAGATGACCAAGGACAACACTGGCCTGGTCCTCCAGTTCTGCGTCAACTACGGAGGCAGATCGGAGATCGTCGACGCGGTCAACCAGATCACCGCCGAGGTGGCCGCCGGGAAGCTCAAACCTGGAAAGGTCAGCGAGAAGACCGTTCGCTCCCGTCTCTACGCCCCGCAGGTGCCGGACGTCGACTTGTTCCTCAGGTCGTCGGGGGAGCAGCGGACCTCGAACTTCCTGCTGTGGCAGTCCGCCTATGCCGAGATGGTCTTCCAGGACGTCCTCTGGCCCGACGTCGATCGCCGCACCCTCTGGTCCGCGATCGAAGAGTATGCCCGTCGTGACCGTCGCTTCGGCGGTGCCGTGGACCGATCGAGCTCCTGAGCTCTCGGCGCCAAACGCAAGCCAAACCCTCGAAACCTGCAAGCAACAAGAAGAGGTCCCGCAGCGAAAACGTTGCGGGACCTCTTCTCTATGAGCTTCGTGCCGAACCCTGCTCAGCTCTTCAGCTGCGCCGGAACTTCAGCAGCGGGCAGTACCTGCGCACTGCCCAGAACCTCAGTAACGATCGCCTGAGCGTTCGCCGCCGAAGCGGTCATTGCTGAACTTCTTCTGGCCTCCACGACGGTCGCCGCGGAAGTTGCGGCTGTCGCCGGGCTGTTTGTCGAAGTTGCGCTTCTTGAACGGGCGAGACGGACGTCCCGAATCCGGACGAATGTCGATCGGACGACCCTGGATCTCGGTGTTCGAGAGCTTGCGCATGACCGAGGAATCGAGATCCTTGGGCAGGTCGACCAGGGTGTGGTTCGACCGGATATCGATGTGGCCGATCTCCTTCGAGGTCAGGCCGCCCTCGTTGGCGATGGCACCGACAACCGCGCCTGGCTGCAGGCGTTCGTTGCGGCCAAGGGCCAGACGGTAGGTGGTCATGTTCTCATCACGCGGACGAGACGAGCGTTCACGACCGGGCTTTCCGTCGCGTCCGCCGCCGTCACGGTCACGTCCTGGCTTGCCGCGGCTCGGCTCAGGCATGGGGTCTGCCGTGAGAGAGTTCGACTCGAGGACCATGGAGGCCAGAGCGGCTGCGATGTCCGTCGCCGGAACATTGCGGGAGAGCTCGTACTGTTCGATGACGGTCGCGAGCTCGGTCAGTTCGGTCGTGGCCAGCACATCGTCGATGCGCTTCGTGAACTTCTCCACACGAGTATTCGTCAGCTGTTCGACGCTGGGCATCGACAGCGGTTCGACCTTCTGCTTCGTTGCGCGCTCGATGGAGCCGAGCAGACGCTGTTCACGCGGGGTGACGAAGAGGATGGCCTCGCCGGAACGTCCTGCACGGCCGGTGCGGCCGATGCGGTGGACGTAGGACTCGGTGTCATGGGGGATGTCGAAGTTGACGACGAGGGTGATGCGTTCGACGTCGAGGCCGCGGGCTGCGACATCGGTGGCGACGAGGATGTCGACCTTGCCGCTGCGCAGCATGTCGATCGTGCGCTCACGGGCCTGCTGGGGAATGTCGCCGTTGATTGCCGAGGCCTTGAAGCCGCGTGCACGCAGCTTCTCCGCGAGCTCCTCCGTGGCCTGCTTGGTGCGGACGAACATGATGATGCCCTCGTACTCCTCGACCTCGAGGATCCGGGTCAGGGCGTCGAGCTTATGGGAGTGCTGGACCATGTGGTAGCGCTGACGGATGTTCGATCCGGTCTGCGACTTCGACGCGACCCGCACCTCTTTGGGGTTGTTGAGGTACTTGCCGGTCAGGCGGTGGATCGACGTCGGCATGGTGGCGGAGAACAGAGCCACCTGACGTGAGTCACCGGACTGGCTGAAGATCTCTTCGATGTCTTCGGCGAAGCCCATCTTGAGCATCTCGTCGGCCTCATCGAGGATGAGGTGACGGAGGCTGCCGAGCCTGAGGGAGCCCTTCTTGAGGTGGTCGATGACACGACCGGGCGTTCCCACGACGACCTGAGCGCCGCGCTTGAGCCCGGACAGCTGCGGGCCGTAGGCCTGGCCGCCGTAGATCGGGAGGACGGAGAAGTCGTCGAGGTTCGTCGCATAGGAGGTGAACGCCTCGGCGACCTGGATTGCAAGCTCACGGGTGGGGGTCAGTACGAGAGCGAAGGGGCCGTCATTGGCGCGACCCGCCTCGGCGAGGTCGGACAGTGCCGGCAGGGCGAAAGCGGCGGTCTTGCCGGTACCGGTCTGGGCGAGTCCGATGACGTCGCGGCCTTCGACCAGTGCGGGAATCGTTTCGGCCTGGATCGGGGTCGGGGTTTCGTAACCCTGAGCCTCGACCGCCTGGAGGACGAGCGGGTGGAGACCCAGCTCGGAGAACTTCGGTGTTGTCGGATCGTCGGATGAGGACACATCGGTCATGAGTTTTCTCTCTCACGTCGGCACACACTTGATCGCAGATGACTGTAGTGGCGATCTACCCTGCGGCCGCTTGTGCAATCATCGTGAGCAATCCGGGCCGAAACCGTATGAGATCCAAGGCTTGCTTGGACAGACTTGAAAACCGTCAGTACGGAGAAAGGTTTGGGTGTACCTCAACTCTACATGCCACTTGCCCGCCGAGGTGGCTCTGCGGCCCGCTTTAAGTGTGAGTTCCGTCGCCCAGGAGTCGACAGCCACCGATCGCAGGCGAACCGATAGGCTGTACCTGCGAGCCACGGCAGCCGGCCGTCGGCGAACTACCTCAAGGAGAATAAACGTGGCACAGTCCAAGTTGGATGCCGTCATCGCCCTGGCCAAACGCAGAGGATTCGTCTTCCAAGCCGGAGAGATCTATGGCGGTTCCCGTTCGGCCTGGGACTACGGGCCGTTGGGTGTTGAGCTCAAGGACAACATCAAGGCCCAGTGGTGGCAGACCTTCGTCCGCGGACGCGAAGACGTCGTCGGACTCGACTCCTCGGTCATCCTGCCCAAACGGGTCTGGGAAGCCTCGGGCCACGTGGCTACCTTCGTCGATCCGCTCGTCGAATGCCTCAGCTGCCACAAGCGCCACCGTGAGGACCACCTCGTCGAAGCCTACGAGGCCAAGCACTCCAAGGCACCCGAGAACGGCATGGCCGACATCGTCTGCCCCGACTGCGGAAACCGCGGTCAGTGGACCGAGCCGCAGGAGTTCTCCGGGTTGGTCAAGACCTTCCTGGGTCCGGTGGAATCAGAAGCGGGTCTGAACTACCTGCGGCCTGAGACCGCGCAGGGGATCTTCGTCAACTTCAACAACGTCGTGACCGCTGCACGGAAGAAGCCGCCGTTCGGCATCGGCCAGATCGGCAAGGCCTTCCGCAACGAGATCACTCCCGGTAACTTCATCTTCCGCACCCGTGAGTTCGAGCAGATGGAGCTCGAGTACTTCGTTCGTCCCGACGAGGCCGACGACTACTACCGCGAATGGGTCGAGGCCTGCTGGAACTGGTTCCTCGACCTCGGCATCTCCGAGGACAACGTGCGCCGCCTCGACGTCCCCGAAGATGACCGGGCACACTACTCGTCGGGCACGATCGACGTCGAGTACCGCTTCGGCTTCCAGGGCTCCGAATGGGGCGAGCTCATGGGTGTGGCCAACCGCACCGACTACGACCTCGGCACCCACACCGAGGCCTCCGGCGCGAAGCTGCAGTACTTTGACCAGGCCAGCGGTGAACGCTTCACCCCCTATGTCATCGAACCGTCCTTCGGGCTCACCCGCTCGATGATGGCCTTCCTCATCGACGCCTACACCGAGGACGAGGCACCGAACACCAAGGGCGGCGTCGACAAGCGCATCGTGCTCAAGCTCGATCCGCGTCTGGCTCCGGTCAAGGCCGCAGTCCTGCCGCTGAGCCGCAACGAGAAGCTGTCCCCGCAGGCCAAGGAGCTCGCGGCTCGTCTGCGCAAGCGCTGGAACATCGACTTCGATGACGCGGGTGCGATCGGACGTCGCTACCGTCGTCAGGACGAGGTCGGCACTCCGTTGTGCATCACGTTCGACTTCGACTCACTCGACGACCAAGCGGTGACGATCCGCAAGCGCGACGACATGAGCCAGGAGCGCGTGAGCCTCGATCAGGTGGAGAACTACCTGGCCGAGGCGCTCGGCGGAGCCTGAGCACGTCGGCAGAGCCTTGAACGGCGGGTCCGGTCGATCGGAACGGCGGTCGGCCGGACCTGACTCGTTCGGCAGCGCTCCTTCGAGCGCAAACGGCGCGTGTGATGCACCTCGCGCATTGGGAGCCGCGCATCGCGAGTGCACACACCTGCAGTGAGTTCGCATCACCCATATGAAGGTTCGACATGCATATGCCAGCCCATCGGGGACCCAAGGCCTCGCCGAGAGTCCGTCTGATCATGACCGTTTGTCTCGTCCCACTCGTCCTCCTCACGATCGGGGGACTGCTGCTGCTGTGGCCGGACGCTCCCGAACAGGAGTTGCCGGGCGGCGGCCCGATGACAAACTCCGCCGAGGGCGTCGCCGACGCCGAGGCAAAGATCGTTGCCGTCGACGCCTCCGACTGTGCGTCGGGCGATGAGGAGGACTCGACGCTCGCAGTGGACTGTATGACGTTCACGGCCGAAGTCGACGGGCAAGAGGGGAGTCTCTATGTGACTCCCGATGCGATCAAGTCCGGAATCGGCGTCGGAGACACGGTCAAGGTCCTCGACTTCACCGATTCCCCGGACAGCGCGGAGATCGGCTCAGACTATGTCTTCATCGACTACGACAGGAATGTTCCGATTCTCGCACTGGCGATCATCTACGGGCTCGTCGTGCTCTTGGTCGCGGGCTTTCGCGGTCTGCGGGCGCTGGCCGGCCTCGGCTTCGCTGGTGTCGTACTGATCGTCTTCATGCTGCCGGCCATTCTCGACAGTCAGCCGCCGATCCTGGTGGCCATGGTCGCCGCGAGTGCGATCATGCTCATCGCCTTGTATCTGGCACACGGAGTGTCTACGCGGACGACTACAGCTCTCTTCGGAACTGTACTCGGCATCATCATCACCGGCGTGCTCGGTGCCTGGATGACCTCTTGGGCGAATCTCGGCGTTGCCTACACCGAGGATGCGTTCCTGCTCGCGGACACCGCAGACGTGTCGATGGCCGACCTCATCGTCTGTGCAATTGTCGTCACCGGCCTCGGCGTGCTCAACGACGTCACCATCACACAGGCCTCGGCGGTGTGGGAGCTGGCCAGCGTGGCACCGGATCTGAAGGCCGGGCAGCTCTTCACCCGAGCCATGCGAATCGGCCGCGACCACATTGCCTCGACCGTGTACACGATCACATTCGCCTATGTGGGGTCTGCGCTGTTGACGCTCATCATCGTCTCGGCGCATGACCAGTCGTTCTTCGAGACCCTGACTCTGGGAGAGATGTCGGTCGATGTCGTGAGTATCCTCGTGTGCTCGGTCGGTCTCGTCATCGCGATTCCTCTGACGACTGGGTTGGGTGTCCTCGTTGTCAGATCCGGCCTGCGTCCTGAACGTGACCGGAGTGGCGGTGAAGCTGCTGAAGGGCCAGGAGTGCCTGGCCGAGCTGCGAATTCTTCCGGCCCGTCATAGGGCGACGTCACCGATTCGAGGGCATGAGTTCGGGCGGTGCCGACGCTGGTTCGACGACGTCAGTCGGGGTGGTCTCAACGCCCGTTCGAGGGCGCCCGTCGAGCTTCCGGCACAGGAGCGAGAACGATTCGAGAGATTCTGACGGACGCGAATCGGCCCCGACTCCTCTATGAGGCATCGGGGCCGATTCGGCTGACAGCTCCAGGGTCGCCTCGACCCGGTGCGAACGAGTCTCAGCTGGGATCAGAGCTTCGTCCAGGCCTCCGAGAGGACGCCGCGGATGATCTGCTCCATCTCGTCGAACTCCTTCTGGCCCACGGTCAGCGGAGGCGAGAGCTGGATGACTGGATCTCCACGGTCATCGGCGCGGCAGTACAGGCCGTTTTCGTACATCTTCGCGGACACGAAGTTCTTGAGGATGCGTTCGGACTCCTCCTCGGTGAAGGACTCCTTGGTGTCACGGTCCTTGACGAGTTCGATGCCGTAGAAGAAGCCCTCACCGCGAACGTCTCCGACGATCGGCAGATCCTTGAGCTTCTCGAGGGTGAACTTGAACGCAGCGGCATTTTCATGGACGTGGTCGTTGAGCTTCTCCTTTTCGAACACGTCGAAGTTCGCCATCGCCGCGGCACAGGCGACGGGGTGACCGCCGAAGGTGTAGCCGTGGTAGAAGGTCTCGTCTCCACCGGGGCCGAAGGGCTCGAACAGGCGATCCGAGGCGATCATTGCGCCCAACGGTGCATAGCCGGAGGTGATGCCCTTGGCGCTCGTGATGATGTCGGGGACATATCCGAAGTCGTTGCAGGCGAACATGTCGCCGATGCGGCCATAGGCGCAGATGGTTTCGTCGGAGACCATGAGCACGTCGTACTCGTCGCAGATCTCGCGCACCCGATCGAAGTATCCGGGTGGCGGCGGGAAGCAGCCGCCGGAGTTCTGCACCGGTTCGAGGAAGACGGCCGCGACTGAATCGGCGCCCTCGAACTCGATGGCCTCGGCGATGCGGTCCGCTGCCCAGCGGCCGAAGGCTTTCTCATCGTGGGCGTAGGGCTGCGGCGAACGGTAGAAGTTCGTATTGGGCACCTTGATCGCACCGGGCACCAGGGGCGCGAACTGTTCGCGCAGATCGGGCAGCGAGGTCACGGACAGGGCGCCGTGTGGGGTGCCGTGGTAGGCGGTGGCACGCGAGATGATCTTGTGCTTGCCCGGCTTGCCCGTGATCTTGAAGTAGTTCTTCGCCAGCTTCATTGCGGACTCGACGGAGTCGCCGCCGCCGGAGGTGAGGAAGACTCGGTTGAGGTCGCCGGGAGCGTAGCTGGCCAGGCGCTCAGAGACCTCGATGGCCTGCGGATGGGCGAAGGACCACAGTGGCATGAATGGCAGCTTCAGTGCCTGATCGTACATCGCCTTTGCGATCTCTTCGCGACCGTGGCCCACCTGGACCGTGAATAGTCCGGCCAGACCGTCGATGTACTTGTTGCCCTTGTCATCGAAGATGTGGTGGCCTTCGCCACGGGTGATGATCGGTGCTTCACCGCCGTTGAACAGTGCCTGGTGTGGCGACATGTGCATCCACATGTTGTTGCGGATGGCATCCTGATAGCCGGTGCCGGTTCTGGTGACATTCTCTGTCATCGCGTCCCCCAATTGTATTTTTGCTTTTCGAGTGAGAGGTACATGAAGAGCTCCGTGTCCACGACTGCGTCGATCGAGCGGAGTTCTTGGTTGACGAATTCGATCAGGTGGCGATCCGATTCGCAGACGATCTCGACCAGGATGTCGAACGACCCTGCGGTCACGACGAGATAGTCGATCTCGTCGTATCCGTGAAGCCGGTCGGAGACCTTCGAGATATCGCCCCGTACCTTGACCCCCACCATGGCCTGTCGGGCGAAGCCCAGACTCAGCGGATCGGTTACGGCGACGATTTCCATCACGCCGGAATCGATGAGTCTGGAGACCCTCTGACGCACGGCTGCTTCGGACAGTCCGACGGACTTTCCGATGGCGGAATAGGACTTGCGTCCGTCGTGCTGCAGCTCGACGATGATCGCTTTCGATTTCTCGTCGAGATTGCCCAGGCGGTGATTGCTTCCGCTCGGCATCAAGTGGGTCATTCTTCACCTCCGTGATTTGGATCTCAATACAATCTACCATTGAATCAGTCGGAATGCGCATGTTCGTATGCGAATTCAGTCGAATCTGAAAAATAATGGTTCTGGATTCGTCAGGATTTCACTTTTCCACGCTTAGTGCCGCCCGTTAACACGCGTGGGCGTCACTCGGCAACACGCGTGTCGGAGTGATTGACACGGTGTGATGCGGCTCACCAGACTGTAATCATGAATGAGGGTGAGCTGTTCTACGCCGGAGAAGACAACCGGCCGGATGTGCAGGGAATGCGGCCCGGTGCCGAACAGGGCCGGGCAGGGCAGGAAGTCAGGGCTCGCCCCCAGCCGCGGCCGGGCGAGGTCGACACGATCGGCGCGAACGACCTGTCGTTCAGCCCTGATGAATACCTGGGGCGCATCGCCTCGGTGCGCAATCGCATGGTCGATCAGGGACTGTCGGCGCTCATCGTCACGGACCCCGCGAATGTCTATTATCTGACCGGCTACAACGCCTGGTCCTTCTATACTCCGCAGCTGCTGTTCGTGCCGGCCGCGGGTCCGCTCACGCTGTTCCTCAGGGACATGGACGCCAGGGGTGCCACGCACACGTCGTGGCTGCCGCCCGAGGACATCGTCGGCTATCCCGAACGCTACGTGCAGCGGCCCCATATTCACCCCTTCGACTGGGTATCCTTCGCGCTGCGGCAACGCTGGGAGGTCGCCCGGGCGTCCTCGTCACCGGTCGGTGTGGAGATGGACTCCCACTTCTTCTCGCCGCGGGCATTTCGATCCCTGGTCAATGGCGTCCCTGAGTGGCGCCTCGTCGACTCCTTCGAGCTGGTCAACTGGATCCGGGCGATCAAATCCCCAGCCGAGGTGGCGCTGATGCATACTGCCGCCGAGGTGACCACGGAGTCGATGGATGCCGCACTGGGAACCATCGGGATCGGGGTTGCGCAGAACGAGGTGGCCGCGGAGATCGCCGCCGCGCAGGCCCGCGGACGCGGAAATGCTTGGGGAGACTACCCGGCCATCGTTCCGCTGCTGCCTACGGGGGAGAGCGCTGACACCCCGCACCTGAGCTGGACGAACCGCAAGTTCATCGACGATGAGTCTGTGAGCATTGAGCTGGCCGGTGTCCACCGCCGCTATCATGTGCCCTTGGCGCGCACCGCGGTGATGGGAAAGCCGAAGCAGGAGCTCATCCGGCTCGAGGGCGTCGTCGCCGAGGCGCTGGCTGCCGTACTCGATGTAGCCGCGCCCGAGGTGCCCACCGCCGAACTCGCGCGGACGTGGAATCGAGTGCTGGCGCTGGCGGGGCTGGAGAAGCCGAGCCGACTGGGCTACTCCATCGGGATCGGCTATCCGCCGGATTGGGGCGAGCGCACGATTTCGATCAGGACCGAGGACGATCAGTTCCTCGAAGCGGGAATGACCTTTCACCTCATCTGCGGCATGTGGATGAACGGATACGGCTACGAACTGTCCGAGTCCATACTCATCACCGACACCGGCTGTGACACGTTCACCGCGTTCCCGCGCGAACTCATCCGGGTCTGACCGCAGCTTCGGGTCTGACCTGAGGTTCGGGTCTGGGGCGAGCCTCGGCGATATCAGACCATGAACTGGATCCAGAGCCCGAGGCAGAGCGCGTTGACTCCGGCCACGGCCAGTACCCGGCCTTGGACCCAGCCGATGTCATTCGCCGAGGCGGGGCCGGAGGAGTCGGCCATCTGCACCGACATTGCGACACGGGGAGGAGCTGCGAGGGCGGCGAGCGAGCCCGCTGCGTTTCCTGCAGCCACGACGGGCAGGGAGGAGACGTGGGAGGCCGTGGCGGCCGCGTCGATGGTGCCGGTGAACATGGAGTTGGCGCCGGTGTTCGAGCCGGTGACCACGGCTCCGGTGGCGGTCAGCCAAGGCGTGAGCAGAATGAGACCGGCAGGCACCAGCGAGCCGATCGCAGCACTCATGCCGGTCGTCGTCATGATCCAGCCCATCAGCATGAAGGCCGCTGTCCCCGCTCCGATGGGTGCCCAGGAGCGCACGGCGGAACGGGTGACGATGCGCCGTGATGTCACCGTCAGCGCTGCGATCAGGCAGGCGGCGGCCAGCCAGACCGGGGGAGAGGCGAGGATCTGGGTCAGCAGCGAGGGGAGAGCGGAGTAGAGTGCGCGGGCCAGCAGCAGGCCGAGTGTCAGTGTTGCGTAAGGCAGCACCGCGATCCCCAGTCTCCGGGTGAAGCCGGTGCTGCGACGTCGGAGTATGAAGATGCCTCCCATCACGGTGATGACGAGGAGCGAACCGATGATGCCTGCCGGGGCCATGCCGATGGCAATGCTCGCGGTCAGGATGCCTGCCCACATGAGTGCCGCGGCCGCCGCGATTCCCAGGCAGGAGACGAGGCCGGGGCGCATGATGAGGATCACCGAGACGGCGACGATGATGACGGGGATCGCATTGATCCACGCCGTCGCCACGCCGAGCTCGTCGACATCGAGGCCGGCCAGTGCCGCCGCAACCGTCGTCCCCGGACCCAGTGCGCCCCAAGGCACAGCAATGAGCCCCAGGAGTCCGAGGATCGCCGATTGCCGCAGCGAGCAGCCAAGGAGTCGAAGCACGGGGACACCGATAGTCACACCGATGCCGAAGCCGGTGACGGACTCGGCGAAGGGGACTAGTCCGAAGACGACGAGAGCCACACCCAAAGGGCGACTGGGTGCCGCCGCTTCGACCCACGCGGAGATCTCACCCATTGAGCCTGCGGCTTCGAGCAGTCGGGCCAGAACCATGCCGAAGAGCAGGATAAGGGCGACCTCAAGGATGAGAGGGAAATAAGCCGCGCCGGACTCGAGCAGAACCGACATCGGCGTGGGGAAGAAGAAGATCACCGCCAGAACGGCGGCAATCACCCCGGCCGTGGCGGAGATCCACGAACTCTGCTTGAGGATGAGCAGGGCGATGGCGAGCATAATGGGGGCAAGCGCCAGCAGCGGAGTCATATGAACAGATCCATCATGTGAAGAAGTTTACCTTGGTAGAATTGACTCTATTATTCAAGAATAAACTATGATGTCACAATGGCGACCACAGAGGACCTCGGGGCTCGAGTATTTGGCGCGCGCATCAGAGCCCGCCGCAAATACAACGACTTGACGCTCAATGAGCTCGCAGTCCGTGCCGGGATCTCCCGGGCGGCCTTGTCGAAGATCGAACGCGGCGAACAGGACACCTCCGTCTCCAACGCCATGGGCCTCTCCCGAGCCCTCGGCGTCGATGTGGGAGAACTCCTCGCTCCGCCGGAGGTGATCATCACCCCCAGCCGCTCCATCCCCTCCCACAGCGCTTATGGCAGGGGCACAGTGCGACGGGATCTCCCCGCGCCGCGGGAGAACATGGAAGTCGTGCACTACAAACTCGATCCGCACTGCGAGACCGCCTCGTTCGCAGCTCACCGCAGCGGCTCACGGGAGACCTTCTTCGTCCTTGCCGGCAGCATCGAAATCGTCACCATCGATCGCCGAACCACACTGCGAGTCGGTGACTGTGCCCAGGCACCGGGCGATGTTCCCCATCAGCTGTCCAACCCGGGCGACGAGCCAGCAGAGCTGATGCTCATCATCGTCTGAAGCACCCCTCGGCCAGGTAGCTTCAGTTGCAGAAAGCCTCGGCTGCAGATGGCTCTTGACGCGGTCATCCGACCTCCGGCATCCTTGTGTTGACACATTTCCGGCGAAAGACAGTCACTTCGTGAAGTAATTCCTCATTTCCGCATCAAGCGGGTGCTACGGACCCGCGCCGCACTTCTGTGCACGAAATGAGGACACATATGACTGCTGCCATATCCATCTCCAATCTCGGATACCGCCTCGGCGACGACACCGAGATCTTCACATCACTGACCGCCTCAATCCCGGCCGCCATCGTCGGGCTGGTCGGCGAGAACGGGATCGGCAAATCCACCCTCGCCAGGATCATCGCCGGTCAGATCAGACCCAGTGCCGGCCATATCACCGGTGCCGAAGGTGCCGTCTACATCGATCAGCTGCTGCCGCACACCGAGGACTCCGTCGCCACGGCGCTTGGAATCTCCGACATCAGGTCGGCGCTGTCGACCGCCCTGGCCGGTGAAGCACAGCCAGGTGACTTCGACGTCATCGGGGATGACTGGGACATCGAAGAAAGGGCCCTGAGTGCTCTGGCCGATCTCGGCTTGACACTCGACGCCGATGCCCTGGACCGCCGACTGTCCACCTTTTCGGGAGGCCAGGCCATGCGCATCGGTCTGGCCCGGGCTGCGTTGGCGGGCGATCGCTGGCTGATCCTGGACGAACCAAGCAACAACCTCGACGAGGCGGGGCGTGCCCGCTTGGCCACGCTGCTGCGGGACAGGACGGGCCCGACCTTGGTGATCTCCCATGACCGCGGCCTGTTGACGAGCGTGACGACGATCGTTGAGATGACCGACCAGCTGCGGGTGTACGGAGGTGACTTCGACAACTATGAAGCCATGGTCGCGGCCGAAGAGGAAGGCGAAACTGGCAGACCTCGTCGACGCCAAGAAGTCCCTGGCGATCGAAAAGCGCCAGCGCATTGAACTCGAAACGAAGCTGGCCCGGGCCGATCGGAAGGCGGCCAAAGACAAAGAGAATAAGCGCCGACCGAAGATAGTCATGAATGGACTGACGGATTTCGCCCAGAAGAGTGCGGCGAAGAGACGCGGAGACAAGGCAGCCGACGAGGCGGAGGCACGGTCGACGGTGAACACGGCCAAAGACGCACTGCGCAGAGACTCGAGCATTCGCTTGGATCTGCCGGAGACTGTGATCCATTCCGGCAAACGAGTCCTCGACATCACCGGGGGAGCACTGGCCCAGCCACGCACAGTGGTCGGTCCCGAGCGCATCCGACTGACCGGCGCCAACGGCTCTGGGAAATCGACGATGATGGCAGCAATCGCCGGCCGTCACGACACAGGTGCTCCGATCGACGAGCTGTTCCCGAACCTGGCGGTCACGGTTCCGGTCTCGATCGGCATCCTCGACCAGCAGTACAGGCTGCCGCCGACGCTCACCGTCATGGAAGCGGTGAGGGAGAACAACCATAGTCTGGGGCCGCACCGCGTCCATGAGGTCTTGGCGGCGATGGGACTGAGGGCAGGTCGGACCGATCAGCTCTGCTCGACCTTGTCCGGAGGAGAACGGTTCCGTGTGGCCTTGGCGAAGAGCCTGCTCCAGGACCCTGCGCCGCAGCTGCTCGTCCTCGATGAACCCGGCAACAACCTCGACCTGTCATCGCTGAGGGCTTTGGTCACAGCTTTGGACGGTTTCGGTGGTGCGATGATCGTCATCACCCACGATGATCGCCTCGCACAAGAACTGCGACTCGACGTCGAATGGGACATTCGGGAATTTCTGGCTCCGGTTCGGGTTGATGTGGACAGGGAAGTTGATGAGGACAGAGTCGAGATCCCGAAGGAGGGCACCTATGCGCGATCGTGAGACTGAGGCTTCTGCCTGTGCAGGTGTCTCATCATTTGACGACTCGGGGATAATAGCATGGTGAGTGTCATCAGCCCTGCCCCAGAGTCCGTATCCCCAGTGACCGTCGAGCCTCTGCGCATCGGCCCCATCGAGCTGTCCTCGCCAGTGGTGCTCGCACCGATGGCGGGAATCACCAACACAGCCTTTCGGCGCCTGTGCCGCGAGTACGGTGCCGGTCTCTACGTGACGGAGATGGTGACGTCCAGAGCCCTGGTCGAACGCAGCCCCAAGAGCATGCGCATCATCCAACACGAGCCCTTCGAGACCCCGCGATCGGTTCAGCTCTACGGCGTCGACCCGGAGACGATCGGGCAGGCCGTGCGGATGATCGTTGAAGAGGACCGCGCCGACCACATCGACCTCAACTTCGGCTGCCCTGTACCCAAGGTCACTCGTAAGGGTGGCGGCTCGGCCCTGCCGTGGAAGAAGGACCTCTTCGAGGCCATCGTCACCACGGCTGTGACCGAAGCAGACCGTGGCGGCATCCCGCTGACGGTGAAGATGCGCAAGGGCATCGACAAGGACCACCAGACCTTCCTCGATGCCGGTGAGACAGCCCGCAACGCAGGTGTCGCAGCGGTCGCACTTCACGGCCGGTCCGCGGCGGACCTGTACTCGGGCCAGGCAGACTGGGACGCGATCGCACGACTCAAGGACCACCTCGGCGACACCGTTCCTGTGCTGGGCAACGGTGACATCTTCACTGCCGAGGATGCCCTGGAAATGATGGCCAGGACCGGTTGCGATGGTGTCGTCATCGGCCGTGGATGCCAGGGACGGCCATGGCTGTTCGGCGACCTCGCCAATGCTCTGGGTGGCAGTGATGAACGCTTCCGACCGGGCCTCGCCGAGGTGGCACGTGCGGTCTACAAGCACGGTGAATACCTGGTCGAATACTATGCGGACGAGTTCTACGGTGTTCGTGACCTGCGCAAACATATTGCCTGGTATTTCAAGGGCTATCCGGTCGGGGGAGATCTGCGTCGTCAGCTGGCGATGGTCTCCTCGCTGGAGGAACTCGAGGGGCTGCTGGCTCAGCTCGATCACGAGGCACCGTATCCTGGTACCGATGCGGAAGGCTCCCGGGGGCGGACCACCCGCCCGAAGAAGCCGCATCTGCCCGAAGGGTGGCTCGACTCCCGCATCTTCGATGTCAGCGGGAAGTCACTGCTCTCCGAGGCGGAACTCGACATCTCGGGAGGATGACAATGCCATTCGAATCTCACCCACGCACATCGGTGCGCTCGGGGACCGTGGCGGTCTACACGCCGTGGGACGAAGATCGGTGGGTGAGCGAACCGGCGAAGAATCCGCGCCGATCGGCTTTTCAGCGTGACCGTGCCCGGGTGCTGCACTCCGCAGGCCTGCGCCGACTCGGCGCGAAGACCCAGGTCGTCTCGCCGGGGACAGACGATTTCGTCCGCACCCGACTCACCCACTCCCTCGAGGTCGCCCAGGTCGGACGCGAACTCGCCCGCTACCTCGGCTGCGACCCCGATATCGTCGACACCGCCTGCCTGAGCCATGACCTCGGACACCCGCCGTTCGGCCACCACGGCGAAACCATCCTCGACGCACTGTGCATCGACGTTGGCGGCTTCGAAGGCAATGCGCAGACGCTGCGACTGGTCACGCGGATCGAACCGAAGGTGATCGCTGATGACGGGCGCCCAGCCGGGCTCAACCTGACCCGAGCCAGCCTCGACGCGCTGACCAAATACCCCTGGTCGCGGAGTGAGGCATCGGTGGGTCGACGCGATTCCGGTGTACGAAAATTCGGCGTCTATGACGATGACAGAGGAGTCTTCGACTTCTACCGTGACGGCATCGAGACAGGGAAGCGGTGCCTTGAGGCCCAGGTGATGGACCTCGCCGATGACATCTCCTACTCCGTCCATGACGTCGAAGACGCGATCGCCGGCGGACATCTGCACCTGGGAGATTTCGCTGCCGAGATCCGGCGCGGAGAGCTCTTCGAAATCACCCGCAAGTGGTATCTGCCGACCACGAGTGACGAGGAGATGGACAAGGCGCTGTCACGACTGCAGGCGGCAGCCTACTGGCCATCGGAGACTTATGACGGATCCAGGCGTGCCCAAGCAACCCTCAAACACATGACCAGCCAGCTCATCGGTCGGTTCGTCGGTGCAGCGGAAGCAGCAACTCGTGAGGAATTCGGCTGGGAGCCTCTTGCTCGCTACGCGGCCTCACTGGTCGTGCCCGAACCCACGGGCGTCGAGATCGCGATCCTCAAGGGAATGGCGACGCTGACGGTGATGGTCGCCGAAGATCGTCTGCGCCTCCATGACATCCAGTCCGCGGTCATCACCGAGCTGGCCCAGTGGTATTCCGAAGCACCGATCAATCTTGACCCGATGTTCAGAGCTGACTACTTCGAGGCGAACGATGACGCTGCTCGGCTGCGTGTCGTCGTCGACCAGATCGCATCTCTGACCGACCATTCCGCCTGGGCCCTGTACCACCAGCTCAAAGCAGGGGCGGGGGATCGTCTCTAGACCATGGCCGGACTGATCAGACGCGAGGACATCGACGAGCTTCGCAATCGCACTCGTATCGACGAGGTGGTGGGTGAGTTCGTCACGCTCAAGACCGCGGGGATCGGCTCGCTCAAGGGCCTGTGCCCCTTTCACGATGAGAAGACGCCCTCGTTCACCGTCCGACCCCAGGTCGGGATGTATCACTGCTTCGGCTGCGGGGAGTCCGGCGATGTCTTCGCGTTCCTGCAGAAGGTCGAACAGCTCAGCTTCGTCGAAACCGTCGAGTCGCTGGCCGGCAGGATCGGCATGCATCTGCGCTACGAAGACGGCAAAGGACCCGACCGCGAACAGGCCAGCCGGCGGCAACGGCTGCTGGAGATGCACGAGGTCGCGCAGCGCTTCTTCACCCAGTCTCTCGAAGGCGAGCAGGGGCAGATCGGTCGGGAGTTCCTCGAAGGCCGTGGCTTCCCTCTCAGCTCGAGCAAGGAGTTCGGTCTCGGCTTCGCACTCAAATCATGGGATTCGCTGACCAAGCAGCTCAAACGGGCTGGGTTTAGCGAAGAGGAGATCCTCGCCGGTGGCTTGGCCAGCGAGGGCGGCCGCGGCATCTACGACCGTTTCCGCGGCAGGGTTGTCTGGCCCATCAAAGACATGACATCGAGGACTATCGGCTTCGGTGCCAGGCGTCTGTTCGACGACGACCAGGGGCCGAAGTATCTCAATACTCCGGAGACTGCTCTCTATCACAAGAACCAGGTGCTCTACGGGCTGGACCTGGCGAAGAAGGACATTGCGAAGACCAAACGCGTGGTCATCGTCGAAGGCTATACCGATGTCATGGCCGCCCATCTCGCAGGAGTCACACAGGCGGTCGCCACCTGTGGAACGGCCTTCGGGCCCGAACACGTGAAGATCGTGCGGCGCCTGCTCGGCGACGATCCGACTGGCCAGGTGATCTTCACCTTCGACGGAGACGCAGCCGGACAGAAAGCGGCCCTGCGAGCCTTCGAATTCGAAAGTGAGTTCACTGCCCAGACCTTCGTCGCCGTCGAACCCGGTGGACTCGACCCCTGCGACTTGCGGATGCAGAAGGGCGATGGTGCTCTGCGCGAACTCATCGACGGTCGCAAACCGCTTTTCGAATTCGTCATCACCACCGCGATCTCGCGTTACGACCTCGACTCGGTCGAGGGCAGGATCGCTGCAGTCAAAGCCAGCGCCGAGGTCCTGGCAGATATCCGTGATCGCAACAGCCTCAGCCACTACTATCGCTTCGTCGCCGGTCGTATCGGCGTCGACATCGACGAAGTCGAATCCGCCGTCAGGGATGCCCGGAAGCGCCCGAAGAAGACGCAGCCGAGCCAGGCTCGTCAGCCTCTGGCCGGAGGTCCACCGGCCCCACCTCAGGCTCCTTCGCAGTCCCCTCCTGGGTCAGCGCAGCCTTCGCCCGGTGCACCGCAGAACCCGGCCGGTGGGCAGCCAGCGCAGATGAACAGGCCGCAGGCGCCCGGAGTTGGGGGAGTCCCGGGCCGAGACGACACCGCCATCGAATATGTCTATGACGAGCGCCCCGATGTATCGAACCTGTCGGCACCGATCAGCCCCGCTCGCCTCAAAACGGAGAAGGGCGCCCTGATGGTGGCGCTGCAGCATCCAGAGTTCGTCAATGCCAAGCTCTTCGATTCCCTGTCCGCACGAGCTTTCGAACACCCCGGCTATCGCCGAATCCAGGCTGCCATCAAGGCTGCCGGAGGTTTGAAATCAGCAGGCGGTTCGACATCGCCTGGAACGGCCGACGCCGCTCGGTGGGCAGATGCCGTCCTCGCCGCCAGTGACGAGGACCTCAAACCCTATGTCACACAGCTGCTGGTGACTCCTTTGCCGGTGGCCGACGGTGTCAGCGCGGAGGGGTTTGCCAGGGGCATCGTGGCCCGACTCTTCGACTACGACCTCGAACGGATCGCTAAGGAACTGCACTCACGTCTGCAGCGACAGGACACCACGGACACCGCTGCGCAGACGACGCTTCTGGGGCAGCTGCAGGTCCTCGAACAGCACAGGGCCCGTCTGAAGACACTCATGTGAGAACTGCGGTTCTCGGCTGAGAACGTGAAATAGTGCACAATTGCAATTTTGCAGTTGGTGAAAAGTTGCATGAGATGCAAAAATATTCTCATGACCGAAACCGAATCCCTCCGCTCCAGAAAAGCGCGTCTGACACGACACGCGCTGCATGAGGCTGCGATCACGAGGGTCCTCGCCGACGGTCTCGAGTGTGCAACTGTCGCGAGCATCGCTGCAGACGTGGGCGTGTCAACACGCACCTTCTTCAATTACTACGCGACGAAGGAAGACGCGATCGTCGGACTCGATGAGTCCAATATCGATGAACACGTCGTCGATGCCTACGTCCACTCCGAAACCGGAATCGAAGACCTAGCTGCAGACACGTCCCGATTCGTGCGCGAAGCGCTGCTGATGGGGTCCGTCGACCCCGCTATGCCCGCGCGGCGGAGAACGCTGTTTGCTCGATACCCGGAGCTGGTCAGCAAACGGTTCGACCGTGCCGAGGCACTCGAAGAGCTGGTGGCAGAGCATGTGCTCGCCCGCCTGCGCTTCCTGGGCCAGGAGTTCTCCTCGGAGGAATCGGCCTGGCGCAGTGCCAGGATGCTCACCCAACTATGCAGAGTGCCGCTGAACCACGCGGGCCAGAGGCTCAAACGATCGCCTGAGCTCGTGGACGAAAAGGGTGGCACCAAAGAAATCTACGAAGAATCACTGGGGCTCTTCCTCAAGGTTCTGAACCGACTATGACAAAGGCTGTGATGAGAAGTAACCAAGGACCGAGGACTGGGGAAATGACCCAAACCGTGCAAGACCACGACGATACCGAGCCGATGAAGACATCTGCGATCATCCTGCTCTTCGTGGGTCTGATGATCGCCATGTTCATGTTCTCCCTCAACCAGACGGTGCTGGCAACCGCTCTGCCGACGATCGTGGGCGAACTCGACGGCGTCGACCAGATGCTGTGGGTGTCCACAGCGTTCATGCTCGCGTCGACGATCATGATGCCTATCTACGGCAAGGTGGGAGACCTGTTCGGTCGCAAGCCCCTCTTCATGTTCGCGATCTGCTGCTTCCTGCTGGGGTCGGTCTTCGCGCTAATCGCGGGCGACATGTCGATGCTCATCTTCGGTCGTGTTCTCCAGGGCATCGGAGGTGGCGGCATGATGATCCTCTCCCAGTCGATCATCGCCTCTGTGGTCCCGGCTCGTGAGCGCGGAAAGTACATGGGCATCATGGGTTCCGCCTTCGCCGTGTCCTCCGTTGCCGGTCCGCTCATCGGCGGCTGGCTGACCGAAGGACCCGGCTGGCGCTGGGCCTTCGCCATCAACTTCCCCCTTGGCATCATTGCTCTCATCGCTGCCGCGATCTTCCTCAAAGTGCCCAAGCACACCAGCGGACACCGCCCGAAGGTCGACTTTGTGGGGATGGCTCTGATCTCGATCGTCACCTCCTGCATAGTCCTCGTTTCCGCCTGGGGCGGCCACGACTACGAATGGGGCTCATGGCAGATCAACGGACTCATCGTCGTCGGAGTCCTCGCCATTGCCGGATTCATCTTCGTCGAACTCAAGGTCAGTGAGCCGGTCATTCCGATGTTCCTGTTCAAGAACCGCGACTTCCTGCTGTGCACCATTGCCGGCCTCTTCATCGGTGTCGGAATGTTCGGTGTCCTGTCCTATATGCCCACCTATCTCCAGATGGTCCACGGTATCGACGCCACAGTCGCAGGCCTGATGATGGTTCCGATGATGGGTACGATGCTCATCTCCTCCACCCTCATCGGCTTCGTCGTCTCCCGCACAGGCAAATACAAGAAGTACCCGCTGATGGGCGTGCTCATCATGGCGGCATCGCTGGTTCTGCTCTCGCAGCTCAAGGCCGACAGCGCGGCCTGGGAGACGATGGGGTGCCTGGCGCTGCTGGGGCTCGGCCTGGGCCTGAGTATGCAGACCCTCGTCCTCGTCGTCCAGAACGCATTCCCCGTTGCTATGGTCGGAACAGCGACAGCATCGAACAACTATTTCCGGCAGGTCGGAGCGACGCTGGGCATGGCCTTCATCGGGTCTGTGTTCACACAGCGCCTCATGGACAACATCAAGGACGGGATGGGCGAGCTGGCCAAAGCCGCACCCTCGCAGCCGCTGCCCAAGGTCTCCTCGACCGGGCTGACGCCCGAGATCGTGTCCAATCTGCCCGAGCCGCTGCACTCCCTCATCATCACCTCATATAACGATGCTCTGGTGCCGCTGTTCCTGTGGGTCGCGCCTCTGGCGGTCCTCGGATTCATCTTCCTGTGCTTCCTGCCCAACACTCCGCTGGCGCAGACGCTCAAGGCTGACCCTGCGAAACGCGAACTCGTCACAGTCGGGGCAGAAACGTCTGAGAGTCTCAACGATGCTTCCGCTGCTGACACCGACTCATCCGATAGTCTGGCTGAGAAGGCTAGGCTGAAGGAGTCGACTCATGACGGTACTGACAATACTCAACGCCCCCGGGACAGAGATTCCCGACCAGCTCACTGACCTCGGTCGGAGGGAGGGCATCGAGCTTCGGATCGTCGAGGCCCAGGATCTGGGCTCCTCGCTGCCCGGCACCGATGTCCTCCTTCTTTGGGATTTCTTCTCAAAGGCGCTGCGCAGCGAATTCGCACGCGCCGACAACCTGAAATGGATCCACGCGGCCGCAGCAGGTGTTGACTCGCTGCTGTTCGATGAACTCTCCGCCTCGGACGTTGTGGTCACGAATGCACGGGGAATCTTCGATCGGCCGATCGCGGAATTCGTGCTCAACTACATTCTCATCCATGCGAAGAACTCTCTGGGGTCGCTTGCGGACCAGCGCGAGTCCGTGTGGAACCGGCGCTCGACGAAGAATCTTGCCGGATCACAGGCCATGATCGTCGGCACCGGTTCGATCGGCCGGGAGATCGCCAGAGTCCTCAGGGCCCTCGACGTCAACGTCACCGGGGCAGGCAGTCACGCACGGAGCGGAGACGCGGACTTCGGGACCGTCATCGACTCGGCACAGCTGAGTTCTCATCTGTCCGGTGTGGACTGGGTGATCAACATTGCACCGCTGACGGATAAGACGAAGAACCTCATCGACGCCGAGGTGTTCGCCGCCATGGATCCGAACGCTTACTTCGTCAATGTCGGCCGAGGTGAGGGTGTCGTCACCTCCGACCTCGTGAATGCACTCGAAACCGGCGAAATCTCCGGGGCCGGCCTCGACGTCTTCGACGAAGAGCCGCTGCCTGCTGAGCACCCCTTGTGGCAGATGGACAACGTCATCGTCACCCCGCACATGAGCGGGGACACCGATGGGTGGCGCATGCGTTTGGCCAAGCAATTCGTCGACCTGTTCGAGAAGTACACGGCAGGTGAGACGTTCCCACACACGGTTGACAAGGCGGCGGGCTACGTCCGATGACCGAAAAGTCAGACCATGTTGCCCAGCGGGCGTTCCTGGCTCAGGTTGTCAGCGAACTCATCGCGGTGCGCAGGGCGCGACTGCTGAGCATGCTCGTGCTGGCTCTCGCCATGCTCGTGGCCGGACTCGGTGCGGCGATGCAGGCGCAGGGGACTCGAGTGGACACGGTTCTGCTGTTCTCCGCGTTCAGCCTCATCATGATCGGAATCGTGTGTGCACTCGGCGCGATCATCGCATGGACGAGGATCAATCGTGATGTCTTGGATTCGGTTGCCTCCGCCAGGCCGGCCCGGGCCCGCGCCCCGAGAACCCGCAATGCGGGAATGGCCGTTGCAATCGCCTTCGCCGTACTCGGTCTTCTGTTCGGATGGATGCTGTACTCGATGACGCCGATCCTGGCAGTCGCAGTCGTCCTGGCATGTGCCATTCTCGCCTGCCTGGGACCCATTTGGGCCAACGAACTCTCAAGTGCCGACGATCGTTTCGCTGTGATGCTCGACAGCGACGACGATCTGGCCAACCGGTTCCGCACCTACACCCCGATTTGGCTCCACGACGCGGTCGAGGGCGATGGGGCAGGCCACGGCAGAAACCGACCCTGAACAGGTTCACCGACCAACTGGCCGTGTAGGCACAACCTACTGTCTGTGCGGAGACAACGAAGCGCCCGCAGCCGAATGAGGCTGCGGGCGCTTGTGTATTCGATCGGAGGATCGACGCGGTCAGATCAGAGGATCGAACCGATCAGGTCAGGGAAAGGCGGGGACGTCGACCCCAGCCATCTTCGCCACACAGCGAATGACCTGGCAGCTGTATCCGAACTCGTTGTCATACCAGACATAGACGACGACACGATCCTCGTCGACGATTGTGGCTAGGCCATCGACGACTCCGGCGCGCTTCGAACCGACCAGGTCACTGGAGACCAGCTCGGGGGAGGAGACGTAGTCGATCTGGTTGCGCAGCTCCGAATTCATCGAAGTCTCGCGGAGGAACGCGTTGAGTTCATCGACGCTCGTAGACTTCTCAAGGTTGAGGTTGAGAATCGCCATCGACACGTTCGGCGTGGGAACGCGGATCGCGTTGCCAGATAGCTTGCCCTTGAGCTCAGGTAGAGCCTTCGCCACAGCCTTGGCAGCACCGGTTTCCGTCAGGACCATGTTGAGGCCGGCAGCGCGACCACGACGGGAACCCTTGTGGAAGTTGTCGATGAGGTTCTGGTCGTTGGTGAACGAGTGCACCGTCTCGACGTGACCGTTGCGGACCCCGTACTTGTCATGCAGGGCCTTGAGTACCGGTGTGATCGCGTTCGTGGTGCACGAAGCCGCTGACATGATCGTGTCCTCGTCGAGGATGGCCGCGTCGTTGACTCCGTAGACGATGTTCTTGACCTCGCCCTTGCCCGGGGCAGTGAGAAGGACCTTCGATGCGCCGGGGCAGGCCAAGTGCTTGGACAGGCTCTCCTCGTCACGCCAGATGCCGGTGTTGTCGACGATGACGGCATCGTTGATTCCGTATTCGGTGTAGTCGACCTGTGAAGGATCGTTGGAGTAGATGACCTGGATCAGGGTGCCATTGGCCTGGATCGTATTGGCCTCTTCATCGACGACGATGCTGCCGTCGAAGTTGCCGTGCACCGAGTCACGTCGCAGGAGCGAAGCGCGCTTGACGATGTCATCATCGCTGCCCTTGCGGACAACGATCGCACGCAGACGCATTCCGGTGCCGCCGGCGCGATCGATGAGGATGCGGGCCAGCAGGCGACCGATGCGTCCGAAGCCGTAGAGAACGACGTCGCGTACGGCGCCTTCTTCGCCATTGCCGCCGGCAACTGATGCGAGTTCCGTGGAGAGGAAGCTCTCAATGGAGTCCGACTGTTGCTGCTGCTTCTGGATGAGGCGGCCCAGGTCGATGCGGGTGGGCCCGAGATCAAGCTCGGACAGTGCTCGAACGATCTCCAGCGTCACCTCGATGTCGAGATCCTCGCCGAGGAAGTGGCGGGCATATCGGTGTGCCTTGATCATCCCGGTCACTGACTTATTCAGCAGTGACCGGCCGAACAGCGTCAGGAGGACGTCGTTCTCTCGGTACAGACGTCCGGTCAGTGGAATGAGTTCTTCGGCGGCAGTCTGCTTGTTCGCCCATTCGTTCAGGCGAGCCGTCGTTGCATCAGTCAAAGGTCGTGTCTCCTCGGTCAGTTAGCGAATTCTCGCCTAGTCTAACGGGTTGTCTGCTCGCGATTCGTCTGGTGTTCATCGAGTCGACGGAATCCGAGCAGCGTGAGCGCGATGATGCCGGCTCCGGCCAACAACGCACCGAGGCTCTGGATCTGAACCTGGGGTTCGACCAAGCGGTATTCGGGGGAGTCCTCCTTCCGTGGCCGAGGCGGACTCGCGGTTCCGATCCAGGCCGCAACGAAGAGGATGATACGAGCAAAGATATTCATTGTCAGCATGATTGCGATGATCGATCCGAACACGCCGGCGGCTTTGTTGCCGGAGAAGACGTCGACGAGGACTGTCGCGAGGTTGATGAGGACGGTGAAAGCCACGGCGCCGATGAGTGAGCCCCTGATCTTGGCTCTCTTGCCCACCGGGTGATCGGGCAACATGGTGAAGAGAAACATGAAGATCAGCCACGCGGCGCCCAACGTGATGATGAACGGCACCACGCGCAGTACCACCGAAGCGAATCCGCCGAGGTGAAGTGCCTCGCTGATGGCCGATCCCAATCCGGTGCCGATGACTGTCAGGGCCACTGTGAGCAGCAGGCCGATGATGAGTCCCAGGAGTGTCACAACATTGTTGAGGATCTTCTTGACGAAGGACTGGTTGGGAACGACATCGTCGAAATCTGCATGCAGCTGTGCTCTCACAGCGGCACCGAGGTTGCCGATGAATCCCTGCCCGGTATAGAGAGCGGCGAGGATGGCGATGATTCCGACCGACTGCCAGCTGGTGAGGAAGCTCTCAAGCTGTTCCGTCAGAGACGAATTTCCGCCGACCTGCTTTTCGATCTGCTCAACGACGACGGGGAGGAGCTCCGGTTTGGCGACGTCGAGGACGAAGCCGAGACTTGCGAAGGTGAACATCGCGATCGGCATGACCGCGAGAACCAGGAAGTAAGTGATGGCCGCGCCGAATTGGTTGCCCAGGCGTTCGCCGAAACGTTTGACGGCACGCATCAGGTGGGCGGGTCCCGGCTGGGTGATGGCATTGTGGCCGACTTCGGCGACCGTATTGCGTGAGGCCAGTACTTTGGCTGGTGCCACTTCATGCTCCTTCGATCTTGACCCGCAGGTGTCTGTTTCAACACTAGCCGCTGTGAGCGCCCTGAAAGGGGTGGGCCGCGCCTGTAATCTAGACTTTCGATCATGCCGACACTATTTTCGACAGTCCAGTGCGCTGATCTGAGGTTGTCCGCAGGTTCCTCAGCAGCGGACAACCTCAGCGGGTTCTCCGGTTGGGCCGTGACGCTCATGGAGACGCTGGGACCGATCGGTGTCGGCTTCTTGGTCTTCTTGGACAACATCTTCCCGCCGATTCCCAGCGAGCTGGTGCTGCCGCTGGCGGGCTTCACCGCCAGTCAGGGCAGCATGAGCATCGTTCTGGCGATCGTCCTCGCCACCGTGGGATCGGTCGTCGGCGCGGTCATCTTGTGGGCGCTGGGCAAATGGATCGGCCTTGAGCGCATAGCCCGGATCGCCGTGAAGATGCCGCTGGTCGACGTCGACGATGTACACAAAACGGTTGGGTGGTTCGACAAGCACGGGGATAAGGCTGTGTTCTTCGGACGGATGGTCCCTATCTTCCGGTCCCTGATCTCCATTCCCGCCGGCATGCGGAACATGTCGATCGTCAAGTTCCTGGCTCTGACCACAGCCGGAAGCGCGATCTGGAATACCATCCTCATCGTCGCTGGCTTCTACCTCGGTGAGAACTGGTCGATTGTCGAAACCTACGCGGGCTACTTCCAGACGCTGGTCATCGTTGCTGTGCTCGTCTTCGTCGCAGTGTGGATCGTGTTCAAGATCCGCAAACGCAGGAAGGCCAAGGCTGCCGGGCGAACCGAATTCTCCCGCGATAGCACCGAAGGCCCAGCCGGTCTGTCAGGGGACTGAGCCTTCGGCTCGGATCAATGCAGGTCGCTGCTGAGCTCGAGTCGCTGCTGAGCCCGAGTAACTGCAGAGTCAGTGTCACCGCGCTGCCCGTGTCATCACAGCCAGGCTGCAGCAGTATGTTCTTTCGGAACTACTTCGCCGGCGCGGACAGGCCCGGGGGCGGTGCCCTCCCCGAAGGGCGAACCGCCCAGCTCCTCTCGGCCATGAGGTGAGAGCCAGTCCGCGAGGTCCGGTCCTCGGGGAACGATCTGTGTCGGGTTCACATCGACATGGACGATGTAATAGTGCTGTTTGATCTGAGTGAAGTCGACAGTGTCGCCGAATCCCGGCGTCTGGTAGAGATCGCGGGCGTACCCCCAGAGATTCTCGAAGTCGCGCAGCGTCTGGCGATTGCATTTGAAGTGTCCGAAGTAAACCGGGTCGAAGCGAACCAGAGTGGTGAACAGACGGACATCCGCCTCGGTGATGGAACCGCCCATGAGATATCGGGAGTGGCTCAGTCGTTCCTCAATGGTGTCCAGGGCAGTGAACAGCCGGTCGAAGGCAGCCTCATAGGCTTCCTGCGAGCCGGCGAAGCCACAGCGATAGACGCCGTTGTTGATCTCGGTGTAGATCAGGCGCATGACCTTCTCCATCTCCTCCCGAGACTCCTCGGGCCAGAGATCTGGGGCACCATCTCTGTGATACTGCGTCCACTGAGTGGAGAAGTCCTCAGTGATCTGGGGGAAGTCGTTCGTCACGACCATTCCGCTGGCGATGTCGACAATGGCAGGGACGGTGATTCCACGCGGGTAGTCCGGGAACCGTGCGAAGAACGCCTGCTGCAAGCGCTCGATTCCCAGCACCGGGTCTACTCCGCCGGGGTCGAGGTCGAACGTCCAGGACCGTGCATCGTGCGTAGGTCCGGGCATTCCGATGGAGATGACGTCCTCGAGCCCCAGCAGCCGGCGGACGATGATGGTCCGGTTGGCCCATGGACAGGCGCGAGCAGCGATGAGCCTGTAGCGACCGGACTCGACCGGCCAGTGCGAGTCAGGGTCGGCGAGGATCCGATCTTCGATGTAGTTCGTGTCCCGGTCGAAATCCTCGCCCTTGGCCACGTAGCTGTTCATCTGGCTGGTGTCATCGGACATGGTCTGCTCCTTCGTGAAAGTGCCTCAGTTGTCACGTTGGGCCCCAGCCTACGTCTCATCGCCGCGCCGTGATCAGTCGGTGTAGAGCCCGTCGATGTCGGCTGCGAAGTCCTTGCTGACGAGGTGACGCTTGACCGACTGCTTGGCCGATAGGTAGCCGTTGTCTTCGGTGAGCTCAACGGGCAGGATGGTGAACTTCTTGATGCCCTCCGCCCGTGACACGGTTCTGTTGACGTTCTCGACGGCCTTTTCGATGGTGGCCCGCACGGTTTCGTCTGCCGATGCCTGGCGCAGGTCCATCTGCGGCAGGTCATGGTTCTTCAGCCATGTCGGCAACATTTCCGAATCGAGGAAGATGAGCGCGGAGATGAACTTCCGGTTGTCACCGACGACGACGGGCTGGCCGATGAGCGGGTGGCGACGCAGGGCATCTTCGAGTGGTGCAGGGGCGATGTTCTTGCCGCTCGAAGTCACGATGAGCTCCTTCTTGCGACCATTGATCGTCAAGTAGCCGTCCTCATCGAGAGAGCCGAGATCACCGGTGGCGAACCATTCGCCGTGGAACTCCTTGTCGGTGGCCTTCGGGTTGTTCCAGTATTCGCGGAAGACAGGGACGCCCTTGGTCAGGATCTCGCCATCGGGGGCGATGGCTACGCTGACACCGGGCAGTGGAACGCCGACGGTGCCGATTTTGGCCTTCTCCGGCACATTCACGGTGATCGGGGCGGTTGTCTCCGTCAGGCCGTAACCTTCGAGGACAACGAGGCCGATTCCCCGGAAGAAGTGGCCGAGATGAGCGCCGAGCGGGCCGCCACCGGAGACCGCGGCACGGACGTTGTTGCCCATGACCGTACGCAGCTTCGAGTACACGAGCTTGTCGAAGAGTGCATGCTGGAGTTTGAGTGAGGTTGGGATCTTCTCTGCATCCATGGCCCTGGAATAGGCGACAGCGACCTGCTCAGCGCGGCGGAAGATCTTCTCCTTGCCGCCGGATTGGGCCTGCGCCAGTGCAGAGTTGAAGACCTTCTCGAAGACGCGGGGGACTCCGAGGATGAACGATGGACGGAAGCTGCCGAGAGCGTCTGTGAGCTTCGTCAGGTCGGACTGGTGGGCCAGCACAGCGCCGGAGCTGATCGAAAGGACCTCGATGAAGCGAGCAAAGACATGTGCCTGTGGCAGGAACAGCAGCGCGCGCATGCCTCCGGTGAAGACCTCCGGGATCTGCTCCTGAGCAGCCTGGACGGTCTGGACGAAGTTCCCATGCGTAAGAACACAGCCCTTTGGCTTGCCTGTGGTGCCGGAGGTGTAGATGAGGGTGGCGGCTGTTTCGCTGGTGACCTGCGAGCGTGCGGCTTCGAGGGCGTCGTCGCTGATCTGTCGCCCGGTGGTTTCGAGTTCGGAGAACGCGCCCTGGTCCCAGACCCACAGCTGTGGTGTGGCGACTCCAGCGGCGGCCGCGGCGGCTTCGACCCGGTCGGCGTGCTCACGAGTGCTGACGAGGCCACGTTCGACGGCCGCGTCCTTGATCATCCAGGCGAGCTGATCTTCTGAGGATGTGTCGTAGAAGGGTACGGAGATTCCGCCCGCGAACCACACGGCGTAATCACTGAGAGTCCATTCGAAGGAGGTGGGTCCGAAGATCGCGATCCGGTCTCCGACCTCGACTCCGGATGCGATGAGTCCCTTGGCCGCTGTTCGGACCTGGGTGAGGAATTCACCGGCGGTGACTTCGTCCCAGCTGTTCTCAACTGGTTTGGCCACCAGCGGCAGATTCGGGTCCTCGGCGACCTTCGCAAGGAAGATATCGGTCGTAGATGATGCCGTGTCGACCTTGAAGTCGACAACCGGGGTTGTGGATTGAGGCATTGTCGCCTGGCTCATGAGCTCTCCTTCGTGGCATAAGTTACTGCCCGGTTATCTTACTGGTCTGGCGTTGTGAGGTGAAATCGCTCACGTTTGGAAGCTCAAACCCTCGTCACACCTCTGTCTCGCAGTCTAGCCAAGTCGAAGCAGGGAGTGTTCAGAGTACGATGGTCAAAACCCGCTCACGCCCAGCCAGTGAAGGAAGGTAATGACGACGAATCCTGAGGAGACCGGTTTCCGCTACGATGCGGTGCTGGCCGAGAAAATCGAGAAGTCATGGCAGCACACATGGGAACAGGCGGGAACATTCCACGCCCCGAACCCAACCGGTGATCTGAGCCAGGCTGTTGGAGGTCTCGGTCAACAGGATTCGGACTCTGCATATGGTCCGCCACAGGCCCTCGGCGAGCGTGAGTCCCTCTACATCATGGACATGTTCCCATACCCGTCAGGGGCAGGGCTGCACGTCGGTCACCCTCTGGGCTACTTGGGCACGGACGTCTACGGCCGCTATCAGCGGATGCGCGGGCACAATGTCATGCACGCACTGTCCTATGACGCCTTCGGTCTGCCCGCCGACCTATACGCAGTCCAGACGGGGCAGCACCCACGCATCACGACGGATGCGAACATCAAGAACATGACACGACAGCTGCGTCGGCTGGGTCTGGCCCATGACGCTCGCCGCAGCTTCGCGACCACCGACGATGAGTTCGTGCGGTGGACCCAGTGGATCTTCCTGCAGATCTTCAACTCCTGGTATGACCCGGAGGCGAGCACCGAAGGCGAAGACTCTGTCGGCGCCGCTCGGCCGATCACCACGCTGATCGAGAAGTTCGAGCAGGGAGCCAAACAGACCCCTGACTCCCGTCCCTGGTCGGAGCTGAGCTCGTCCGAGCAGGAGGCCATCCTGCAGGACTACCGCTTGGCCTATGTCTCTGAGTCCCCGGTCAATTGGTGTCCGGGGCTGGGCACCGTGCTCGCCAACGAGGAAGTCACGGCCGAAGGCCTCTCCGAGCGGGGCAACTTCCCTGTCTACACCCGCCGCCTGCGGCAGTGGAACATGCGCATCACCGCCTATGCCGATCGCCTCATCGACGATCTGGACGGCCTTGACTGGCCCTCGGCAGTGCGCAGCATGCAGGTCAATTGGATCGGCCGCTCGAAGGGTGCCCTGCTGCGCCTGCCCGTGGCCGCCTCGGATGCGCAGCTCGAGGTCTACACGACTCGTCCCGACACCCTTTTCGGTGCCACCTACCTCGTGCTCAGCCCAGAGCATCCGCAGGTTGCCGCACTCACAGCCGCTGAGTGGGGCGAGCAGACTCCCGAGTCGTGGCGCGGCGGTCAGCCCACCCCCGTCGAGGCGATCGCCGCCTACCAGCGCGAAGCAGCGGCGAAGACCGATGCGGATCGTCAGCAGAGCAAAGACAAGACCGGAATCTTCACCGGGTCCTATGCGATCAATCCCGCGACCGGGAAGCAGATTCCTGTCTTCGTTGCCGACTATGTGCTGATGGGTTACGGAACCGGCGCGATCATGGCCGTTCCGGCCGAAGATACCCGCGACTGGGACTTCGCGAAATCATTCGGACTGCCGTATGTGCGCACCGTTACGCCCCCGGCCGATCACGATGAGGACAAGCCCTACACAGGGACCGGGGTGATGACCAACTCCGCCAACGACGAGATCGACATCAACGGTCTCGAAGTCGACGCGGCGAAGGCGACGATCACCGAATGGCTGGCCCAGAAGGGGCTGGCCACCGAGTCGACTCAGTACCGACTGCGCGACTGGCTGTTCTCCCGCCAGCGCTATTGGGGCGAACCGTTCCCAATCGTCTACAACGAGGCCGGAACGCCGATTGCCCTGCCCGACTCCATGTTGCCGGTAGGGCTGCCCGAGGTCGACGACTTCGCTCCGCGGACGTTTGCCGCCGATGATGCAGACAGCAATCCGGAGCCTGCTTTGGGGCGCAACCGCGACTGGGTCGAGGTCGAACTCGACCTGGGTGATGGTCCGCAGAAGTATTACCGCGAGACGAACACGATGCCCAACTGGGCCGGATCGTCCTGGTACCAGCTGCGCTACGCCGACCCGCACAACAGCGAACGTCTCGTGGACCCGGACAACGAGAAGTACTGGATGGGCCCACGCGAATCCAAGCCGCGCGGCGGTGCCGACCTCTACGTGGGCGGTGCCGAGCACTCGGTTCTGCACTTGCTCTACGCTCGCTTCTGGCACAAGATCCTGTTCGACCTCGGCCATGTCTCATCGTCGGAACCGTTCCACCGTCTGGTCAATCAGGGCTACATCCAGGCCTACGCCTACACCGACTCACGCGGCGTCTATGTCCCCGCCGCCGAGGTGGAGGAGAAGACAGATGGCAACGGTGAGTCGACCTTCTGGTACGAGGGTGCACAGGTCAACCGTGAATACGGCAAGATCGGCAAATCACTGAGGAACTCGGTCTCGCCCGATGAGATGTATGACGAGTACGGTGCTGACACGTTCCGTGTCTATGAGATGTCGATGGGACCGATCGAACAGGCTCGTCCCTGGGAGACGCGTGCCGTCGTCGGTGCGCAGCGGTTCCTGCAGCGTGTGTGGCGTCTGTTCGTGGACGAGACCACCGGCGAGTCGGCGATCAGGGACGGCATGGCCGAACCTGAGACGCTCAAGGTGCTCCACCAGGTCATCGACGGCGTCCGTGACGACATGGACCATCTGCGTTTCAACACCGCGATCTCGAAGCTGATCGTGCTCACGAACCACGCCACGAAGCAGGGCGGAGTCACGGCAGATGTGTTGGAGCCGCTGACCATCATGCTCTCGCCCTTCGCGCCGCACCTGGCCGAGGAGCTGTGGGCCAAACTGGGCCACACCTCAACTCTGACCTATGCGACGTTCCCGGCCGCCGACCCGCAGCATCTGGTCGCCGACCAGGTCACCTGTGTCGTCCAGGTCAAGGGCAAGGTGCGTGCACGACTCGAGGTCGACCCCGAGATCTCGGCCGAGGACCTGGAGGAGCTGGCACTGGAATCGCCGAATGCGCTCAAGGCACTCGACGGGGCCGGGGTGCGCAAGGTCATCGTGCGCGCGCCCAAACTGGTCAATATCGTCCCCGACGCCTGAGACACGGCGTCTGCCCGGAAGGGTTGAATACATATGTCAATGGAAGCCACACGGGACGAAATCCGGCACACCCTGGGTGTGAGGCCGACAATAGATCCGGCAACGGAAGTCGCTCGTCGTGTCGAATTCCTGGCCGAATACATCCTGACTACCGGAGTCAAGGGTCTGACCTTGGGCATCAGTGGTGGGCAGGACTCCACCTTGGCCGGACGACTGTGCCAGTTGGCGGTCGAGGAGCTGCGCAGGAGGGGAGCGAACGCCGAATTCTGGGCGATCCGCTTGCCTCATCATGTGCAGACCGATGAGGATGACGCTCAGAGTGCGCTGGAGTTCATCCGAGCCGACCATGAGGTCGTCATCAACATCGGTTCGGCCACCGACGCTGCGGCGGCCGAATATGCCAGCGCGACCGGAGACGCCATTACCGACTTCGGCAAGGGCAACGTCAAGGCACGGATGCGCATGATCGCGCAGTTCGAGCTGGCAGGGGAGAAGCGTCTCCTCGTCGCGGGCACCGATCATGCGGCAGAGGCCGTGACCGGCTTCTTCACCAAATTCGGTGACGGTGCCGCCGATGTTGTGCCGCTGGCAGGACTGAATAAGCGACAAGGACGAGCGCTGCTTGACCACCTCGGCGCTCCCGAGCACCTGGTTCGCAAAGTTCCCACAGCGGACCTGCTCGATGATGCACCGGGCCAGACCGACGAGTCGTCTTTGGGTCTCAGCTATGACCAGATCGATGACTTCCTCGAGGGCAAGGACATCGATAAGGCTGCTGCTTCGGCACTCGTTGAGAAATACCGTGCCTCCGAACACAAACGTCGCACACCGGTGACACCGACCGATTCGTGGTGGATTCGCCACTGACCCGGTAGCCGCCACTGACCCGGTAGCCGGCACTGACTCGGTAACGCTGCTGACACTGATGGCGACGGACTCGATACGAGTCCGTCGCCATCGTGGTTCTCAGTTCAATTCGCCTTAGGCGACGAGTCCGAGCTCCAGGGCTGTTTGGTTGAATTCCCACCGGGCGGAGACGAACTTGTCGCCCAGGCTCTCGCCGCGGCTGCGAGCCTCCGTGTACTCTCTCCAGCCGCCTTTGCGGGAATCTCCGGGACGGATCTCTCGCTTCGACTTATCGTCGGCAAGCTGGCGAGTCTCCTCATTCACCCAGATCGACAGAGCTTCGGCGGCACGGTAGAGATCCATGAACGCTGTGTGGGAACGCGGGTTGTCGAAGCTGGACTTCGCGAATTCCTTCCGGAACGTGTGCAGCGGCTCGAGTTCGTCAACCTCGAGCGTCCCGTAAGTCGCATCCAGACGCAGCGACTGCACCAGGCCCGCAGAATCCGGGAGCAGGCCCAGGATCCGCCGCGCACGCTCTTCGTCGGGCAGCGCAGTGACGTCTTCGTCGACAGGAGTCAGACCCAGGGTATCGAGACGCCCACGTTCGGTGCTCAACAGCTGGCGCAGAGAATCGATCTGTATCTGTGCCCGCCGCCACTCGCCATGGAACATGAGCAAGGCGATGATGACTCCGAGGCACAGAATCAGGCCGATGATCCAGGCGAAGGGGTGGAGTCCGGGCACAGCGAAGAGGACGATGCCCAGCACGCTGAGCACCGCGAATGTTACCGCCGCCGGTGAGTTGGTCAGGAAATCCAAGAAACGCTTCACAATTCCAAGGGTACTGTTTCAACCTGCAGATATCGTGGAACCTAGTGGCATATAGTGTGGCTGAAATGCCGGGACGAAGCAGGGAGAACACGGATTGAAGATTTCAGTCATCGGGTGCGGATACCTGGGCGCTGTTCACGCGGCGGCTATGGCATCACTGGGACACGAGGTAGTCGGCGTCGATGTCGACGCTGACAAGGTGGCGGCGCTGACCTCTGGTCGGCCGCCCTTCTTCGAGCCGGGGCTGAGTGAATTGCTGGTGAAGGGTCAGAACCTCGGCAGTCTCGAATTCACCACAGACGTCTCGCGTGTCGCGGACTCGCGGATCCATTTCGTGTGTGTCGGAACCCCACAGAAGCCGGGAGAGTTCGCAGCCGATGTCACCTACGTCGATGCGGCAGCGAATTCGCTGATTCCGTATCTGACTTCGACGTCGGTGGTTGTGGGTAAGTCCACCGTTCCTGTCGGTACTGCAGAACGTTTGGCCGCTCTGTTGGCTCCCGCGGGAGCAACCCTGATGTGGAATCCCGAGTTCCTGCGGGAAGGTCATGCTGTGGAGGACACGCTGCACCCCAACCGCCTGGTCTACGGTGTCGCAGATGGGCAGGCCGGTGAACAGGCCACTGCTGGCCTCGACGAGGTGTATGCGACCATGCTGGCCGAAGAGACGCCGCGCATGATCACAGACTTCGCGACCGCCGAGCTGGTCAAGACCGCGGCGAACTCATTCTTGGCCACGAAGATCTCATTTATCAATGCGATGGCGGAGCTGTGCGAGGCCTCGGGGGCCGACGTCACCCAGCTGGCGGATGCGATCGGGATGGATGATCGCATCGGACGGAAGTTCCTCAACGCCGGCCTCGGCTTCGGCGGCGGTTGCCTGCCCAAGGACATCCGTGCCTTCTTGGCCCGTGCCGGTGAACTGGGTGCCGATCAGGCGGTGGCGTTCCTGCGGGAGATCGACTCGATCAACATGCGACGCCGTGTGCGCATGGTCGACATTGCCCGGGATACCTTGGACGGGTCATTCATCGGGAAGAAGGTCACGGTCCTCGGCGCCGCGTTCAAACCCAACAGCGACGATGTCCGGGATTCGCCTGCTCTGGCTGTGGCGCGTCTGATCGCGACCCAGGGCGGTGTGGTGACGGTGACGGATCCGCAGGCGATCGACAATGCGGCCAAGACCTTCCCCGAACTCAACTATGTGGCTGATACCTCGCAGGCTCTGGCCGGCGCCGATGCTGTGCTGCTGCTGACGGAGTGGCAGGAGTACCGGGATCTTGATCCGGTGGCCACAGCGTCGTTGGTGGCAGACAAACTCCTCATCGATGGCAGGAATGTGCTGACACCGCAGGTGTGGCGCGCGGCCGGCTGGACGTATCGGGCGCTGGGCCGACCATGAAGATCGGCCTGGTCACCGACTCGACGGCACAGCTGTCGGACGACGAGGAATCCATGCTGCGCGAGATCACCGGTGACCTCTTCGCCGTCGTTCCCTTGACGGTGCTCGTTGGAGGGGTCGCCTTCGCAGACGGCGAGCTTGAACCGGGGCACCTGTGCCAGAAGATGGACGAAGGCGCCGAGGTGTCGACCTCCATGGCGACTCCCGCTCAGTTCACCAAGGCCTACTCAACCCTGCTCGACCATGGGGCTGAGGCGATCATCGCTGTGACCATGTCGGGGGAGCTCTCCGGGACACGTGACTCGGCCGTCGCCGCCGCTGCGCTCGAGGATTCGCTGATCAACGTTGTGGATTCCAGGACCACCTCGGCGGGACTGGCCGGCGCACTTGCGATCGCTGCCGCCGGAATCACACAGGGACACGATGTGGCGTCGATCGCCGGAACCGTCGCCGACTGGTGCGCCGGCGAGACCCGAACCGCATTCGCTCCAGAGACCTTGGAACACCTGCGCCGAGGCGGTCGCATCGGTGCCGCGTCCTCGCTGCTGGGCCGGGCCCTGCAGATCGTTCCGGTGCTCGGGCTCAACGCCGGTGTCGTGGCCCCTGTCGCCAGGGTCCGCACCCGCACGAAGGCACTCGATCGCATGGTTGCCTTAGCCGGTGAAACCGCAGCCGAGATCGCCTCCGATGAGCAGGACGTGTACGTGGAGATCCAGCACGCGGACGGTGAACCCTCCCACCCAGATGTGGTCACGCTGCGCGAGAAGATCGAAGCGGCCGGCCTACCGACGACATTTCGAACCTTGTCGACCATCATCACCGCCCACGTCGGATCCGGCACCATCGGAATCACGGTCCAAACCAGACCCTGAGCTTCTCACCACCGGTCCACTCATGCTCACCAGACTGTGGACGAGTGGCCCAGTCATGCGTGTTTGACCTGTGGACCCAGAGACGGTTTCCACAAGCGGCAGTTCGGCGCTGGTGCGAGCGAGGCCTGTACCCAAAGCTTGTCGACATGGCCGTCTCTCCCGATGATCGCTTCGCAGGCCTCATCAATTCCAGCGCCGAACGCGGCGGGTGGGTCCCAGGAGATGTGTTCGGAAGCGACACCGAAGGCGAAGAAGAGCCGGTAGAGCAGCGTCGAGTGCGCCTGCCCATCCTGGTGGCATTGGCGGTGGCGACAATTGCTGTGCTCGTCATCGCCTTCCTCATCTTCCGACCCGCCCCACACCATGCCGCCTCTGAAGAACAGGTGGGATCAGCAGAGGGCGGCGGCACAGACGCCGGTGGCAGTGCAGGCGCGACTGCGACCCAGAGCGCCGACGACGGAACCGTCGTCGTCCATGTCACCGGAGCAGTGCACAGACCCTCCGTCGTGACCCTGAGTGCAGGAACTCGAGTCCAGGACGCGGTGGAAGAGGCCGGGGGACTGAAGGAACAAGCCGACGCGGAGGCGATCAACCTTGCCCGGGTCCTTAAAGACGGCGAGCAGATCCACATCCCCGCCCGCGGAGAAGAGCCAGAGACGAGTCGTGCTGATGACGCCGGCACTGCTTCGAACGCAGGCGGGAGCTCAAGTGCCAGTCCAGGCGGAGACCCAGGAGGGGCTGCGAGCTCCAGGGGCGCAGGTTCCGGTGGTGCGGAGGACAACGCAGCAGGTGATCCCGGCAGCGGCTCCGCAGATCCGAATCCGGGGGCAAAAGTCGACCTCAACACCGCTGACCTCACGAGCCTGGAGACACTGCCCGGAGTCGGTCCTGTGACCGCAGAGGCGATCATTGCCCACCGTGAGGAGCAGCCCTTCACCAGCGTCGAGGATCTGCTGCTCGTCCAAGGTATCGGACCCAAGACCTTCGAAAGTCTCAAAGACCTTGTCACCGTCGGGTAGGGCTCAGCGAGCGAGGACTGGTGGGGCGAAATCTGAGCGGGTCAGAGACCGGTGGAAGACGGTTGTCACCTGTGTGAGGACCACTGCCCAGATCTGGCCCGGATCGGTTCGCCTGCTCATCTGCGCGCTGGCACTATGGACCACTGCACTGCTGGACCTCGGACCCTGGGCGCTGCTGGCTGCACCAGCTCTCGTCGGCCTCGGCTTCCTGTGTCTGCGCAGGCACCATCACCTCGGTGTGCTCCTCATCGTCTTCACCTGCCTGTTCACGATCCAGACCACCATGCTCGGCGCCGCTCGAGGAACGGATGATGCCACCTCGGCGGAGGGCATCGTGGTCGGGCACAGCCAGCCGGGGGAATCGGGCTGGTCTCGGCTGACGGTGCTGACCTCGACCGGTATCACCGAGGTGCTCAGTCCCTCGGCGCCACCCGATGGTGCTCGTGTGTCCATGCGCACCGAAGCCCTCGATGACATTCGCATCTCCAACGTTGATGCGAACGTCCTTCGTACACCGAACAGGCTGTGGCAGTGGCGAACGGACCTGCGCATGCAGCTGCGCGAAGACTCACTGGCCTCGGGCCACAGCGGCGGAGCACTCTTGCCAGGACTCGTGGTCGGAGACACCGGGCCGCAGAATGCACGGATGGAAGACGACATGCGTGTGGTGTCCCTGACTCACATTTCGGCCGTCTCAGGCAGCAATGTCACGATCGTCAGCCTCGGCGCCGGACTGTTTGCCGGACTGTGTCGGGCCGGGCCCAGAACACGCGTCGCAGTCGGGGTGCTCACCTGCATCGGGTATGTGTTCGTAGTCGGATTCGAACCCAGTGCCATCCGGGCCGCTGGGATGGCTATCGCGGTGGCCCTCGTGTTCCTACGTGGGGGAGGGATCTCACCGGTGGCGGTGATGAGCACGACCGTGTGCCTTCTGCTCAGCCTGGTCCCCGTGCTGGCCACCTCGGTGGGGTTTGTGCTCTCCGTCGTCTCGACCGCCGCCATCATGTTCATCGTTCCGATCCTTCTGCGGTATCTGAGCCTGCGACTGTCGCTGGTCCCCGCCATCGTCATCAGCGCCCTCCTCGTGCCCCTGGTTGCTCAGTTGGCATGTACCCCGGTGCTAGTGGCGATCGATCCTCGGATCGGGATGTGGTCGGTGGCGGCCAACGCCCTGGCCGCACCCGCAGTGCTGCCGGCCACCATCCTCGGGTTCCTATCGCTGGTGTGCGGGGGTCTCGGGCTCGTCGGCGTCCCGGGACTGCTGTGGGCTGCTCAACTGCCTGCCTGGTTCGGCTCTCTGTGCGCATGGTGGATCGTTGCCGTGGCCAGGGCCTGTGCCGGACTGCCCGGGGCGGCATTGGACTGGCCGCAACCGCCGTGGGGGACGCTGGCCGCAACCGGGCTCCTCGTCGTGTTGGCCGCAGGCACATGGCTGATAGTGCGCCGCAGACTGTGGGGAGTTCCAGTGGTCGTCGTCTGCATCTGCCTGACAGCGCTGATCATCGTGGTCGGCCGGACGAAACCACCGGCAGATGACTGGTTGGTGATGGTCTGCGATGTGGGGCAGGGCTCGGCAACGCTGATCAACCTCGGCGAAGGCCGTGGGCTCGTCGTCGACACGGGGAAGGACCCGAAGCCGGTCGACGTGTGCCTTGACGAGGGTGGGATTGAGGAGTTCGATCTGTTCATCTCCCACTTCGATGCCGATCACAGTGCTGGGTATGCCGGAACCACATGGTCGCGGACCCTGCAGCAGCTGTGGGTGTCTGCCAACGTCAGTGGGGGAGCCGAAGCCCGCAACATCGTTGAAGACACCGGCGCCGAGGTGGTTGCCACAGCACGTGGACGCACGATCGACGCCGGTGGGGCACAGATCGAGGTGCTCTGGCCGCCTACGACGAACACGGAGGAGTCAGGGGGTGCAGAGGAGGCGGCAGGGGCCGAGGAAGCACAAGGGAGCGGGGGCACCGAGGTGCGCAATGAGGATTCTCTGGTGCTGAGGGTCGAGCAGAACGATTTGAGTTACCTGGTCCCCGGAGATATCGGCGAGGACGAACAGTTCATCGTCGCTCAGAACCTCGAACCCGTCGATGTGCTCATTGCACCCCACCATGGCTCTTCCGACCTGTCAGAGGACTTCTTCACGGCCGCAGGCGCTCGCCTCGGAGTGGTCTCGGTGGGAGACAACAGCTACGGCCATCCCACGCCACGAGCCCTGCAGGCCTTCGGACCCGTCACTGTTCTGCGCACCGACCTCTGCGGCACCGTCGCCATCTATGCGGACGCACAGTACAGCACCGGGCGAGGCTGCCCATGACTGCCGGTGACTGCGGCGCGTCGTGTCCATGGCTAACGATAGGCTTGGGCCATGGCAGTGAAGAAGACCCTGATCCCGTGGAGTTCCGCGAAGCCCGCGCCCGTAGTGATGATCTCTGGAAACGAGCCTGTGCTCATCCGAATGGCCAAGGATCGGATCGTCACTGCCGCACGGAAGTCCGACCCGGAGGAGATCGAATTCGACGCCGCCGGATACCAAGGCGGAGAGCTGCTCATGGCGGCCTCGCCCTCATTGTTCTCTTCTTCGAAGCTCATCGTCGTCGACAGCGTCGAGAAGTGCTCGGAAGCATTCTTGGCAGATGCGCTCGCCTACCTCGATGACCCCAATGACGATGCCGTCGTCGTTCTCCTGCACGGGGGAGGAAATCGGGGTGCGAAGCTGGTCAAGAAGATCGAGGCGAACGGATTCCCCCGAGTTGATGCGGCCGCGCTGAAGAACGAGAGTGACCGGGCCAAATTCGCCCAAGGCCGGTTCAAGGCTGCGAAGAGGCAGATCGACGAATCCGGGATGGCAGCACTCATGTCCGCGCTCGGGGCCGACCTGTCCGAGCTCAACGCCGGTGTGGAGCAGCTCGTAGAAGACACGGAAGGAACCATCACCGCTCAGGTTGTCGACCGGTACTACGGCGGTCGGGTGGAAGCCACCGGCTTCAAGGTCGCCGACGCTGCCGTCGGGGGAGATGCGAAGAATGCACTGAGCCTCCTGCGTCACGCACTGTCGACCGGCTCCGACCCGGTGCCACTGGTGGCCGCTGTTGCAATGAAATTGCGGGGGATGGCCAAGGTCCAGGGCTTCTCGGGATCAAGCGGTGAACTCGCGGCGGAGCTGAAGATGGCTCCGTGGCAGGTCGACCGTGCCCGGCGTGAGGTGCGCCGTTGGAACGAAGTGGCGCTGGGACAGTCACTGATTGCGGCGGCCGAAGCCGATGAAGCCGTCAAGGGCGGAGGCCGTGACCCGGTCTACGCGGTCGAATGGTTCGTCTCCGAAGTCTGCCGGCTGGCTCGCCAACGCTGAGCGGCGAACACATCCCAAACGCTGCATAACGCTAAGCGGTGAACACATCGCAAACACTGAGCAGTGAATAGACGAGGGGCCCGATCCAAACGGATCGGGCCCCTCGAAGCTATAGCCTCAGTGATCGACTCAGAGAGCGTTGATCTGCGTGGCCATTCTCGACTTGCGGTTCGCAGCGTTGTTCTTGTGCAGAACACCCTTCGAAACAGCCTTGTCGAGCTTCTGGGCGGCAACAGCATAAGCCTGCTGTGCTTCGTCCTTCTTGCCGGCAGCAATGTTCTCGCGGACGACGCGGACGTGTGACCGAACCTCGGACCGCACAGCCTTGTTGCGCTGGCGAGCCTTTTCGTTGGTTTCAATCCGCTTGATCTGTGACTTGATATTAGCCAATTTCAACACTCTTTCGTGTTAGTGGAACATGGTCGTGAGGGCACACCTGATCGACATATTCGTCTCCGCGGGGAAACACATCGACGATATCGAATCCGGTGGCATCTTCACCCGACCTAGACGAGACACACGCCATTGATGAAGATACTCTCTCTACGATACAGGCTGATCCTGTCAGGCAGAAATTCCCTACGCCTGGTCGCAGGATCTCGGTCTCGGTTCAGGCCCGGGGTCAGCCGGCGTTGACGTTCTTGGCGACCTGTTCGAAGATCTCGCGGGGCATGATCGCACCTTCGCGGCGGATGGACTGCGGATCGAGACGGATCACGCGATCGAGACGAATCTCAGAGGGCCGACCCTGCGAGTCCCAGTCGCCGCTGCCGATATTCATCCACCGAGCGTGACGGTCTTCGCGAACCTCGCCGACGCCACCGGGGATGTGATCCTTGCTGGTGAGCATGAGTGCCAGAACCCAGCGACCATCCTTGCCGACGACCAAGGAGGGGCGGTCCTTGCCCTGGGAGTAGTCTTCTTCGAAGGGGATCCACCCCCACACGACCTCACCCGGATCGGCATCGCCGTCGAGATCGGGTGCATAGGAGACATTGACCGAGCCTTGGTAGTCACCCGGATAGTCACTGTCCTTCGCTGAGGCGGCGCCGGAGGCCCGTGCATCACCTCGCGGGGGGTTGCTCGGGTGGGGTCCTGACCCCTGCGAGCCTGCCTTCTTCTTCGCTTGGGAGTCCCTGAGGAACTTGAAGCCTTCATTGACGCCGATCTTGACGGCGCGATTGACCAGTGTTTTCCAACTCATGTGCGCCAATCCTAATCGACGTAGTCCAGAACCGCTTCGATCGGAAAATGGTCGGACGGGTACTCACCATCAGTGCAGAAGGTATTGATCCGAGTCGACAGGGTCCGCAGGTCAGAAGTTGTGAGGATCCAGTCGATGCGGCCATCACCGACTTTCGGACCTTTGTAACGGTGGAAGGTGCCGATGTCTTGGCTCGGGACGACCGCCCCAGTGTCGGTGAGTCCCAGCTCTGTGCAGAAATAGTCGTAGACGGGGGAGCCGGTGGCGACGTTGAAGTCGCCGGTGACCACGGCCGGACCGTTCGCCTCGGCGATGTGGAGTGCCATGATCTTCCCCGACTCCAGACGGGCCTCCTCCGATTTGTGGTCGAGGTGGGTGTTGAGCAGGCGCAGCGACCGACTTGTCACCAGGTCTCGAAGGTCCACGACGGTCAGGGTTCGGGCGTGGGAGACGCCCCACGATTCGGAGGCGACCGTCTCCGGCTGTTTGGAGAGCCAACTGATGTCGACCTTGTCGACGTCGAAGCGCGACGAGTCGTAGATGACGGCGGTGAACTCACCCGAATTCCCGCCCGAATGCCCCTCACCCAACCAGATGTACTCATCGGGGAGCAGGCTGATGAGTGTCTCGAGCTGATCGAGCTCACCCTCCTGCGTGCCGATGATGTGAGGGTGAGCCTCAATGATGAGATCGGCGGCGATGGGCAGACGCTTGGACACGGGATGCCCGTCCAGCGCCGGATACCTGAGGTTGAAGCTCATGATCGAGAAATCGCTCATGCCCCAATCTTCGCCGATCAGCACCGAAAGTGGGGATCGGCGTCGGGATTCTCAGCCAGTTGAAGTGGCTTCGAACACGTGTTGCCCGCATGTGACCGGACGCCCGGACTGTTCCCAGGTGCTGAGGATTCCAGTCTGGTGCGCAACCCATGGAACAATGGAAGTTCTGGTCTGTCGAAGGAAGGGCGTTCATGTCACCTCAGGTGAAGCCACAAGCACTCGAACGGATTTCTCCGTCCGCTACATCACCCGAGTTGATCCGCAATTTCTGCATCATCGCTCACATCGACCACGGCAAATCGACCCTGGCCGATAGGATGCTCCAGGTCACAGGGGCTGTGCAGCCGCGCGATATGCGTGCTCAGTACCTCGACCGGATGGACATCGAACGCGAACGCGGAATCACGATCAAATCCCAAGCCGTGCGCATGGCCTGGGAGAACGACGACACTCCCTTCGCTCTGAACATGATCGACACACCGGGCCACGTCGACTTCAGCTATGAGGTCTCCCGGTCGCTTGCCGCCTGTGAAGGTGCGCTCCTCCTCGTCGACGCCGCACAGGGCATCGAAGCCCAGACGCTGGCTAACCTCTACATGGCCATGGAGAACGATCTCACGATCATTCCCGTGCTCAACAAGATCGACCTCCCCGCGGCCCAGCCGGAGAAGTACGCGGAAGAACTCGCCAACCTCATCGGCTGCGAACCCGAAGACTGCCTGCTGGTCTCCGGTAAGACAGGCGAAGGCGTCGACGCGGTCCTCGACCGCATCATCTCCGACATTCCCGCTCCAGTCGGCGACGCGGATGCTCCAGCGCGAGCCATGATCTTCGACTCCGTCTACGACACGTACCGGGGCGTCGTGACGTATGTTCGCCTTATCGACGGTGCCCTGCGCCCGCGTGAGAAGCTGACGATGATGTCGACCGGCAGCACCCACGAACTCCTCGAGATCGGTGTCTCCTCACCGGAGCCGAATGCCACGAAGGGGCTCGGGGTCGGCGAGGTCGGATACCTCATCACCGGTGTCAAAGACGTCCGCCTGTCCAAGGTCGGTGACACGGTCACCTCGTCCTCGAAGCCGGCCGAACAGGCACTCGATGGCTACAAGGAACCCAAGCCCATGGTGTACTCCGGGCTCTTCCCGATCGATGGATCGGACTATCCGGTGCTGCGCGATGCGCTCGACAAGCTCAAGCTCAACGACGCCTCGCTGGCCTACGAGCCGGAGACTTCCACGGCACTGGGCTTCGGCTTCCGCTGCGGCTTCCTCGGACTCCTCCACCTTGAAGTTCTGCGCGACCGCCTAGAACGCGAATATGACCTCGACCTCATCTCCACCGCACCCAGCGTGATCTACGACGTCACGATGGAAGACGGATCCGAGATGGAGGTCACGAACCCCAGCGAGTATCCGACGGGCAAGATCAAAGAGGTCCGCGAACCCATGGTCCGGGCGACCATCCTCACGCCGAGTGAGCACATCGGTGCGGTGATGGAGCTGTGCCAGACACGTCGCGGCAGCCTGCTGGGCATGGACTACCTGTCCTCGGACCGGGTAGAGATCCGTTACAGGCTGCCTCTGGCCGAGATCGTGTTCGACTTCTTCGATCAGCTGAAGTCGAAGACCAAGGGCTACGCCACGCTGGATTACTCCGACGACGGCGAAGATGCGGCAGATCTGGTCAAGGTCGACATCCTGCTCCACGGCGACCAGGTCGACGCCTTCTCTGCGATCGTCCACCGCGACAATTCCTACTCCTACGGCGTGCTCATGGCCGGGAAGCTGCGCAAGCTGATTCCCCGCCAGCAGTTCGAGGTGCCTATCCAGGCGGCCATCGGTTCGCGCATCATCGCCCGCGAGACCATCCGCGCCATCCGCAAGGACGTGCTGAGCAAGTGCTACGGCGGCGACATCAGCCGTAAACGCAAACTGCTGGAGAAGCAGAAGGAAGGCAAGAAGCGAATGAAGTTCGTCGGCAATGTCGAAGTTCCACAGGAAGCCTTCATCGCAGCGCTGTCCTCCGATGAGCCGGAGTCCAAGAAGGAACCTAAGAAGTAAGTGCCCGCACAACCGACTGGTGAGACCCCACCGCTCGACGGTTCGCTGCCGGCCTCGGCCGGGATCGGCGCGACAGATCGTGGGCTGAGCCTCTACGTCCACGTCCCGTACTGCCGGGTCCGCTGCGGTTACTGCGACTTCAACACCTATACCGCCGAAGATCTGGGTCCCGGTGCCTCCCGCGACGACTATCGCAGCAATCTTGCCCGGGAGCTCGACCTCTCGACCCGTGTGCTCGCCGAGGCAGGCGCCGGCGATCGTACGGTCACGACGATCTTCTTCGGCGGGGGCACTCCGACGATGCTGGCCGCCGAGGTGCTGGCCGGAGTGATGGACGACATCCGCGACCGCTTCCGGTTGGCACCTGACGTCGAGGTCACGACCGAAGCGAACCCCGACACCTTAGCCCCGTCCTATATCGCCACCTTGGCAGCCGCAGGTTTCACTCGGATCTCCCTGGGCATGCAATCAGCGGTACCCCATGTGCTCGCGACCTTGGATCGCACACACGACCCAAAGAAGATTCCGGATGTGGCCCGGTGGATCAAAGAGGCCGGACTGGAACTGAGCCTCGACCTCATCTATGGAACCCCGGGGGAGTCCATCGACGATTGGCGCAGATCACTTGAAGTGGCTCTGAGCAACGACGTCGATCATATTTCATCCTATTCGCTGATCGTCGAGCCCGGGACGAAGATGGGGGCCATGGTTCGCCGCGGCGAACTGGCAATGCCCGACGAAGACGACCTGGCCGATAAGTATGAGATCGCCGATGCTGCTATGGAAGCCGCCGGTCTGCACTGGTATGAGGTCAGCAACTGGTCGACGTCAGCGAAGACCCGCTGCGACCACAACATGGCCTACTGGCGCAATGCCGATTGGTGGGGCTTCGGTCCCGGAGCCCATTCGCACATCGGTGGGGTGCGATTCTGGAATGCTAAACATCCCCGTGCCTGGTCCGACCGCCTGCTGGCAGGTGAGTCGCCCGCCATCGGACGCGAGGTGCTGGACACAACGACCCAGGAGGTCGAGCGGATCATGCTCGCGGCTCGAATCGATTCGGAACTGCCGCTGGATTCACTGGGCGCAGGCAGTGAGCGGGCAATCAGAGGGTTCGTCAAACAGGGACTGCTCGATGGTGACGCTGTAGGCGAAGGCCGCTTTGCACCCACGCTGCAGGGCCGGCTGATGGCTGATTACATGGTCCGCATCCTCACGGATTACGTGAACTGAACCGCTGGGTCCCACTAACTGAACCGCTCGACTCTGTGAACTGAGTCGAACGCAGAGAAGCCGCTGTCATCAAATGCGATGACAGCGACTTCTGCGTGCAGATAACACGATCAGATCATCTGATTGGCGTGATCACTTCACGAAGTTGAACACGAGCGGGAACTTATAGCCCTCGCCCTTGCTCCCTGCAACCGCAGCGATGATGTAGAGCACCGTGTAGAAGATCGGGACGATGAACGCCAAGAAATAAATGAAGATGCCCAGGCCGAAGGTGACCAAGGCGAGGAGGAAACCCAAGACCAAGAACACGATGACAGCAGCGAACGTGGCGATGCAGTTCGTGATCATCGCGTTGAGTCCCTGCCGCGAATGTTCGCGTACATAGGGCGATTCGTCCTTCTTCACCAGGAACATGATGAGAGGCAGGAAACCGACGAAGATGGACCCGATATGAGTCCACAGCACCGTGGTTCTTTCGCTCTCGCTGGCCTGCCAGAACATTTCGGAGCCGGGACCATAGGCATTCCCCGGCAGCATCCGCGAGTCGAACATGGCCGGATTGCCGACCGGCTGCGCAGGACCGTTGCCGTAGGCCTGCTGCCCATAGGGCTGCTGCGTGTACTGCTGCTGACCCTGGCCGTAGGCCTGCTGGGAACCGTAGCCGGGCTGAGCGGGCTGGCTCTGACCATAAGGCTGTTGGAAACCGTAGCCGGGCTGTGGGGGCTGGCCCTGCTGGGAACCATAGTTCTGCTGAGCCGGGTTTGGCTGCTGCGAACCGTAGCTTTGGTTCTGCTGGCTGTAGGGCTGGTGGGGTCCAGAGGCCTGAGAATAATTCGGTGGCATGGGACGCGACTGGTCAGAGCCGTTGTTCGGCTGCTGCAGGTTATAAGACATGCGGGTCCTTTCAGAGCTTCTGGTCATTCACACTATCGGAAACGCCATGTCGCCGAACTGGGGAAAGCCCGAATCGTGTACCAGATCGATCACAATCGACCTGGGCCTCAACCGACGGTGACGAAGTCGATGAGTTCTTCGACTCGACCTGAGAGCGTGGGTTCGACGTCGGCGATGGTGCTGACCTTGCCCAAGATACGCACCCAGCCCCGGGCCACGTCCCTGTGGTCGGCGTGAGGCCAACCGATACGCCGCAGGATCCCTGTCTTCCAGTCCTCGCCCCGAGGCACGACTGGCCATTCCCTGATGCCCACGACATGAGGCTTGACGGCCTGCCAGATGTCGACATAAGGATGACCGATGATGTGGACGACGTCGCGATAGCGCGGATCGGCGCGCACCGCCTCGGCGATCTTGGATTCTTTGGTGCCGGACACGAGATGGTCGGCCAGGACCCCGACGCGGTGGTCCTTGTCGGGACCGAACGCCGCGAGCTTGTCGGCGACATCGTCCAGGCCGCCCAGCGGTTCGACGACGACACCTTCGATGCGCAGATCGTCGCCCCAGATCTTCTCGACGAGCTCGGCATCGTGTTTGCCTTCGACCCAGATGCGAGATCCGCGAGCCACTCGGGCCCGAGCATTGCCGACCGCGCGCGACCCCGAGGCTGTGCGACCGGGAGCCGATTTCTTCTTGGCCGGCAGTCTGAGGTCGACGGGTTTGCCTTCGAGAAGGAAGCCAGGCCCCAAGGGGAATGCGCGGACCTTTCCTGCCCGGTCCTCGAGATTGACGACGACTCCGGCGGTGGTCTTCTCGGCGCCGACGACGGCACCGACATATCCGCTCATCGCGTCTTCGAGAACCATGCCGAGACCCAGTTCGACGGGGGTGGACTTCTTGGGTCGGTGTGAGGAGGGCGAGGAGCCGGCCAGCACATCGGGCCCGTAGCGATCAAAGGTATTCACGGACAACCACCCTAATCAAGGACTCGATGGGATGGGTGGTGACCCGCTGAGATGGAGCCGAAAGTGAATTCGGAATATAAGAGGCGTAGAATTGGCACTCAAGACAGATGAGTGCCAAAAACGGTGCCGAGCGAAGGAAGGAGACGAATGAACGACAGCAGGCGAGCACAGGTTCTGCGTGCGATCGTCGAAGACTTCGTCGCCACCAACGAACCCGTCGGATCGAAGGCCATCGTGCAGCGCCACACGCTCGGCGTCTCTCCGGCCACGATCCGCAACGACATGGCCCATCTAGAGCAAGAGGGCTACATTGCGCAGCCCCACACTTCGGCAGGGCGGATTCCGACCGATCTCGGCTACCGCATGTTCGTCGACCGCATCGACGACTTCAAACCGCTGACGCATGCTGAGCGACGTGCGATCTTCCAGCTCATCGACGGCGACGGGGACCTCGATGACATGCTCGACCGCACGGTGCGTGTGCTCTCAGGCCTGACCCATCAGGTGGCACTGATCCAGTACCCGAGCGTCTCCCGCGCCACGATCAAACACATTGAGGTCGTAGGGCTGGGCCCCAACCGCATCCTCGTCGTCCTCATCACCGACGCCGGTCAGGTCGAACAGAAGATTGTGATCACTCCCGGCAGCGTGGATGACGAGGTGCTGCGGGGAATCCGCGATGAGGTCAACACCGAATTCTCCGGCCAGAAGTTATCGCAAGTGATGAGCACGAGTACATCCAGGGCTTCGGTGCAGGGCATGGACCCCGCTGTGACAGAGCCTGTCGTGGCGACCAGCCAACCAGGCGCGGACGTCGCCGCAGCGCTGGCACAGGTCCGGTCCGCGGTCACCGATCTCATCATGGCCACACGCGAAGAACGCATCATCATGGCGGGCACAGCGAATCTGGCTCGCTCCGGGAGGGAGTTCGGTGAGAAGATGGCACCGATCCTCGAAGCTTTCGAAGAACAGGTTGTACTGCTCAAGCTGCTGACATCGATGGCCGAGGATCAAGAGGAGATCAGCGTTCGGATCGGTCGTGAGAATACTCACGAGTCATTCAGCTCGACATCTCTCGTGGCTGCCGAATATGGTCATGACGCGGGGTCCTCCGCTCGATTGGCTGTGCTCGGGCCGACCCGGATGGACTACCCCACGACGATCACAGCTGTGCGGGCCGTAGCGAAATACGTCTCCTCTGTCCTCGATCAGGGCTAGATGCACCGGCACGAGCGCACACAGCACACCATGACCACACAGCACAATAGGACCACACAGCACAGCGCGCACCAACACCACCGCGCGAACAGGCACGAGAACGCGAACAACGCACACCACCAGGGAGAGAGAAGTTTCTGTGGCCGATCACTATGAAACACTCGGAGTGTCCAAAGACGCTTCGGCGGCTGAAATCAAATCGTCGTACCGAAAGCTCGCTCGGAAATATCACCCCGATGTGAACCCCGGACACGAGGACGAATTCAAAGCCATTTCCCTCGCCTACGACGTCCTCTCCGATTCGGAGAAGCGCCGTAACTACGACATGGGAGGCGGCGAGAACGGACAGGGCTTCCCTGCCGGCGGTGGCGGCTTCGGCGGCTTCGGCGATATCTTCGAGACCTTTTTCGGCGGGGGAGCCGGCTCGGCCGGTGGCCCGATGCCGCGCACACAGCGTGGCAAGGACGCACTCGTCGGAGTCAACATCGATCTCGAGACCGCCGCGTTCGGCGGAAACATCGATCTCGATGTCACCACGGCAGTCGTCTGCGACACCTGTTCAGGTGCCGGAACACAGCAGGGCACATCCGTTGAGACCTGCACCCTGTGCCACGGAGCCGGCAGCGTCCAGCGCATGACCCGGACCCTGCTGGGCCAGATGGTGACCAACCAGACGTGCAACTCCTGCCACGGCTACGGCACCGTCATTCCCAGCCCCTGCCTCAACTGCCAGGGTGACGGACGCGTCCGCAAACAGCGGACCATGAAGATCCGAATCCCCGCCGGAGTCTCCGACGGCACACGCATCCAGCTCTCATCCCAGGGCGAAGTGGGCCCCGGCGGCGGACCTGCCGGCGACCTCTTCGTCGAGGTCATGGTGGCCCGCCACGAAGTCTTCCAGCGCGACGGTGACAACCTGCGCGCCTCCGTCTCCGTGCCGATGACGGCAGCCGCACTCGGTGCCTCGATCCCCTTCGACACCTTCGACGGCACGCAGGACCTTTCCATCGAGGCCGGCATCCAGTCGGGCACCGTCGTCAAATTGCCCGGCCTCGGCGCCACCCGACTGCGCTCGGAGACCCGAGGCGACCTGCTCATCACGGTCGACGTGATGACGCCGGACAAGCTCGACGACGCGCAGAAGGACCTGCTTGCGCAGTTGGCAACGCTGCGTGAGGAAGAGACCCCACGCGCCCAGATCACCACCCAGAACCGTGGCGTGTTCTCCCGCATGCGTGAGAAGTTCGCCGGTCGGTGAGTCTTCCCGTCTTCTTCTCGCCCCAGTCCGCCGAGGCGGTCACCGGCCAGGTGCTCACTTTCGGTGAGGACGTGGCCGGGCACGCGGTCCGAGTCCGCCGACTCGGACCGGGGGACGAACTCGAAGTCGTCGACGGATCCGGCACCCGTGTGCGCGGAACCGTTTCGAACGCCTCGGCGAACGAACTCGGACTTCACGTCGCATCGGTCACGCACACGAGAACAGACCAGCCACGGTTGGTTCTCGTGCAGGCTCTGGCCAAGGGCGACCGTGACCTGCAGGCGATCGAAACCGCCACAGAGATCGGCGTCGACGAGGTGGTTCCCTGGGCCGCCGAGCGTTCGATCGCCGATTGGCCGACGAAGAAGCGTGACAAGCTCGCCGCCAAATGGGACAACGTCATCCGGGCGGCCTCCCTGCAGGCCCGACGCTCCCGCTTCCCGTTGCGCCACGACCTGGTCCGCGGCACCGGCCTCGCAGCGACTCTGAGCGAGACTGACACCGTCTACGTCCTGCATGAGGCCGCAGAACTCAGACTCTCGCAGGCCCTGAGTGAACCTCGTTCCGCGGGCATCTGGTCTGCTGCCTCTGGAATGGAGAATTCTCCAGATCCCGAACGCATCGTCTTAGTCGTTGGTCCCGAAGGCGGCGTCAGCGACGCAGAGCTTGATGCACTCGCGGCCGTCGGCGCCAAAGCCGTACTTCTCGGTCCTACAGTCCTGCGGTCGTCCTCCGCCGGTGCGGCCGGGCTCGTCATGGCTCAGAATTCATTGGGCCGTTGGTGACTAAGCGGACTACGATGGAAGCACGCAATTGCAGTACTCCTAAACGTACGAACAGCCACTAAGGATCATTCTGGACACCTCCACTCAGCCCACGAACTCTGTGAACCCCACTCCAGGCGAAGAAACGCCGTCGGACACAGTGCGTCTCGTGATTCCCGACTCCATCGATCTGGTCGAGTTCTTCGGACCGGGGGAGTCGAACCTGCGCAAGCTCGAGCGAGTCTTCCCCGACCTCGACCTGCATGTGCGGGCCAACCAGGTGCAGGCCACCGGTGAACCGAATCGCGTCGCAGCATTCGTCTCCGTCATCGGGGAACTCAAGAAGCTGCACGCCTCCGGCCACCGCATCAACGAAGAGACGATCGACCGGGTGGCGTCGTTCTCCTCCGAGGGGAAGGCCGCCTCGGCGGTGATGGGAACGAACATCCTCTCCACCCGTGGAAAGTCCATCCGTCCCAAGACGATGGGCCAGCACGATTATGTCAAGGCGATCCGCAACCATACGATCACCTTCGGCATCGGGCCTGCAGGCACGGGCAAGACCTACCTGGCCATGGCCATGGCCATCAACGCACTGCAGCACAAAGAAGTCTCACGCATCATCCTCACCCGTCCCGCGGTTGAGGCCGGAGAGAGCCTGGGCTACCTGCCGGGAACTCTCAACGAGAAGATCGACCCGTACGTGAGGCCCCTCTACGACGCCCTGCACGACATGGTCGATCCCGAATCGATCCCGCTGCTCATCGAAACGGGAACCATCGAGGTCGCACCGCTGGCCTATATGCGCGGGCGCACCCTCAACGACGCGTTCATCATCCTCGACGAGGCGCAGAACACGACCGGTGAGCAGATGAAGATGTTCCTCACCCGCCTGGGCTTCGGCGCTCGGATGGTCGTGACCGGGGACGTCTCCCAGATCGACCTGCCGGGCAAGACTCGCAGCGGTCTCAACGTCGTGCAGGACATCCTGACCGGAATCGAAGACCTGGAATTCTGCCACCTGGGCAGCAAGGACGTCGTCCGCCACTCACTGGTGACGAAGATCGTCGACGCCTACGACCTGTGGGGAAGCAGCGAATGAATACCGAGATCTCCAACGAAACAGATGCAGCGATCGACCTCGACGAGGTGGTAGCTCTGACTGAATACCTGGGCCAGGCTCTGCACATGCACGCCGGTGCAGAACTCGCCGTGACGATGGTCGATGCGAAGGCGATGGAGGAACTCCACGTCACCTGGATGGACCTCGACGGTCCCACCGATGTGATGTCCTTCCCGATGGACCAGCTCACGCAGGGGCAGGCCGGGGCGCCCACCGAGGGCCAGATGGGCGACATCATCATCTGCCCCGAGGTGGCCGCAGCCCAAGCCTCGTCTTCGGGACATTCGACGATGGACGAGGTGCTCCTGCTGACTGTCCACGGCTTCCTGCACCTTCTCGGCTATGACCACAGCGAACCCGAAGAGAAGGAAGAGATGTTCGCGCTGCAGCGGCATCTGCTGCTGACCTTCTTCGCTGCGCGCTACGACGGACGCACCGACATCCCTTCACCCACCGAGGTCTGAGTCGTGCTCTGGCTGTTCCTCGGCGCAGCACTGTGTCTCGTCGTCTCGGCGACGCTTTCGGCCGTTGATGCCGCTCTGCTCAGTGTCTCCCATCAGGCGATCCAGGACGCGAAGGACGAAGGCAAGAAGGCTGCGTTCCGGGCAGAGAAGATCCTGATCGATCTGCCCACCAACATCAACGTCATCATCTTCGTCCGCAACTTCATGGAAGCTCTGGCCACAGTGTTCATCGCTTTGGCCTATGACTCGATCTACTCCGTCGGACCGCTCATGGTCGTCCTCACCGTGCTCACCGCATCGATCGCGGTCTTCGTCGTTGCAGGAGTGTCGCCGCGAACCATCGGACGACGCCGTTCTCTGGCAGTCTGCCTCAATCTCAGCTGGGTTGTGGGCGTCGCCCTCGTGGTACTCAAACCGCTGACGAAGATCCTCGTCCTCCTGGGCAACCTGCTGACTCCGGATCGCGTGTACAAGGACGGCCCCTTCGTCACCTCCGACCAGCTGCGCGACCTGGTTGAGCGGGCCAGCGAATCCGATGTCATCGAAGACGGCGAACGCGAAATGATCCAATCCGTGTTCAACCTCTCGGACACCTCGGCGAACGAGGTCATGGTCCCGCGCACCGACCTCGTGACCGTCAACTCAGGAACCCCGCTGTCCAAAGTCATGAATCTCTTCCTCCGTTCGGGGTTCTCACGGGTCCCCGTCAGCGGCGAGGACCTCGACGACATTCGTGGCGTCGCCTACCTCAAGGACGTGGCCCGACGACTCCATCTCCACCCGGAGGACGCGGAGCGGTCGGTCGACATCCTGGCCAGAGGAGTGCTGTTCGTCCCCGAAACCAAACCCGCCGATGACCTGCTGGAGCAGATGCAGCTTGATTCGACGCATCTGGCGATCCTAGTCGACGAATACGGCGGCACCGCTGGGCTCGTCACGATCGAGGACATCGTGGAAGAGATCGTCGGCGAAATCGAAGACGAATACGACACCAGCGACGAAGAGCTCGTCGAGGCCGAAGACGGCTCATTCGTCATCAGCACCCGCATGTCCATCTCCGACTTCGCCGATCACTTCGATGTGAAGATCGACGAAGACGACGTCAACAGCGTCGGCGGTCTTCTCACGAAGCTCATCGGCCGCGTCCCCATCGACGGTTCGCACGCACAGATCGAAGGCCTCAACATCGAAGCGATGGAGGGCCAGGGCCGCCGCCACCGCATCACCCACGTCAGGGTTACGAAGGAAGAGAACTGAAATGGAATTTCGCACGGACTATCCCGAGAACTACAGGGCCGGCTTCGCCTGCTTCGTCGGCCGGCCGAACACCGGAAAATCAACGCTGACGAATGCTCTGGTGGGGGAGAAGGTGGCGATCACCTCGTCGAAGCCCCAGACCACTCGGCACACGATCCGCGGCATCGTCCACAAGGAAGACCACCAGCTGATCCTCGTCGACACCCCGGGCCTCCACAAACCACGCACCCTGTTGGGCAGCAGGCTCAACGACCTTGTGGCCTCGACCCTGAGCGAGGTCGACGTCATCGGCTTCTGCCTGCCCGCCGACGAACCCATCGGTCCCGGCGACCGGTACATCGCCTCCCAGCTTGAGCTCCTCGACGGGCGCACCCCGATCGTGGCCCTGGTGACGAAGACCGACAAGGTCTCCCAAGACAAGGTCGCCGAGGCGCTGATGGCCGTCGGCGAGCTCGCGAACTTCGCCGACGTGGTCCCGGTCTCCGCCGTGGATGGGTTCCAGATCGACACGGTCGATTCTGTGCTCACCGGTCATCTGCCGAAATCGCCCCCGCTCTACCCGGAAGGGGAGCTGACGGACGAGCCGGAGGAGAAGATGATTGCCGAACTCGTGCGTGAGGCCGCGCTCGAAGGCGTCCGCGACGAACTTCCTCACTCCCTAGCCGCTCAGGTCGAGGAGATGTACCCCCGTGAGGGACGCAGCGAGGACAACCCGCTGTGGAACGTCCACGTCAATCTCTATGTCGAACGTTCCAGCCAGAAGGCGATCATCATCGGCAAGGGCGGCAGCCGACTCAAAGCCATCGGCAGCGAATCCAGGCGCGGCATCGAGGCACTGCTGGGGACCAAGGTGTATCTCGACCTGCATGTGAAGATCGCCAAGGACTGGCAGCGTGACCCGAAGCAGCTGGGACGCCTGGGCTTCGACTTCAGCTGACAGGTCGTCGGCCGATGCAATTTCGGCTGAGAGGACTCTCACGTCAGCGGCAGTTGATTGACGAGGCGCGGCCTGCAATAGACTAGGCCGAGTGAATGCCGAGCAGACTCTGGTCGCACTGAGCGACCGTTCCCCCCAAGTTGCCCCCGACGAACTCATTGCGGGCCTTGTCCCGCCACCGCAGTTCCAGGACGTGTCCTTCGCCAGCTACCGCACCGATGACTCGGAGCCCTCGCAGGCTCAAGCACGCAACAAGCTTGAGGAGTTCGTGGCGTCGTCGACATCGAAGGGCTTCCTGGGCAAACTGTTTTCGAAGGGCAAGGACGGACCCAAGGGGGTCTATCTCGACGGCGGCTACGGCGTAGGCAAAACCCACCTCCTGGCCGCGGCATGGCATGCCAATGAGAAGCCTGCGACCTTCGGCACGTTCGTCGAATATACGAACCTCGTCGGCGCGCTCGGTTTCATCCGTGCTCGCGACGATCTCTCACAGATGAAGCTCGTCTGCGTGGACGAGTTCGAACTCGACGATCCCGGTGACACGGTGCTCATGTCGCGACTCATGCGCGAACTCACCGACGCTGGGGTGAAGATCATCGCCACCTCGAACACCTTGCCCGGGTCACTGGGAGAGGGTCGCTTCGCGGCACAGGATTTCCTCCGGGAGATCCAGGCGCTTGCCGACCAGTTCGACATCTACCGGATCGAGGGTAAGGACTACCGCCATCGCGGGCTGAGTGAACCTGCTGATCCGGTTCCGGCTGAGAGCCTTGACGCCGAGACGGCTAAGTTGACCGGCACCGTCGCCCGCGACGACTTCCCGACGCTTCTGCGGCATCTCTCCACGGTCCACCCTTCGCGTTACGGACGCATGGTCGACGGTCTCGACGCAGCCGTGTGGGAGGACGTGCAGACGATCGACAACGAGGGTGTAGCCCTGCGCTTCGTCGCGCTCGTCGACCGGCTCTATGACCGCGACGTCACGATCATCAACTCGGGCCAGGCGCTGAACAAGGTCTTCACCGACGAGTCGCTGGCCGGAGGCTACCGCAAGAAGTACATGCGCTGCCTTTCGCGCTTGACGGCACTCTCTGCGCAGTAGCCGGCGCTCTCCCTGCAGCATTCAGCAGCGAGCACTCAGCGCGGAGGCTTCGGCGCTACTGCAACTTGAGATACCTGAGGACCTCGAGTTCGGGGATCCAGTCGGGGAGACCGATGATCCTCAATGCACTCCAGACGAGGACTGCGACGAACGCTGCTGTGACCGCAGCGATCGTCCAGCGGACCCACAGCGGCTGCGCCATGACCCAATGCGTCCATTTCTCGACGTGGACTCGCACGAAGTGCAGAATCCTCTGCGCCCAGCGGAACTCGCTGGAGATGACGAACAGTCCGATGATGACGATGAGCCACCCGGGGCCCGGCAGTGGCACAAGCAGTAGTCCGATGAGCACGATGAGAGTGCCCACTGCGCCGACGACGATCCGATAGAGCCGTGCCGCGTGCGGGTTGGCTGTGATGTTTCCGCGCCAGCGCAGGAAGCTCAGACGTGTTTTGCGCCAGGGGCGCACGCCTTGCTTGTGATGGCGCGACAGCCACCCTTGCGGGCGCTTGTCCGTGGGGTCATCGTTCACTCTTCCAATATAAGTCGATGAGTCTGAAAGCTAGATTTGCGCGTGTGACCACGATCACGCCGATCTGATTTTGCATGGACCGTCACCTGCGTATAGAGTTGTATCTCGTTGCCAGGGAAACCGGGCAGTGAGAAATGCGGATGTGGCTCAGCTGGTAGAGCATCACCTTGCCAAGGTGAGGGTCGCGGGTTCGAATCCCGTCATCCGCTCGGAGGCGTCATGGCACTGCCTTGGCGGTGGCGTGGCCGAGAGGCGAGGCAGCGGCCTGCAAAGCCGTATACACGGGTTCGAATCCCGTCGCCACCTCAGATTCGTCCGATGGTTCTCCATTGGTGAGTCGGCGCGATTGGCGCAGCGGTAGCGCGCTTCCTTCACACGGAAGAGGTCACTGGTTCGATCCCAGTATCGCGCACAGGGACCTTGTGTTCCGGTGCAATAACTGAATAAGGCGCGATTGGCGCAGCGGTAGCGCGCTTCCCTGACACGGAAGAGGTCACTGGTTCGATCCCAGTATCGCGCACAGAAGAAGCCCCGAGTGACTCACTCGGGGCTTCGTGCATTCATCGCCGAATGATTCCGGCCGGAGGAGCTCGGACCGATGTGTCGGCCGTGTGTCAAGACTGCCACGTGGAAGTCATGGGGAAAGGCACACATTCACTAGTACGCTAGTGAGGGTAACCATCGACGAATACTTCGGAGCACTCATGTCTACTCCTCAGAACCCGTATGAACCGAATGACGGTTCTGGAAATCAGAACCCCAACGGTCAGGGCCCCGACAATCAGCCGCCCAGCGCTCCTAGTTTCTCTGGAGATCAGAACAGCGCGCCTCAGTACGGCTCACAGAACGACCCGAACCAGCAGCCCCAGTACGGCTCACAGCCCCAGTATGGTTCGCAGCCTCAGTACGGTCAGCCGATTGACACGGGAGCGCCAAGCTACGACCAGAATCAGGGTGGCTACGGCCAAGGCTACGATGCCAACGCGCCGGGCTACGACGCCAACGCACAGGGCTACTACGGTCAAGACCCCTACGGCCAGAACCAGGGCGGCTACGGCCAGGGTTATGACACCAATGCACAGGGTTATGACGCAAACCAATACGGTCAGCAGCCTGCTTATGCCGGTGCTGACGGTTCTTCGGACCAGTTCATTCCTGCCAACCCCAATGCGAGCTACGGTTCGTATTCTGCTGGCCCGGGCAACAACAAGTCGAAGAACATCTGGGGCATTCTCGCTCTTGTCGGTGGCATCGCCGGTATCGTCCTGTCCATTTTCTTCGGGATCGGATTCCTCTTCGGAGTTGCTGGTGTGATCTTCGCGTTCGTCGGTCTCTCCTCGATCAAGAAGGGGGTGGCCAACAACAAGGGCATGACTATTACCGGCATGATCCTCAGTTTCATTGCCATCCTGTTCTCGATCATCTCTGTCATCGTCACCTTGATCTTCGGTGGCATGTTCATCACCGCGATCGGCGAAGCTGCCGATGCGCAGTCCTCATCCCCAGCACCGGTCCAAGGCCCCTCTGACCCAGCACAGGATCCCAGCGAGGGTGCAGGTTCATCTGACGACAGTGAAGAAGCTGCTCCTCCTGTCGAGGACGGCGGGGTCGAGATCGGCACCGATCTGACCGCGGCCATCGCAGTGAAGCCGGGTACCGTGGACGAATATGCGGCAGGAGCCGAAAGCACCAAGGGTGAGGTCGCAGTCGTGACTGTGACCGTGAAGAACAGCGGGAGCTCAGACGCCGATCTGGGGCTTGCCCGAGTCACGGCCGATAACGGTGCCGGCAAGGAGTATAAGGACGTCTTCGACGGCTCCAAGAATTACTCAGGTGGCTTCGCATTCAGCGAGCCGGTCCCCGCGAATGGAGAGAACACTGTCCAGCTCGCGTTCGCAGTGCCGTCGGCTGAAGTCGACAAGGTTCACCTGAAGCTCTCACTGACCGAAGATCTCGGTAAGGGCAAGGACTTCGAATTCAGCAAGGCCGCGTGATGTGGCTCGGGGCGGTGCGCCGATCCCGAGCCACATAGGCGCGAACCGCGCAGACATCGAAAATTGCATACGATTCATCAGTTGGGTGGCGGTCTCACGACTGCCACCCAACTGATTTCGCACCGCCGATTAGGTATTAGACTCTAGGGGCGAGGCACCCCAACACAGACGAACGGAGAAGATCAGTGGCTGACAGCATTGACTGCGCGGGAGAGACCATTCCTTGGAAACAGGGGTTGACTGGCACGGAGATCTTCTCCACGGACCGCACAGTCGTTGCAATGTGGCTCGACGGACAGCCCGTCGATCTCAGTCGCGAACTCGCCGCTGGTGACCAGATCGCTCCGATCACCATCGATTCTCCAGCCGGACTCGACATTCTTCGCCACTCGACCGCCCACGTCACAGCCCAGGCTGTCCAGGACCTGTTCCCCGACGCGAAGCTCGGCATCGGCCCCTACATCACAGACGGCTATTACTTCGACTTCGACGTGGCCGAGCCCTTCACCCCCGAAGACCTCAAGGCGATCCAGAAGAAGGCCGCCCAGATTGTGAAGTCCGGCCAGAGCTTCAACCGCGTCGTCGTCACCGAGGACGAAGCCAAAGCGCGCATGGCCAACGAGCCCTACAAACTCGAACTGATCTCCGACAAGGGTGCAGGCTCCGACGATTCCGCCTCCGTCGAGGTCGGTGCCGGCGAGCTCACCGTCTATGAGAACCTCGACCGCAAGGGCGAGATCGTATGGCAGGATCTCTGCCGAGGACCGCACCTGCCCACCACCAAACTGATCGGCAACGGATTCACCGTCACCCGCTCCTCGGCGGCCTACTGGCGCGGAGACCAGGCCAATGCCAGCCTGCAGCGCGTCTACGGCACCGCCTGGGCCTCGAAAGAGGATCTCAAAGCACACCAGGACCGCCTCGCCGAGGCCGAACGCCGTGACCACCGCAAGCTCGGCGCCGAACTCGACCTGTTCTCATTCCCCGAGGAACTCGGTTCCGGCCTGCCCGTCTTCCACCCCAAGGGCGGTGTCATCAAGCGCGAGATGGAGGACTACGTCCGCGCCCGCCACATCGAAGAAGGCTTCGAATACGTCGGCACCCCGCACATCTCGAAGGAAAACCTGTACTACACATCGGGGCACCTGCCGTACTACGGCGAGAACATGTTCCCGTCGATCTCCGTCGACGAGGTCCGCGACGAGTCCGGTGAGATCGTCAAGGAGGGCACTCCCTACCGCCTCAAGGCGATGAACTGCCCCATGCACAACCTCATCTACCGCTCGCGCGGCCGCTCATACCGTGAGCTTCCCCTGCGTCTCTTCGAGTTCGGCACCGTGTACCGCGACGAGGCCTCCGGAGTCGTCCACGGCCTCACCCGCGTGCGCGCACTGACACAGGACGATTCGCACTCCTATGTGGCTCAGGAAGACGCCGCCAAGGAGATCCGCCACCTCCTCGAATTCGTCCTCAGCCTGCTGCGCGATTTCGGACTCGATGACTTCTACCTGGAACTGTCGACTCGCGACGAAGACGGGAAGAAGAAGGACAAATTCATCGGCTCGGATGAGCAGTGGGCAGAAGCCACGCAGGTTCTCGAAGAGGTCGCGTTGGAAACCGGACTCGAACTGGTTCCCGACCCGGGCGGAGCCGCGTTCTACGGCCCCAAGGTCTCCGTCCAGGCCCGCGATGCCATCGGCCGGACCTGGCAGATGTCGACCGTTCAGCTCGACTTCAACCAGCCCGAGCGCTTCGGTCTGGAGTACCAGGCCGCCGACGGCACCCGCAAACAGCCCGTGATGATCCACTCGGCGAAGTTCGGCTCCATCGAACGGTTCATGGGTGTGCTCATCGAACACTATGCGGGTGCGTTCCCCGTCTGGTTGGCACCTGTGCAGGTCACCTGCATTCCCGTGGCCGAGGAATTCAACGACTACCTCGCGGAGGTGGCCTCACAGCTGCGCGCCGCCGGAGTGCGCGTGGAGATCGACGACAGCGACGATCGGTTCCCGAAGAAGATCCGCAACGCCTCGAAGTCGAAGGTGCCCTTCGTGCTCATCGCCGGTGGGGAGGACCGCGACGCAAATGCCGTGTCGTTCCGTTTCCGCAACGGTGAACAGGACAACGGCGTATCCGTCGCCGAGGCGGTCAGCAGGATCGTCGAATCCATCGAAGCCAAGGCCCAGGTATGACGGAGAAACCACACAACCACCTCGGCGAGGGCAGCTCCGATCCTTGTGAGGGCATACCTGAACCAGAGGCGGCTGCAGGCTTTCCCGGCGAACCTGATGGCTTCCAGCGGCTGTGGACACCACATCGGATGGTCTACATCGGCGGACAGGACAAACCCAAGGACTCCGGAGTCTCCGAATGTCCGTTCTGCACGGCACCGACGAAGTCCGATGAAGAGGGCCTGATCGTGGCCCGCGGTGACGAGGTGTACGCGGTGCTCAACCTGTATCCGTACAACCCGGGCCACCTCCTCATCTGCCCCTATCGTCACGTCGCGGACTACACGGAGCTGACCGAGTCGGAGACCGCTGAACTCGCTCACTTCTCGCAGAAGGCGATGACCGTCATCCGCGCCGTGTCATCCCCGGACGGCTTCAACCTGGGAATGAACCAAGGTCCCGTGGCAGGTGCCGGAATCGCCGCACACCTCCACCAGCACATTGTGCCCAGATGGGGCGGGGACTCGAACTTCCTGCCCGTCGTGGCACAGACCAAAGCTCTGCCGCAGGTGCACGCTGATGTGCAGGCAGCGCTGTCAAAGGAATGGAACAGATGAACCCCGAAGATCTCGACGCCCTCGCCGAGTACTCATCCCCAGTGATACGCGGCAGCGAAGCCGTCATCACAATCACCCGTCCCGACCTTGAATCCAACAGCTACCTCTCGCAGCTGTTCGCGCTGTCAGGGGAGTCCTCGCGACGGTTGACCCACAACTGGCGAGACTACGCACCCGAGGTCCGCACCAATTGGTCCGGATATCTGAGCGCGGCCAAGAAGGAATCCGGTCAGCTGTTCGTCGGTTCCAGCCTCGAAACTGCTCATCGGATCACGGACAATCACCTCGGCGTCTCCGAATTCGCACTCGATGATGACGGCGCACGAGCTCTCTACGTCGCCCGGGTCGCTGAAACGGGACGCTACGGTCAGGACGAGGATGTTCCCGCCAGCGAGGAAGCGCCACGGCGAATCACCTCGGCGGCCTACCTGAGCAATGGGCTCGGCTACACGAACAACCGTCCGGCGCGAGCATTCCTCGTCGATCTCGTCGAACCGGGGCTGGGCAAGTCCGGCATTGCCGGCGGTGCCGAAGTCCCGTTGTCCACACTCTTAGAGACCCCGGAATCCGACGTCCACGACCCGCAGTTCTCACCGAGTGGCACCAGAGTCAGTGTGGTCTCCTCGCTGGCGCCTGACCACGGCGAGCCTGACCTGCGCTCTACCGTGTGGCTGCTCGGCGGAGAACGCCCCGAAGCGTTGACGCTGCCACGGATGAGTGTGAACCTGCACCGGTGGATCGACGAAGAGACCCTGCTGCTCATCGGCAACGAACTGACCCGAGACGAACTCGACTTCGTCGGGCAGATGCCCGGACTCTTCGTCCACGATCTGACAGCCGGTTCGACACGGCGTCTGACAGACCCTGAGACCGTCTCAGTCGCCTCGATCCGGCCTCAGATCGCCGGTACCGGCCATGGCACCGGCCACGGCAGTGGTGTCCGCGGAGATGCGCCTGTCATCGCTGTTGTGGACACGGACGGAGCCTCACGGATCATCTCGATCGAACTGGCGGCGGAGAACCGCACGCTGGACGAGCTGGACTTCCTCACGGACGAAACAGCCGTGGTCAACGGCATCGATGTCGACGGCGACAGCCTAGTTTGGACAGGGGACACGCCCACCAATCCAGCCGTGCTACACCGAGTGCGGCTCTCAGCCGACGGCACGAAAGCCACGGGCACAGGCGGGGACATCACCGCCACGGACGCCGGCTCGACCACGACAGACGACGGCGCGGTCAGGGCACACCCAGCGCCCGCGAATTCCGTCCTCCCACAGCTTCTTCGAGTCGACGGTGAGGGCGGGCCCATCACCGGGTGGCTGGCGAAGCCCAGCGGCCCAGGACCGTTCCCCGTCATTCTCAACATCCACGGTGGACCGTTCGCGCAGTACACCCACGGGTGGTTCGACGAAACCCAGATCCTCACCTCGGCGGGCTATGCCGTGGTCTACGCAAATCCGCGCGGCTCCGGCGGACGCACTCGTACGTGGGGGACAGCGGTTCAGGGGGACATGGCCGCCCCAGCAATGGCCGACGTCCTGGCCGTCCTCGACCACGCATTGGCCGGCGATGCAGAGCTCGACTCCAGCAGCCTCGGCGTCCAAGGCGGTTCCTACGGCGGCTATCTCACCGCGATGATCACCGCCGACGATCACCGCTTCCAGGCGGCGATCGTCGAACGTGGCTATCTCGACCCCGACAGCTTCGTGGGCACCTCCGACATCGGACGCTTCTTCACAGAGGAATACACCACTCGTGATGCGCAGGCCATTGCACGGCAGTCGCCGTTGGCACATGCCTCACAGGTGCGCACACCCAGCCTCGTGATGCATTCGGAACTCGACTTCCGGTGTCCGCTCGAACAGGCACAGCAGTACTATGCCGCACTGCAGCGAGCGGGTGTCGACACAGAGCTGCTCATCTTCCCAGGCGAGAATCACGAACTCTCACGCGCGGGCCAACCTCGGCACCGTCGGCAGCGCTTCGAGGCGATGCTCGACTGGTGGGATCAGCATCTGGGGGGAGACGTCGATGCGAATCTCGACGACGAAGCCACCTCGGCGATCCGCTGAACCATGGCTGACCACAGCGCCTCAGAGGCGATCCCCTTACCCCGCCTGCACCTGGTGAGAACACGTCCCAAGTCGGTGATTTCTCACATTGAACGCCACCAGCTTGGTGGAGTGAGCACTACCCGATATCGTTCTGTCGGTTACGATTGCGGTCTTGCTGGTTGCTTGCCGCTTCACTATTCTGCACAGACTGCTTCCGTCCATAGCCAACTCCTGGAGAACCATGAAACCGCGTAAAGCCTCACGGGTCGTATTACTCAATGAGCGCGACGAGGTTCTCCTGATTCGAGCCCAGGACCTGCTCACGCCCACCCACCAATGGTGGATGACCTGCGGTGGAGGATCCGAGCTGGGTGAATCGGCGGCGCAGACCGCAGCACGTGAACTCGCAGAGGAGACCGGAATCGAATGCGAACCCGGCGAACTCATCGGCCCCTTGGCCACACGCGACGAGGTCTTCGAATTCACGGAGAAGTCGCTGCATCAGCAGGAAACCTATTTTGCATTCCGCACCAGCGAGGACATCGAGCTCGAGGACGCCGTCTGGACGGACATCGAAAAGCGCAGTCTGCTCGAATTCCGGTGGTGGTCCCGCGAGGAGCTGACGGCCACGACGGAGACGATCTACCCGAAGAATCTGCTCAGCCTCATGGATCTCGTCACGGCCGGCTCTGTGCCCGAGGTTCCTCTCGTCATCGACTGAACACCGTGGTGCATGCGTGGTGCTCCCGAGACGGCAGAGCGGGGCACATAACGGGCATTGAGCGTATAGACTCTAGGGGCTATATCTAAAGGAAGGAACACCAGTGTCAGGTCATTCCAAGTGGGCAACGACTAAACACAAAAAAGCCGCCATCGATTCTAAGCGGGCGAAGCTCTTCGCCAAGCTGATCAAGAACATCGAGGTTGCCGCTCGAAACGGTGGGCCTGATCTTGAAGGCAACCCGACGCTGTTCGATGCGGTTCAGAAGGCGAAGAAGAACTCTGTTCCCGCCGACAACATCACCCGTGCGGTCAAGCGCGGCGGCGGCCTCGACGGTTCGGCCGTGAACTACGAGAACATTCTGTACGAAGGCTATGCCGCCGGCGGTGTCGCACTCCTCATCGAATGCCTGACCGACAACCGCAACCGTGCAGCCTCGGAAGTCCGAGTGGCAGTCACGCGCAACGGCGGTACTATGGCAGACCCCGGTTCGGTCACGTACAACTTCGACCGCAAGGGTGTCATCATCGTTCCGGCTGAAGGAACCGACGAAGACTCCATCGTCCTGGCGACCCTCGACGCCGGTGCCGAAGAGGTCAAGGACGAAGGTGAGAACTTCGAGATCATCTGCGAAGCCACTGACCTCGTTGCCGTGCGTACAGCACTTGTCGATGCAGGCATCGATTACGACTCGGCCGAAGCATCGTTCGTGCCCGGAATCGAAGTCAGCCTGGACGCGGAAACAGCCACCAAGGTCTTCAACCTCATCGACGCGCTTGAAGACAGCGACGAGGTACAGAACGTCTACTCCAATGCTGATGTCAGCGACGAGGTTCTTGCCGAACTCGATGCGTGATGGCATCGAACATGGTTACCGATGAGAATCCTCGGCGTTGATCCGGGCCTGACCCGGTGCGGGCTGGGTGTCATTGACACCCAGCCCGCCCGCAAGGTCAAAATGGTGTCAGTCGATGTGCTGCGGACACCATCCACGGATTCCGTGGACCTGCGTTTGGGCGCCCTTGCCGAGGCGTTCGACAGCTGGTTGGACACGTACCGTCCCGATGTCGTCGCCATCGAGCGCGTGTTCGCTCGCAACGATGTTTCCACGATCATGGGCACTGCACAGGTCTCGGGTCTGACGATGGGCCTTGCCGCGAGACGTGGACTGCCTGTGGCCATGCACACGCCTTCCGAGGTCAAAGCCGCCATCACCGGATCGGGACGCGCTGATAAGAAGCAGGTCACGAACATGGTGACCCGGATCCTCGAACTCGACGCGGCACCTAAGCCGGCCGATGCCGCCGACGCTCTCGCGATTGCTATCTGCCACTCATGGCGCGGGGCGCTGAGCGGACAATCGACCCCCGGAGCGAACAAAGACCTCAACGAGCGCAAGAGCGCTGGCCGCCAAGGTGCAGGTATGACGAAGGCACAGGAGCAGTGGGCCAAGGCCCTTCGCAACTCCAAATAGCGTCATAGCGGTTTTGCGTCCTGCTGGTGTTCTGCCGGTGTTCTGCTGTGCCGTGATTTTGGCACTTCGTTTCACCGTCATTCTTTTCTGTTCACCGTCATTTCGTTTCGCAATGCGAGGCAGGTGTGGCGGCTATTTTTGTTTGGAGTGCACGAGCCCGAGAATCCGGGTACCGGGAATCTGCACCCGGATCTCGATGTAGTGGGTTGGTTGTGTGTCTCTCTGTCCCGAGGTGCTCGTTGTTCTGTGTTCGCAGTTCTATTTGCCCTGGGCAGATACTGATTGGAGGCAGCTGCGATTCGAACACACTAGAAAGTGATAGAAACTATGACCGAAGAATCGAATATAGGTCTGTACAAGTGATGTTAGCGCTATTATAATGAGATTAATCACGCAACAATGTTGTTGACGAACGGACGCACAGGCGATGACTCTCACCCCCGACCAGACGCCAGGAAAGAGCGGCAAACGCTCACTTGGTGCTGCTCGGCGGAAACTTGGTGCGAGCCGGCACGGATCTGACGCGGTGGCGGGGGAGTCCGTTGCCGGTCGAAACGAACCATCGGCGGCGCCGGCGACGGGATCAGAGCCGACATCGCTTCGTGAGCAGCTCGAAGCCGCTGGAATGGACCTGACTGGCAACCCCCCTGGTGGGGAAGCTCGATTCGATCGCCGCGGTTCCCGTGAGGCCCCTAGAGGACTGTGATGATGAGCAGATTCCTCCCGGCGATTCTGCCGTGGCGGAGGCGCAGCTTGCTTCTCTGGGCGATGCGGAGACATTCGATTCAGATGCTGGCACGCCCACGGACGGCAGCGGCAGCGAACAATCCACACCTGGAGATGGAAGTGAACCAGCTGCCACGGTTCCTCACCCACTCCTGTCCGAGACCGAATGGCGTGACCTCGACCGACTTGCACCTGAACTGACCCACAGCATCAGTGGTCTCACCATTCTCAAAGACGAACTGCTGAGTTTCTCACGCCCTCTTGGGCCCGATCAGGCGATGACAGTTGTCAATGGGATCGAAACCGCCACCCGCATCCTCGAGGCGATGTCGGCCGTTGCACTATCGGTCTACGACCGGTGTGGGACGCCCGCCGACTACGGGGCAAAGACGACGAAGGCGCTGGTCCAGAACCGTTTCAACCTGACCGGCTATGAAGCCAACCGACGCACCGAGCTCGCCAAGAATCTTGGCAGCCGCGCATATATGACGGGCCAACCCAGAGAACCCGTCAACCCCATCGTTGCGAAGGCTCTGCACGCTGGAGTGCTTTCGGCAGGTCAGGCGACCACGATCAACGACTGCCTGTCCAAACTGCCGTTCTGGGTATCGGCCGAAACTCGCGACACAGTGGAATCAGACCTCGTGGACAAAGCGCCGCGTGTTCGGGTCTCAGATTTGAAGACGATCTTCGCCGCTATTCTGGACCGTCTCGACCCCGACGGAGAAGAGCCGAAGCTCCCGCCGGATCGTGGGCGCTGCTACGTCAACGTTCGAGCCCGCGATGACGGGACCTGGGTTCTCAGAGGACTGCTGGATCCTGTATCGGGGGGAGTCCTGAGCGGGTTGCTGACTTCGCGCACACTGCCTGGAAGCAGTTCGAAAATCGGGCAGGGTGCGCCGGGACCCGTAGAAGATCTGCAGGAACAAGGCAATGAGCGGGTAACCACGAACGACGAGGATCTCGACGAGCCCGAGTTCGATATCTTCAGAGCAGTTCTGGCCGGAGAAGTCGCGGACGCTCCACTGGCAGATCATCTGCGAAACGAGAAGTCCTCAGGCTTCGGCGTACGCGAAGACGGCACACCGATCGATACGGGTACGGGCCAAGGCACAGTGAGGAACCGAATCTACGAACGCTTCGCAACAATGATCTCCCGCGTCGAAATGGATCGGATAGGCCGTGGTTCACCATTCGCCCTGGTCGTCACAGCGAAAGCCGAAGACATCACGTCCGGAAAAGGACGCGCATCCACCGGCTGCGAAGCCGAATTTCCGCTATCAACGGCAGCCAGCGAAGGCTTGAACGGATCAGTCTTCTTCCACCTGATGTCGGACAAAGCCAAAACGATGGAAATCTCCACCGAAGGCCGATATGCCACGAACAGGCAAGTGGCAATACTGGCGGCCAGAGACCAAGGCTGCACATTCCCCGGATGCGACGCACCGCCGGGATGGTGCGATGCTCACCACATCGTGCCCTGGGCCAATGAAGGCAAAACTGATATAAACAACCTCACATTGGCATGCGGGCTGCACCACCACCTGATCGACAAATCAGACTGGTATGCCCGAATGCTCCACGACGGCCGTCCCGCTTGGATTCCGCCGCCCAGCATCGACGTGGAACGGCGCCCGATCCTGCATTCCAGGTTCGTCGCGCAGGCGATCATCGATGGACTCTCCGGCGGGGAAGGATTCCCGTCCCAAAAGTTGGCTGATGATGCCTTCAACGCTGTCTGCAACAGGGCGGTGCCTTGATATCGTCGGTATGTCGAGGCCGGTTCCGGAAGACCAACTGATAGCCTGGATTCGTACAAGTGTTCCCACACGAAAGGCAGGCCGTGATCAGTTTCCTCAGCGGTACGGTCCATCGCATCGCAGCTGACCACCTCGTCATTCTCACCTACGGTGTCGGACGCAAGGTCAACGTCACGCCGGACACCCTTTCAAACACTCGCCATGGTGCGAACATCGAGCTCGTGACCACCCTTGTCGTGCGTGAGGACTCCATGACTCTCTTCGGGTTCGGAACTGAAGACGAGAACCACACCTTCGAAGTGCTGCTGTCGATCTCCGGAATCGGTCCGCGCCTGGCGATGGCGATCCTGTCCGTAATGGGACCGGGAGAACTGGCGGCCGCGATCTCGAACCAGGACGCCAACGCGCTGACTCGAGTCCCAGGCATCGGCAAAAAAGGTGCCTCCCGAATCATCCTCGAGCTCGAAAACAAACTGCCGAAACTCGCCGCATCAGACCCGGGCCCCCAGCTGTCCTTCGGCGGAGCGAACCAGCAGGTCGTGGATGCACTGGTCGGACTTGGCTGGAAAGAGTCCCAAGCCGCTGATGTCGTGCAGGAAGTCGTCAACGATCTTGGCCAGAATGCTGGCACGTCGGAGCTCCTGAAGGCTGCGCTCAAGGTCATGGGTGCCCGGAAGTGACAAGCTCCTACGAGGACGGAAGCACCTCCTATGAAATGGAATTCGGCGATCAGGAGCTGACTGGCGCTGAAGAAGAGCGTTTGGTCTCTGGTCGCGCCGAGACCGCAGAGCGCGATGCAGAAGCTGCGCTTCGTCCCAAGGGACTGCAGGATTTCATCGGCCAACCTCAGGTCCGCGAACAGCTTTCCCTCGTGCTCGATGCCGCGAAAGCACGAAACAGGGCCCCCGACCATGTGCTGCTCTCGGGCCCTCCTGGACTGGGAAAGACCACATTGGCGATGATCATCGCGCATGAGATGCAATCGAGCCTGAGGGTCACCTCAGGGCCGGCAGTTCAGCATGCCGGAGATCTCGCCGCGATCTTGTCGTCTCTGGAAGAAGGCGAAGTTCTATTCATCGACGAAATCCATCGCATGGCTCGTGCCGCAGAAGAGATGCTCTATGTTGCGATGGAGGACTTCCGCGTCGACGTCATCGTCGGCAAGGGCCCCGGCGCCACAGCAATTCCCCTCGACCTGCCGCAATTCACCATGGTCGGAGCCACGACCCGCTCTGGCCTGCTCCCCGCGCCGTTGCGTGACCGGTTCGGATTCACGGGACTCCTGGACTTCTACTCCAGCACCGATCTCCTGACCGTGCTGAAACGATCAGCTCACATGCTCGGAATCGAAGCAGATCTCGCAGGTTTGAAAGAAATCTCAACGCGATCTCGCGGCACACCACGTGTTGCCAATCGACTTCTGCGCCGAGTCAGAGATTGGGCGCAGGTGCGCGGAACCGGCATCATCGACGAAGCTGCGGCACTCACCGCACTCAAGGTCTACGAAGTCGACGAGCTGGGCTTGGATCGACTCGACCGTTCCGTGCTGCAGGTGCTGTGCAAGCGTTTCGGCGGGGGACCGGTTGGCCTCGGCACTATCGCTGTTTCCGTCGGAGAAGAGGCCGATACCGTTGAAACCGTCTCGGAACCTTACCTTGTTCGAGAAGGTCTGATCAGCCGAACTCCGCGCGGTCGCGTCGCGACCGCGGCAGCCTGGAAGCACCTTGGGATGCAGATCCCAGCAAACTATGAGTTCTGATCCCGGCAATTGAGTTCGCCTTGAGTACTTAGTACGAACTAAGGTAGTGGACTGGTTCGTTCTTATGAAAGGTAGATACCTGTGGATTTATTGATCCCTCTTGCGCTTGCTGCGCTGCTTATTTTTTTCCTATTCAATTCTCGGCGTAAGCAGAAGGCGCGTGCAGAGCAGATCAAGACGGGACTCGTCCCCGGAGCTACTGTGATGACAACGTTCGGTGTCTTCGGAACCGTTCTGTCCATCGACGAAGAAAACAACCAGGTCACTCTCGAATCTGGCCCCGGCACCGTCCTGCGCGTGCACCGCCAGGCAATCGGTCAGATCAACAACCCTGAAACCGAAGGCGCCGCTGCAGACGGTGCGGTTGCAGGTTCAGCCGACGTTGCCGACGACGCTGAGAGCAGCGATGCTCCGGCAATCACCGACGCGGAACTCGACGCTATGAATGAGCGCAAGCGTGCAGAGGGAACGACCGGCGAGACAGAGCTTCCAGCAGACGACGTCGTCGACTCTGACGCCGAAGTGATCTCAGACGCCGATGAGCCTAAAGCCGACGACGGTGCGGATGACCTCGGTGAGGCTGATGCTGATGCATCGGACATCGATCCTTCCGATCCTGAGAACAAAAAGAAGAACTGACTTCGCTCACTGCACTCAATCGAAAGCTGAAACGTGTCCGATATTGAAGAAAAGCCACGTCCTGGTTTGCGCTTCGTGTGGCTGTCGATCATTGCTGCACTGCTCCTGGCCATCATTGCCGGCGGTGTCGTGTGGTCCGATGCCACAACAACTCCGAAGCTCGCTCTCGACCTCGAGGGCGGAACCTCGATCATCCTGGAACCCCAGGTTTCGAAGGACACGGACATCAGCAAGGAACAGCTTGACCAGGCTGTGTCGATCATCCGACAGCGCGTGGACTCGACCGGTGTGTCTGAAGCCGAGATCACTACTCAAGGTGACCGCAACATTGTCGTGAACCTGCCGGGCAACCCCGACGAGGAAACACGCAACCTGGTTCGCTCTTCCGCCCAGCTCGTCTTCCGCCGTGTCGCCCTCGTCGGTGACCCCCGTTCCCAGGAGGAAATCCAAAAGGAACAGGAGAAGAGCGGCGGAGACAAGCAGGAGGACCCGTCCAAGGGTCTGTCCGATGAGGAGAAGAAACGCCTCAAAGATCTCACCGGTGGCAGTGGCGAAGACAAAGGAGACGCACCTGCTGGCGGGGGCGAGGTCTCTAAGGCAAGCGGCGATGACGCCAACGCTGGTGGAAAGATTCCTGGCCCAGCCGGCAAGGACGCTGCGAAATCAGGAGAGAACAGCGGGGACAAGGCGACCGAGAAGAACGGGTCCGGAGACAGCGAAGATACGAAGGTCACCGACTCGACTCCACGTCCTCTCTTCGACCCTGAGAAGGACACCGACAAGTGGCAGACCGACGCCATCATCAAGAAGTACACAGAGCTCGACTGCACCGATCCGAAGAATCGCACCGGTGGTCAGCAGCAGGCGTCGGATAAACCAGTCGTCGCCTGCGCCAAGGACGGAAAGTCCAAGTACATTCTGGGTCCGGTCGAACTTTCGGGAGACCATCTCGCAGATGCCAGCTTCGGCTACAAGGCGGGTGCCAACGGAACACAGACGAACCAGCCGGCTGTGAACCTCAAGTTCGACTCCACCGGACGGGAGATCTTCAAACAGATCACCTCCGACATCACCGGCAAGCAGCAGCCGTACAACCAGTTCGCCATCGAGCTTGACGGGAACGTGCTTTCGGCACCGTCTTCAGATGCAGCGATCACCGACGGAAACGCAGAGATCTCGGGTAGCTTCACCCTCGACTCGGCACAGACCTTGGCCGACCAGCTCAAGAACGGCTCGCTGCCTTTGAGCTTCCAGGTCCAGAGCGAGGACCAGATCTCGCCGACTCTGGGTTCGAACTACCTGAAGATCGGTCTGTTGACCGGCTTGCTCGGACTCATCCTCGTTGTCGTCTACTCGCTGCTGCAGTACCGGGTCCTCGGGCTCGTGACCGTATCCAGTCTTGTGGTTGTCGGTGTCGTCACCTATCTGCTGTTGTTGTTGGCTTCGTGGCGTTACGGCTATCGCCTGTCATTGGCAGGTCTCGCAGGTATCATCATCGGCATCGGCATGGCAGCCGACTCGTTCATCGTCTACTTCGAACGCGTCAGAGACGAGCTGCGCAGCGGACGAGTCCTTCTGTCCGCTGTCGAGGTCGGCTGGGATCGCGCCAAACGAACGATCTATGCCTCGAAGGCGGTCAACATGTTGGCCGCAGTCATCCTCTACATCCTGGCCGTCGGCTCGGTCCGTGGATTTGCGTTTACCTTCGGTATGGCCGTGATCGTCGATGTGGTTGTTGTCTTCCTGTTCACGCACCCGATGCTCCAGCTGTTGGCGCGCACCAAGTTCTTCGGTGAAGGTCATCCGATGTCAGGTATGGATCCACGCCTGCTCGGCGTCAGTCCTGCTTCGTACCGCGGTGCACTCAACCTGAGTAAAGACAGCGAGATGTCGCCCGAGGCGCGACGTCGGGCGAAGGCTCGAGCACGTAAGGCTGGAATCTCATCGACAGACGAAGCCGATTCGTCGAGGGCGGATTCCGCCACTTCAGCGACGAATGCGAAGAACGAGGTGGGCGCGACGGTTGAATCCAGCACTGTCTCCAAGACGAAAACGTCGACGAAGAAGAAACGCGGAACTTCGCCGAACGACGACGTTGCCGAGACAGTTACGTCCGAGGACCGCGAGGTCTCCGTTGAGAGGTCCGATCAAGAAGATGTGACCGCAACCGGGTCGTCTTCGAAGTCCGAGAAGCCGACTAAGAAGAACGGGTCGAAGGGCAAAATCTCGACTTCAACGAAGGCGGGCGCAACCGGCGGTTCAATCGCCGAGCGGAAGGCAGCCGCGAAGAAGGCTGCCGAAGAATCTGCCGACAAGGGCGAGGAGGCAGACAAATGAAAAGGTTCTTTGCCTGGGGCAATAGGCTCCACAACGGTGAAACGTCGATTCCCTTCGTAGGGAAGGCCAAGTTGTGGCTGACGATCGCCGGAATCGCAGTCCTCCTGTCTGTGCTGGTCCCGCTCGTCGCTGGGTTCAATTTCGGAATCGCGTTCAAGGGCGGGTCGCAGTTCCAAGTCGATCACGTCACGGATACCTCGGCGCCTAAAGGCGAGGGCATAGTCAACGATGTCGTCTCCGGATCGGAGCCGCGCCTGACTCCGACAAGCGACACTGCGGTGCAGATCGAGACGAGTCAGCTCTCCGACCCAGAGATGCAGGAAGTTCGCGATGCCCTCGTAAAGGGCTATGACGTGAAGGTCGAAGACGTCACCTCGACATTCGTCGGCCCTGAATGGGGCAAGGACGTGACAGGAAAGATGGTCCGCGCCCTGGTCATCTTCGTGGCGATCGCGATGATCGTCATGGCTCTGTACTTCCGGACTTGGAAGATGTCGCTGGCGGCGATCGTCGGGCTGGTCGTGGTCATGATCGTGACCATGGGCATCTACTCCGTGACCGGAATCGAGGTCACACCAGAGGCGGTCATCGGCTTCCTCACGGTGCTGAGTTTCTCGCTCTACGACACAGTGGTGGTGTTCGACAAGATCAGGGAGAACACCACACGGTTCAAGGACAAACGAACTCTAAAGTTCTCTGAACTGGTGAATCTTGGTGTCAACCAGACGACTGTGCGCTCGATCAATACGACCGTGGTCTCGGTACTGCCTGTCGCATCGATTCTGTTCATCGGCGTTATCGCGCTGAAGGCTGGAACATTGGTTGACATCTCGCTGTCGCTGTTCATCGGAATGATTGTGGCCGCGACCTCGACGTTGTTCGTCGCCAGCCCTCTTTATGCTCTCCTGCGGGCGAATGAACCCGCGGTCAGGAAGCAGGAAGAGGCCGTGCGTGAACTACGATTGAAGAATGGGACAGAAGATGTTCCACCGGTGATTCACGCCGAGGTTTGATCAGAAAGGGGATGTCATGGCTTCTTCCGCCGATTCGCGCCGTCCGCGAGGCATCTCCCGCTTAGCTTGGTGGGCAGCCAGGGCACAGAACAACCCTGGCTACCCACGAGTTCTGGGCCCGATGATCAGGGCGCTGCAGTCCAACCACCCGAAGGCCGACATCGACCTGGTGGTGCGGGCCTACAAGATCGCCGAACAGGCTCATCGGGGGCAGACCCGCAGGTCCGGCGACGACTACATCACGCACCCCGTGGCCGTGGCCACCATCCTGGCTGAGATCGGCATGTTGCCGGTCACCCTCGCCGCCGCTCTGCTCCATGACACGGTCGAGGACACCTCTTACTCCCTGAAGGAGCTGACAGAGGAGTTCGGTCCCGAAGTCGCAGCAATGGTCGACGGGGTGACCAAACTCGACAAACTCACCTACGGTCAGGCCGCCCAGTCTGAGACCGTGCGCAAGATGATCGTGGCGATGGCCAAGGACATCCGTGTCCTCGTCATCAAACTTGCCGATCGACTCCACAACGCCCGCACCTGGCGTTTCGTGCCTGCTTCCTCGAGTACTAAGAAGGCACGCGAGACGCTTGAGATCTATGCCCCTTTGGCTCACCGCCTGGGTATGAACACGATCAAGTGGGAACTTGAGGACCTGTCCTTCCAGGTTCTGCACCCCAAGGTCTATGACGAAGTGGTGCGTCTCGTTGCTGACAGGGCACCCGAACGTGAGAAGTACCTGGCCACGGTCTCCAACGAACTCCAATCGGAGCTCGTGCAATCCAACATCGAAGCAGCGATCACGGGTCGGCCGAAGCACTATTACTCGATCTATCAGAAGATGGTCGTCCGCGGACACGAATTCGCCGACATCTACGACCTCGTAGGTGTCCGCGTCCTCGTTGAAACTGTCCGCGAATGCTACGCGACGCTGGGCATCGTCCATGCTCGTTGGAATCCTGTTCCCGGGCGGTTCAAGGACTACATCGCGATGCCGAAGTACAATATGTACCAGAGCCTGCACACAACAGTGATCGGTCCCAACGGGAAGCCTGTCGAGATCCAGATTCGCACCCATGAAATGGATCGGCGAGCAGAATTCGGTGTGGCCGCCCACTGGAAGTACAAAGACCGTCGCAATCCCTCGGATGCCGCGACGTCGAATACCGCACGGTCGGTCAAGGTCTCCGATGAAGGCGAAGTCGATGACGCCGCTTGGCTGCGGCAGCTGCTGGAATGGCAGCGCGAGGTCAGCGACCCCGATGAGTTCCTCGACAACCTCCGCTATGAGGTGAATTCCAAGGAGGTCTACGTCTTCACCCCCAAGGGAGATGTGATGAGCCTGCCCGCAGGAGCGACCCCAGTCGACTTCTCATACGCGGTTCACACCGAGGTCGGGCACAAGACAATGGGCGCCCGAGTCAACGGCCGTCTCGTGGCGCTCGACACCGAGCTGAAGAACGGCGACTCGGTCGAGGTCTTCACCTCCAAAGATGAGAACGCGGGCCCCAGCCGCGACTGGCTCGGCTTCGTCAAGAGTCCCCGCGCACGCAGCAAGATCCGTCAGTGGTTCTCGAAAGAACGCCGGGAAGAAGCGATCGAGAACGGTCGCGAACAGCTGGCGCGAGCAATGCGTCGCCACACACTCGCAGCCAAGACGCTGATGAGCCAAGAAGCACTGCAGGTCGTCGCTACAGAACTTCGCCTACCCGACGTCACCGCCCTCTACGCCGCGATCGGCAATGGAGTGAGCTCAGCTGCCCACGTCGTCGACCTGCTGGCAAAGGAGGTCGGAGACGACGCCGATGAGGCCGTTCTGCCGCCTGCGCCGCGTAATCGCACCGGCCAGTCCTCGGGCCACCATTCCTCATCTGGGGGAGTGACCGTCAGAGGCGTCGACGATGTTCTGGTGAAACTGGCCCGTTGCTGCACTCCGGTGCCGGGTGATGAGATCCTTGGCTTCGTCACCCGCGGTTCGGGAGTCTCCGTACACCGGGTGGACTGTCCCAATATCGGGTCCTTGGAACGCGAACCCGAGCGGATGGTCGATGTTTCCTGGGGCGAGAAGACCAGCGGCATCTACCTTGTTCAAATTCAGGTGGAGGCACTTGACCGTTCCGGTCTGCTCTCTGACATCACGAAGGTTCTCACCGAGACCCACGTCAACATCCTGTCTGCCACTGTGGCCACTTCCCGTGCCCGAGTGGCTCAGTCGAAGTTCGTCTTCGAGATGAGCGATGCCAGCCACCTCGACACCGTGCTCTCAGCAGTTCGCAAGGTCGAAGGGGTCTTCGACGTCTACCGCATCGCTGGAGGCTGATCGCATCCGGGCGGGGATTTACACAGGATCAGCGTCTGTCACCATCTGATGCGGCACAGGTCCGCTCGAACACGGTCCGCATGAGGGCGACATAAGGCCTGCGCGACATCTCTGCCAAATACAGTCGGAACCGTTGCCTCGCCCGTCCGGGAAGTTCGTCGATGAGGTTCTTCACGGTCTGAGCCGAGCGGTCATCGGGGCTGCGCAGATGTGGCAGCAGCAGATCGTAGAGCGTCCTATCCTCTGTGGTGATGGGCAGACCGTTGATCAGTTCCCACTCGTCTCGCGCAATCGTGAGCTCGTGGACGACGACATCGCTGCCATCGACATAACGCCGCCTTGGATAGGTGATGAACGTCAGCGGACGCGGAGCCCGCCCCAGACCACTGTGGACCCACCATGCGATGTCATGCGAGAGGACAAGTCGTGGCGGGATCTGCGCATGCAATGCAGCCATCCGGTCCTCTGAGCTGAGCACGGCACCCTTGCGCACCCAGGTGGACTCGGTCAGTCGAGTCAGCAGACCATCAAGGGTCAGCTCGGTGAGGTGCTCATAGCTGTAATCGCGCAGATGAAACATCGCCTCCATACAGACACTATTGCGCTGTATGGAGGCGTGTTCAAGACCGAAGAGGCGATCTGTGGATAAACTTCGACTCGTGTTCGCCAGGCTGTGGAAGAAGCGTCAGCCCAGCTCGGCAGCTGTCTGAGCCAGCTGATCGCGCCAGGCCCGACGTGCGTCGAGAGCCGACTGTGCCTCAGCGACAGCCTTCTCATCGCCACCGGACTTCGCCTTTTCGTACTTCTGCTCCAACTCAGCTATCGAATCGTCGAGCTGGCTCAGCGCACCGGACGTTCGTGCCTTGGTCTCTGGGTTGCTGCGCTTCCATTCGGCATTCTCTGCGTCGGAGAGGGCACGTTCGACGTCACGCAGTCCGTTCTCCATGCGAGAGACATCGGCTCGCGGCACCTTGCCAGCGGATTCCCACTCGTCCTGGATGACGCGCAGTTCCTTCTTCGCCACACCGATATCGCCGATCGGCAACAGACCCTGCGCCCTGGCCAGGATTGCTTCTTTGACTTCCAGATTGCCCTTGTACTCTTCGTCGACGGCAGCATTCTCTGCGTCGCGAGCGGCGAAGAAGACGTCCTGGGCGGCACGGAAGCGCGCCCACAGGGCGTCATCGTCCTTGCGGGAGGCACGTGGAGCCTTCTTCCACTGGTTCATCAGGTCTTTGTACTTCTGAGATACGTTTCGGAAGTCAGTGGAATCAGACAGTGACTCCGCCTCGACGACAAGCTTTTCCTTGATTCGCTTGCCCTCGGAGTTCTGCTTGTCGAGCTCTGCGAAGAATTCCTTGCGCTTGTGTTCGAACGTGTTCCGAGCCTGTGAGAAACGGCCCCACAGTTCCTGGTCCACAGCACGCGGCAGCCTGGGACCGCTGCGCTGCATGTCCTTCCACTGACCGAAGAGCTCACGCAGACGTGCCCCTGACTGCTTCCACTGGATCTTCGCGGGATCACGCTTGGCCAATGATTCGGCCTCGGCGACGATCTCTTCGCGTTCCTGCGCGGCCTCTAGCTTTGCTGCCTCTGCACGAGCAGCCTGCTTCGACTCGGTGGCCTCAGCATCCGAGATCAGGGTATCCAAGGTGGCAGACAGGCCCTTGAGATCACCGACGACATTGGCCTCTGGCAGAGTCTCCTGCAGGGTCTTCGCGGCAGAGACGACCTCGCGGCCCGGGGCTCCGGCGGACAGGCGGTTGCGGAGAAGCGCTGCGTTCTCCACGAGTTCGACGTACTTCTTAGCGAAGTATTCCAAGGCTTCTTCGGGAGTGGCGTCGGGATACTGCCCGACCGCCCGCTCGCCGTCGGCAGTGACGACGAAGACATTGCCCTCCTGGTCAGCGCGACCGTGCTCGATTGCGCGCCGGACTTCGGCATCATGATCAACGGTTGTCCCGGTCACGGTCTGTGCCGCCTGCGGGCGGGGCAGAGAGGACGGGCGCGGGACCGGCTTCGGTGTCGGGGTCGACATGATTCTCACCTTGTTTCCATCGGTCGAACCTGCGGGACTCTGTGCCTGCAGATCACTCGATTTCCTGATTGACGTTATCCCAGCATAACTAAGCCCCAGGCTCTGGATAGACTTTGAGCATGGATGTATTTGTTACCCGTGCCGAATTTCTCGACGTCAACTGCTACGCCGTGCGTGCAGAAGGCCGTGACGACTGTATTCTCATCGACTCAGGATTCGACTGCGCACCCGGCCTTGCCGAAATCGTAGACGAGGAGAAACTGGTGCCTCGCGCCATCTTCCTCACCCACGGTCACCCCGACCACATCCTCGGACTGACCAACGTGCTGGCCCGCTGGAATGTGCCCGTCTACCTGGGCGAGACAGACCACTACCGCCTGGACCGGCCCGCCGAAACGCTGAGTCCGCAGTTTGCTCAGCTGCTTCAGCCACTTGTCAAGGACTGGTCGGCACCCGAGGTGAACGCTCTCGTCGATGCGCAGACCGTGGAGGTCGCAGGACTGACCATCACCGCTGTGGCAGCACCTGGACACACGGAAGGATCGACTCTCCTGCGAGTGGAAGCCGACGGTGAGGAGATCATCTTCACCGGCGACGTGGTCTTTGCCGGAGCGATCGGCCGGGTCGATCTGCCAGGAGGAGATGCCTCGGCGATGGCAGAATCACTGCAGGCGTTTGCGACACTGCCCGACGTTCCCATCTATCCTGGACACGGTCCAGGATCTCGAGTCGGGCACGAGCTGGCGACGAACCCGTTCTTCTAGGAACGAATCCGTTCAGCTCGGGCAGACCAACCGAGCACCGACAGCACCCGAACCCCATCAGAAGCGACGAGCACCTAGGAGAATAATGGCGAAGTCAGCCCGACTGTCCGGATTCCCGGAACGACTTCCAGCAGAACGCGTCATCGAGAAGTCGATCATCGACGTCCTCGACCACACCTTCGCGCTGCATGGATACTCGGCACTCAACCACCGTGCAGTCGAGCCGATCAGCCAGCTGGCAAAGGACGGAGAGATCGACAAGGAGATCTTCGCCGTGAGCCGGCTGCACTCCGATGGCAGCGAGCGCAATCCACTGGGTCTGCACTTCGACCTCACTGTGCCGTTGGCACGGTACATCGCAGATAACGCGAACGAACTCTCCTTCCCGTTCAAGGCAGCCCGAATCCAGCCGGTATGGCGTGGTGAACGACCTCAGCAAGGCAGGTACCGCGAGTTCATCCAGGCAGATATCGACGTCATCGCCGAGGCGGAGCTGCCCGGCCACTTCGAAGTCGAGATTCCGCTTGCCGTCGCCGATGCCTTCAGCCGGCTGGCGCCGCTGGGCGTGCCAGGAGTCAAGATCGTCGTCAACGATCGCAGGCTCCTCGAAGGGTTCGCTCGTGGCATCGGTCTGACGAACATCCAGGCTGTCCTGCGCTGCCTCGACAAGTACGACAAGATCGGCCCCGCCGAGGTGGGTAAGCTGTTGGCCGCCGAAGCCGATGCGAACGAGGAACAGCAGCGACTGTGCCTTGAACTGGCTGCGATCGAATCGGACTCGCCGGACTTCGCAGACGACGTGCGTGCCCTCGGAGTCGAGCACCCGCTGCTCGACGAGGGACTCGACTCTCTGACCACCATGCTCCGCGCCGCCCACGACCGAGCGCCCGGTGTCGTTGTGGCGCAGCTGAAGATCGCGCGCGGACTCGACTACTACACGGGGGCCGTCTATGAAACGCAGCTGATCGGACATGAGGAGCTCGGATCGGTGGCCTCGGGCGGACGCTACGACTCACTCGTGACCGTGGGGAAGAAGAGCTACCCGGGCGTCGGCATGTCGATCGGCGTTTCTCGCCTTATGGCCTTCATCCTCGATGCTGAAAGCGGCATCAAAGCCACACGCGGAACACCCTCGGCCGTAGTCGTTGCCGTGACTGAAGAGGACAAGCGCAGCGAAGCCGATGCGGTGGCCACCGCTCTGCGTGCCCGCGACATCGCCTGCGAGGTCTCACCGAGCGCGGCGAAGTTCGGCAAGCAGATTCGCTACGCCGAACGTCGAGGGATCCCCTTCGTCTGGTTCACCGATGGTGAGAGTGGTCACGAAATCAAGGACATCCGCTCCGGCGAGCAGGCCTCGGCAGACCCGGCGACTTGGGAGCCTGTCGACGCTGACCGCAGGCCCCGGGTATATCGGGAATGACGTCAGGCGGGCTGGCGATCACCTGAGCTGACGTGTGCTGAGTCTGCCCTGTTTCAGGAATCGCTCACGGGCGGGTCGGGAGCCAGCGATCCGTCCGGGGCGATGTGATCGAAGATCTCACGCACCATCGAGACCACATGCGGGTCATCGACGGTGTAGAAGATCCGACGCCCGTCTCGACGAGACGAGATCAGGCCCGCCAATCTCATCTTCGCCAGATGCTGACTCACGGTGGGCACGGCCGCACCGATCGCCTCGGCGAGGGAAGAGACATCGAGTTCCTGGTTGACCAGGCTCCACACCAGACGCAATCGCGTCCCGGACGCGAGCATGCGAAACGTCTCGGCTGCGACCTCGACCTGCGCCGAGGTGGGGTCAGTTCCCACGTCCGAGTCGAGTCCCTCCGTGCCTGTACCACCAGTGCTCATGTCATCCTCTTTCTCGTGCCCCTCAGCGGATGGCCTGCAGTGGGCCGTGCCAGCAATCATGCGGCGAGGCACTATCATTGTTCACGCGCTGCCACATAAACATCGTAAAGGAGCCCTAGGTGCTGCGAAGCCATGAAACCGGAAGCCTGCGAGCCTCACACGCAGGACAGACCGTCACCCTCTCCGGGTGGGTCGACCGCCGTCGCGATCACGGAGGTGTCGCCTTCATCGATCTGCGTGACGCATCGGGGATCGTCCAGGTCGTCGTCCGTGAGGACGATGCGCACGCACTGCGCAACGAGACCGTCGTCAAGGTCACCGGTACCGTGTCCCTGCGTCCCGAGGGCAACACCAACGCCAACCTGCCTACAGGTGACGTCGAGGTCATCGACACGAACGTCGAGATCCTCAGCCTCGCTGAGGCTCTGCCGTTCCAGGTCTCCGACCACGCCGAAGATGCCGGCATCGTTGGTGAGGAGACTCGCCTGCGCTACCGCTACCTCGACCTGCGCCGGTCCGGTCCAGCCGCCACGATGCGTCTGCGCTCGGCCGCGAACAAGGCCGCCCGTACGGTCCTCGATGAGCAGGACTTCCTCGAGATCGAGACCCCGACCCTGACCCGGTCCACACCTGAGGGCGCGCGTGACTTCCTGGTTCCCGCACGTCTGCAGCCCGGCTCCTGGTACGCCCTGCCGCAGTCACCGCAGCTGTTCAAGCAACTCCTGCAGGTGGCCGGCATGGAACGCTACTACCAGCTGGCTCGCTGCTACCGCGACGAGGACTTCCGTGCCGACCGGCAGCCGGAGTTCACCCAGCTCGACATCGAAGCCTCCTTCGTCGAGCAGGAGGACATCATTGCTCTGGCGGAGAAGATCCTCGTTGCTCTGTGGAAGCTCATCGGTCACGAGATCACGACGCCGATCCCACACATCACCTACGCCGATGCTATGGAGAAGTACGGCAGCGACAAGCCCGATCTGCGCTTCGAACTCGAACTGCATAATCTCACGGACTTCTTCTCGGAGACTCCGTTCCGGGTTTTCCAGTCCGAGTACGTCGGCTCAGTCGTCTACCCCGGCGGAGGCACCCTGCCCCGCCGTCAGCTCGACGGCTGGCAGGACTGGGCAAAGCAGCGCGGCGCTAAGGGCCTGGCCTACGTCCTCGTGGGCGAAGACGGAACCCTGACCGGTCCTGTGGCCAAGAACATCTCCGATGAGGAGAAGGCCGGCCTCGTCGAGGCTGCCGGAGCCAACCCCGGTGACGCGATCTTCTTCGCCGCCGGTGACCCTGCGAGCTCGCGTTCACTCCTAGGTGCGGCCCGCAACGAGATCGCCGAACGCACCGGACTCATCAAGGAAGGCGACTGGGCCTTCGTGTGGGTCGTCGACGCACCTCTCTTCGAATCCGCAGCCGCGGCACAGGCAGCAGGCGACGTCGCCGTCGGCGAGGGATCGTGGACCGCAGTCCACCACGCCTTCACCGCTCCGAAGCCCGAATTCCTCGAGACCCTGGAATCCGATCCCGGCGCAGCCCTGGCCTACGCCTATGACATCGTCTGCAACGGCAACGAGATCGGCGGCGGTTCGATCCGTATCCACCGCAAGGATGTTCAGGAACGCGTGTTCAAGATCATGGGCATCTCGGAAGAGGACGCTCAGGAGAAGTTCGGCTTCCTCCTCGAAGCCTTCAAATTCGGCGCACCACCACACGGAGGCATCGCCTTCGGTTGGGACCGCATCGTGTCCCTGCTCGCCGGGGTCGACTCGATCCGTGAAGTCATCGCCTTCCCGAAGACCGGTGCCGGATACGATCCGCTCACCCAGGCTCCCGCGCCGATCACCGACACACAGCGTGCAGAGGCCGGCGTGGACTTCGAACCGGAAGACGACGACGCTGAGGCCTGATGACCGACGGCCCTGACCTCTTCTCCTCCGACAGCCCGGGCCAGGGATCTCCTGGTCCGGGCGTCGGTGGTTCCTCCGTCGGTTCGGGGCGTGCCCTCGATCCGTTAGCGGTGCGGATGCGTCCGCGCACCATCTCCGAGGTGGTCGGCCAAGATCATCTGACATTCCCCGGCTCGCCTCTCGTCCAGCTCGTCGAAGCCAGCGGGGGAGACCGGGCAGGAGCCTCATCGGTGATCCTGTGGGGTCCTCCCGGCGTCGGCAAAACCACCCTGGCCCACGTCATCTCCCACGCACCGGGCCGCACCTTCGTCGAACTCTCCGCGATCACCGCCGGCGTCAAGGACGTGCGCCAGGTGATTGAGAACGCCAGGCGTGAGCGCGACATGTATCAGCGCACGACTGTGCTGTTCCTCGACGAGATCCACCGGTTCTCAAAGGCGCAGCAAGACGCGCTGCTGCCGGCAGTGGAGAACCGCCTCGTCGTTCTCGTCGCCGCGACGACCGAGAACCCGTCCTTCTCCGTCATCTCCCCGTTGCTGTCCCGCTCGCTGCTGCTGACGTTGCGTCCACTCGACGATGCCGCCGTCGCCGATCTCCTCGACCGGGCCATGACCAGCGAACGCGGTCTGGCCGGGCAGTTCGAACTCGCACCGGCCGCGAAGGACTTCATTGTCCGCATCGCCGGTGCCGATGCCCGACGCTCCCTGACGATCCTCGAAGCCGCTGCCGGAATCGCTGCCGCACAGGCGGAATTCGCCGAGGCGGCTGGCGGAGACTCGGCTGATGCTGATGCTGATGCTGATGCTGATGCCGATGGAGACGCAGACGATGAGGCAGACTCAGAGGTCGAAGGCGAGGACTCGACTGACTCGGACTCCGAGACTCGAGCAATCCTCATCACCGAGGCCGCCTGTGCCGAGGCCAGCTCCGAAACGGTGCTGCGCTACGACAAGAACGGCGACCAGCACTATGACGTCGTCTCCGCATTCATCAAATCCATTCGCGGCTCAGACGTCGACGCCGCGTTGCACTACCTGGCTAGGATGATCGTCGCCGGGGAAGATCCCCGGTTCATCGCCCGACGCGTTGTGATATCGGCTGCCGAGGACATCGGGATGGCCGATCCGCAGGCGCTGCCGATCGCGGTGGCGGCATCAACGGCCGTGCAGAACATCGGGATGCCCGAAGGTCGCATCCCCCTGGCCGAGGCGGTCACCTATCTGGCCATGGCGCCGAAGTCGAACGCCAGCTACCGGGCACTGGACGCAGCGATCGCTGACGTCAAGAACGGTTTCTCGGGACAGGTGCCCACGCATCTGCGCGACGCCCATTATCCCGGAGCCAAGGAACTCGGTCACGGCGAAGGCTACAAGTACTCCCACGATCATCCTCATGGGGTCGCCGCCCAGGAATACCTGCCCGAAACCCTGCGTGGAAAGCGCTACTATGAACCGACAGGCAATGGCATGGAACGTTCGCTGGGGGAGAGACTCGAGATGCTTCAGCGACTGCTCCGACCCTGAGGCCGGCACCCGTCTGACGATATTCGCCCCGAATTCCTCCCTTTGGCTCGTGTGACACGGTAGTTTTGTGCACAGGGTGAAAGCGCGCCGCCGCCACGCTCGGTGAGTTGGTGCCAAAGAGGCCGAGGGGGGTCGACGTGGAGGACATCATCGTCACCATCGCGGCGGCCCTCGCGCTGGGACTGGTGGCGCGTGAACTGCGCATCCCACCATTGGTGGGCTTCCTCGGCGCAGGTTTCCTGCTTCACTTCCTCGGTGTCACAGCATTCGACGGGCTCGAGCAGGTCTCCGACCTAGGCGTGGTCCTGCTCCTCTTCACCATCGGACTCAAATTCGATCTGCGATCTCTCCTGCAGCCCGAGGCCTACGGTACTGCCGCGCTCCACATGATCTCCAGTGTCTTCGTCGGAGCGGGCACGATCGGGCTCGCCGCGGTCGTGGGTGTCGTGTCACTCGATGGCGGGCTGGGCACGATCGGTCTGCTCGGCTTCGCACTGTCGTTCTCCTCAACGGTTCTCGTCGTCAAGGTCCTCGAGGATCGCTCCGACGACGGGTCTTACTACGGTCAGATCGCCATTGCGATTCTCGTCATCCAAGACATCGCTGCGGTCGCCTTCATCACTGTTGCGGGGGAGGAGCCACCGAGCCCGTGGGCCTTCGCCCTCGTCCTTGTCGTTCCCGCCGCTTGGGTTCTGCGTCGCGTCCTCGACCGAGTCGGCCGTGGCGAGCTGCTCGTCCTCTTCGGTGTGGTGATGGCGCTGGGGCCGGGATACGTGGCATTCGTGTCCGTGGGCATCCACGGCGACCTCGGTGCCTTGGTGATGGGTCTGCTCTTTGCCAGCCATCCCAGATCCAGCGAATTGTCGAAGTCTTTGTTCAGCGTCAAGGAACTCTTCCTCGTCGCCTTCTTCGTCGTCATCGGACTGCAGGCGATCCCGACCTGGGCCGACCTGCTCATGGCGCTCATCCTCTGCGTGATCCTCATTCCCTTCAACTTCCTCAGCTTCTATTTGATGGGGCGCCTCTTCGGCCTGCGGAATCGGACCAGCATCCGCACCAGTCTCGCGTTGAGCAACTTCTCCGAATTCGCCCTCATCGTGGTGGCCGTCGGAGCGGCCAACGGAGTGTTCGAGGACAGTTGGCTGACCGTGACCGCCTTGGCCGTCGCCATCGGCATGATCATCTCCTCCCTCGCCAATGCCTACAGCCTGCAGATCGTCGGCCGACTCGATGAGATCCTGCCTGACGAGAACGAATCGAAACTGCGACTGCCGGACCGTCCGATCGACACCGGGTCCGCCGAGGTGGTGGTGCTGGGGATGGGGCGCATCGGTCGCGGCGCCTACGAAAGGCTGGTCGACAACGGAGGACTCTCAGTCATCGGTGTCGACAATGACCACCAGGTGGTGGAGGAGCTGAAGCGAGAGAAGTTCAATGTGCTCGAAGGTGATGCCACCGATCACGAATTCTGGCACCGCCTGGTCGTCGGTGGGTCCGCTCGAACCGTGATTTTGGCTATGGCGATCCACGACTCGAACACCTTTGCACTGGAGCAGCTGAGGATAGCCGCTTTCGATGGTGCCATCGCCGCAGTGGTTCAGCGCCAAGATCAGGCCGATGCTCTGACTGCGGCAGGAGTTCACACAGTCGTCAACATCTACGGTGGTTCGGGAGCCGAAGTCGCCGATGCGGCGATGCGTCTGCCCACGAAGCGACGGCCCGATGACGGAGGACAGCCTGCCAACGGCTGACCGCAGGGTTGGCGGTCTTTCTGTTGTTCGGCTGAGTGCGGATTCTCCGGTCGATTCCGCTTTGCGCAGGGGGAATGGAATCCGCTAAAGTGGGTAGCTGTTGTGCCTGCAAGCTAAAGGCGGTCGGTGCGAGCGTATCTCGACGCTCAATCCCTCTTTCCCATCCTGGGAAACAACCGTGTCGACTAGGGCGAGAACCTATGGCCGGTCGAGACACACTACATTGATGAAAGGTAATACTGTGCCAGCACCAGCACGTAACCGCCGGATGACGCGCGTCTCGCGCGCCCTCGGCATGCCGCTGACTCCGAAAGCGGAGAAGTACTTCGAGCGTCGCCCGTATCCTCCAGGCGAGCACGGCCGCGCACGTCGTCGCAATGACAGCGACTACTCGGTCCGCCTCAAGGAGAAGCAACGTCTTCGCGCCCAGTACGGCATCCGCGAAGCTCAGATGCTCAAGATCTACAAGGAGTCCAGCCGCCTCTCCGGTCTGACCGGTGAGACCATGGTCGAGCTCCTCGAAATGCGTCTCGACGCCCTGGTTCTGCGTTCGGGCTTCGCCCGCACCATTGCCCAGGCGCGTCAGTTCGTCGTGCACCGTCACATCACCGTTGACGGCCAGCGCGTCGATCGTCCTTCATTCCGCGTGAAGGAAGGACAGACCATCCAGGTTCACGAACGCAGCGCATCGATGGATCCGTTCCAGGTCGCCGCAGCCGGTGGACACAAGGATGTTCTCCCTGCAGTTCCGGGTTACCTCAACGTCAACCTCGAGGGTCTGCAGACCACTCTGGTTCGTCGCCCCAAGCGCGAAGAGGTCCCTGTGACCGTCGACGTTCAGCTGGTCGTCGAGCACTACTCGCGCTGATCACCCCAGAGGGATCGCACGACATCAACTGCCCGGAACGTCGAGTTCCGGGCAGTTGTGCATTCACCCGCGGGTCGGCGGCGCGCAGCGTCGGCACCTCGCATAATGTGGATGAGCCACTAAACTAATCACTGATGAGTGCAAGAGTGCACACGCAAGATGTGAAAGGCCATGGATGAAGACGGCAGAGATCAAACAGCGCTGGTTGGACTACTTCGAAGCGAACGGGCACGCAGTCGTCCCCTCAGCGTCGGTGATCAGCTCCGATCCATCGATCCTGTTCAACATCGCGGGAATGGTGCAGTTCATTCCGTATCTCACCGGTCGAGAGCCCGCCCCGTTCAATCGCGCTACGAGCGTCCAGAAGTGCGTGCGCACCGGTGACATCGAAGAAGTCGGCAAGACCACCCGACACGGCACCTTCTTCCAGATGAATGGCAACTTCTCCTTCGGCGACTACTTCAAGCGCGAAGCCATTCGCTTCGCCTGGGGTCTGCTGACGAATTCCGTAGACGACGGCGGGTTCGGCTTCGATAAGAACCGACTGTGGGCAACTGTCCATGAAGACGACATTGAGACCATCGATCTTTGGCTCGAAGAGACCTCGATTCCGCGCGAGCGCATCCAGCCGCGCGACAATGAGGACAACTTCTGGCACACCGGACAGCCTGGCCCTGGTGGCTACTGCTCCGAGATCTACTTCGACCGTGGCCCGGACTACGGTGTCGAAGGCGGCCCCGTGGCCGATGAGGACCGCTACATCGAGATCTGGAACCTCGTGTTCATGGAGTTCGAACTCAGCGAGGTTCGCTCCAAAGTCGACTTCGATATCGCCGGCGACCTCCCCGCTAAGAACATCGACACCGGTATGGGGCTCGAACGCGTCGCCTTCCTGCTCCAGGGTGTCGAGAACATGTACGAGATCGACGAGGTGTTCCCTGTCATCGAGGCCGCCAGCCGCCTCTCCGGCCACCGCTACGGTAACGAACATGAGGCCGATGTGCAGATGCGCGTCGTGGCCGACCATGTGCGTTCGTCTCTCGTCATCATCGGCGACGGTGTGCGTCCCGGAAACGAAGGTCGCGGCTACATCCTGCGCCGTCTCCTGCGCCGCGCTGTGCGTGCGATGCGTCTCCTCGGCGTGACCAGTGAGGTTCTGCCGGAACTGCTGCCGGTGTCCATGCAGTCGATGAAACTCTCCTACCCCGAGCTGGAGACCGACTTCGATCGCATCTCCCGTATCGCCTATGCCGAAGAGAAGGCCTTCCTGCGGACCCTGGAATCGGGCACTCAGCTGTTCCAGAACGCTGCGGCCTCGCTTCCGGAGTCGAACAAGACACTGAGCGGCGACGTCGCATTCGCCCTCCACGACACCCACGGATTCCCCATCGACCTGACCCTGGAGATGGCTTCCGAACAGGGTGTGAACGTCGACGAAGAGGGCTTCCGCGCCCTCATGAGCGAACAGCGGACACGTGCGAAGGCCGATGCGAAGTCGAAGAAGGGCGGGGGGCACGCCGACCTCTCCGCGTACTCCGCACTGCTCGAAGACGGTGCCTCCGAGTTCGTCGGCTACGACCGGCTCGAAGCTGACTCCCGGGTGCGCGGAATCGTCGTCGACGGACTCGCTCAGGAAGTCCTGACTACGGGACAGACCGCAGACCTCATCCTCGACCTGACTCCGTTCTACGCCGAAGCCGGCGGTCAGCGCGCAGACATCGGCCAGATCAAGGGCCATGGCTTCACCGCAAGCGTCCTCGACGTGCAGAATCCCATCAAGGGGCTGCCCGCACACAGGGTCGAAGTCATCGACGGTGAGATCCACGTCGGTGCCGAAGTCCTGGCCGTCGTCGACCACGACCACCGGTTCCAGGGCTCGCAGGCTCACACCGCCACCCACCTCGTCCACGCTGCCCTGCGCGAGATTCTCGGCACCCATGCTGTCCAGGCTGGTTCGATGAACCAGCCGGGCTACATGCGCTTCGACTACTCCTTCCCTGAAGCTCCGAGTCAGCAGATGCGGGCAGAGATCGAAGACGTCGCGAACCTCGCGGTGCGTTCCAACTATGAGGTCGGCACGGAGTTCCTGCCGTTCGAGGACGCCAGGAAATCCGGTGCGATGGCACTCTTCGGCGAAAAGTACCCGAACATCGTGCGCGTCGTCGACATCGGCGGGCCCTTCTCCCGTGAACTCTGCGGTGGTACCCATGTCGGTGCCTCGTCCGAGGTCGGTCCGATCTCCGTGCTGTCCGAAGCTTCCGTAGGCTCCGGTGTACGCCGCATCGAAGCTGCTGTCGGCATGGACGCATTCCGTTCACTGGCCGCCGAACGCAGCATCGTCTCCTCGCTCTCCGACATGCTCAAGGTGCCCGGAACCGATGTGCGCGAACGCGTCGGGGATCTGATGAGCAAGCTCAAGGACGCGGAGAAGGAGATCGCGCGCCTGAACTCCCAGCAGCTCCTGGCTTCGGCCGGGAAGTTCCTCGACAACGCTGAAACCGTGGGATCGACGTTGTTCATCGTCGCCGAACTCGGCGAGGTCTCAAACGCCGGAGACATCCGCACCGTCGTCACTGACCTGCGCAGCCGCGTCTCCGAACGCTCCGCCGTGGTTCTTGGCATAGGGACCAGCAATGGAAAGCCCGTCGTCGTGGTCGCCACGACTCCCGCCTCACGAGAGGAAGGTCACCAGGCCGGCAAACTCGTCTCCCTGGCCTGCGGTGAACTCGGCGGCGGTGGAGGCGGAAAACCCGATCTCGCCCAGGGTGGCGGCAGCGATGTCGCCGCGATCCCAGCATCCATTGCAGCGGTCAAGGCAGCCCTCCAGTGAGTTTCCGCCGAGGCCGACGTGTGGGCCTCGACATCGGTTCGGTGCGCATCGGGGTGGCCAGCAGCGACCCTGATGGCATCCTCGCCACACCACTGACCGTGGTGCAGCGGACCGACGAACCCGCTGCGCTGCGCGCGCTGCGGGACATCATCGACGAATACGAGCCGATCGAACTGCTCATCGGGGACCCGAAATCCCTCGATGGAGCGGCCCGGGCGGCGGCAGCCACTGCTCTCGAGTTCGCCAGACGGATCAGCGTCGCCACGTCGACACCCATCCGTCTCGTCGATGAGCGCTTCACCACGGTCGAAGCTCATCACGCCCTCGCAGCTGCAGGGAAGAACTCGCGGCAGCGCCGTGAGATCGTCGACGCCCAAGCTGCTGTGATCATCTTGCAGAATGCCCTCGAATTCGAACACAACACCGGTGAGCCAGCCGGTCGAGCAATGCCCGACGAGGAGAGTGAGCAATGAGCCCGTTCCCAGGCGAGTTCTCGGAAGACGAAGGGCTGTCCAGGTCCGATCTCAAAGCAAAGAAACACCGCCGGATGCTGCGCAGGCGGCGGACGACGGCCATCGTCGTCATCTGTGTGCTGGTCTTCGGCATCGGCGGATTCTTCGGCATCAGAGCCGCAGGCGGAGTCTTCGACGACCTGTTCGGACCGAAGGGCGATTACGAGGGCGCCGGCACCAGCGAAGTCTCGATTGACATTCCACCGGGGTCCTCAGCGCGCTCGGTGGCCAACCAGCTTGTCGAAGCCGGAGTGATCATGAACTCCGAACCGTTCCTCGATGAGGTCGAACGTCGCGACATCACGATCCAAGCCGGCCCGATCATCATGCGCGAGAAGATGAGCTCCAAGGCAGCGGTCGAGGCGATCGTCAATCCGATCAAACCTCCCAAGATCACGATCGCCGAGGGGCGCAAGATCGACCAGATCAAATCTACGATGGTCGAATCGGGAATGAAGGCCGAAGCGGTCGACAAAGCCATCGACGACAAGACCCCGAAGGACTACAGCCTCGACGTCGATGCCCCCAGCCTCGAAGGGTATCTGTACCCGGCGACCTACGATCTCAACAAAGACAAGACCGCCGAGGACATCGTGTCCGAAATGGTAGACAAGACGAAGGCGGAGATCGAGAACGCTGACATCGACCTCGACGATGCGAATCGGATCATGACCCTGGCCAGCCTCGTCGAAATCGAATCACCCGGCGATGAAGAGGTCCGGAAGAAGGTCGCGCGCGTCTTCCTCAACCGAATCTCGGACGACTCGAAGACCGGCAAACTGCTCCAGTCCGATGCGACCGTCGCATATATCCACGGTGCACGCAGTGACCTGACGACGACGAAGAAGGAGCGCAAGTCCGACAGTCCGTACAACACGTACAAGAAGAAGGGTCTGCCTCCGGGGCCGATCAATTCGCCCAGCTCCGGCGCAGTCGACGCCGCCCTCAACCCGACTAAGGGAGACTGGCAGTTCTTCGTAGCCACGAACCCGGACACCGGGGAGACCAAGTTCGCCGACACCTTCGACGAGCACCGGAAGAACGTTGAGATCTACCGGAAGTGGCTCAAGGAGCACGGAGAGGACAAGGGCGACAAATGACGATCTCGGCAGCGGTGCTCGGTCGCCCGATCGCCCACTCCAAATCGCCGCTGCTGCATCGTGCGGCGTTCCACGCTCTTGGTCTTCACGGCAGCGAATACACCAGCTTCGACCTCGGCGCCGATGAACTGGAAACCTTTCTGGCCGCTCATCCAAGCCAGGTCGGGTTCTCTGTCACGATGCCTCTGAAGGAACGGCTTGTCGAACTTGCGCTCACCCACGGGTGGGGCCTCGATGACACGGCGACGCTGACCGGGGTGGCGAACACCTTGGTTCGCCGGCACGGGGTGACATCGGTGGCCAACACCGATGTGCAGGGAATCGTGCGCGCGTTGACCCCGGGCCTGACCACCTGCCGGGGAGGCGCTGTCACCGCTGCGATATCGGCCGCGGTCGTCGTCCTCGGCGCGACAGCAGGTGTGAGCACCGCCGAACATGACGGTGCCGACAGGGCGACGATTCTCGGTGCCGGGGCCACCGCAGCCTCGGCGCTGATGGCCTGCCACGAACTGGGCATCACCACGGTCGAATTCCTCGTCAGAAACCCTGACCGTGCCCGCCGAGTCCTGGAACTCAGCGCACGGCTCGGGATGTCGGCGACCACCGCACCGCTGAAACTGATCGAACCCTCGGCAGTGGTCATTTCGACTCTGCCCGCCGAGGCTGTCCCGGAGCTGGAATGGTCACCGGGCTTCCGTGGTGGAGTGGCCCTAGACGTCGCCTATGCCGCCGAGTCCGGGTTCCTTAATGCAGCGAAATCACACGGACTCATCTGTGTCGAAGGCACTGTGATGCTCGTTGAACAGGCCGTCGCACAGTCGGAGATGTTCATCGCCGCCGCCGAAACGACGGAGGTCGCAACAGCGGAAGCAGCGGATGCTCCTGCCAACCCGACCTGGGACGCAGACCGTCGCGCTGTGATCACAGCAGCCATGTATCGCGCGCTCGAACACCAACCCGGACCGTCAGACGACCGACCGTCAGATGACCTCCCGGCGGACGACCGACCAGCAGGCGACTGACCACAAGGACGGGAAGGGCGGGCGAGGGTGGACAGCGGAGTTCTCCACGGGTGGCCGATCGTTGCCACAGCAGTCTTCAGCGCCGTCCTCGGCGTTCTCCTGGCCTGCGCCCGATCATGGTGGCTGGCCGATGACAAACACTTCGCCGTCCTTTCCAGAACTCGCCTCTTCCGCCCCCTGCCCCTGACAATCTTCGGCACGGTCCTCGCTGTTGCCGCGGCTCTGTTCTTTCCCGGCACGGACACCACACTCGATTCCGGCCTCGCACGTCCCGGAGCCGATTTCGGGACCTTCGACCGGCTGCTCCTGGCGTTGAGCCTAGGCGCAGCCGCTGCAGCCACGCCGTTCCTCGTCATCGTCGACATCGTCGTCCACCGGCTGCCTGACCGGATCGTGTATCCGCTCATCGGCACCGAACTGCTCGTCCTCGTTCTCGGGCAGCTGCTGGGGGAGTCTCCGATCTGGGTCCTCGGCCTCATCGCCGGTGCTGCCGGAGTTCTGTTCTTCGGTTCCCTCTACCTGATCGGACGGGTGCTGCACGCACGCACAATGGGCCTTGGCGACGTCAAACTCGTCTTCATCGTGTTCTGCGTGCCCACCCTTTTCTCCGCCTGGGCACCGGCGCTTGTCTTCATCATCATGATGCTCATCGCGGGCATCGTGGCCCTCATAACCGCCGCTGCAAAGCGCAGTCTGAGGGCGACGACGATCGCATTCGGGCCCGCGATGTTATCCGGAATGTGGTTCGGGGCGGTACTTGCGCCAAACATTTTGTAGAATCGGTTGAATGTTGAGATGGCTGACTGCAGGCGAATCCCACGGCGAAGCGCTGACTGGGATCATTGAGGGGCTTCCTGCCCACGTTCCTATCACCAGGGAAGATATTCGCGCGAGCTTGGCGAGGCGCCGCTTGGGCTACGGCCGTGGAGCACGGATGAAGTTCGAAGCCGACGAGGTTCGACTCCTCGGCGGAGTCCGGCACGGTCAAACACTGGGTTCACCGGTGGCTGTTGAAGTCGGGAACACGGAATGGCCCAAATGGGAGTCCGTGATGAGTCCTGACCCGATCGACGAGGACGAGCTCGCCGGGCAGGCGCGCAACGCCCCGCTGACCCGACCGCGGCCGGGTCACGCCGATATCGTCGGTATGCAGAAATACGGATTCGACGAAGCACGACCGATCCTCGAACGCGCCTCCGCACGGGAAACCGCAATGCGCGTGGCGCTGGGCACCATCGCCTCGAACTTCCTGGGCGAGCTCGGCATCACCCTGGTCGCCCACACCGTGGCCATCGGGACCGCCGAGAATGCCGTGGATTCCGCCACGGAACCTTCCTTGCCCCTGGCCTCCGATGTGGATGCCCTCGACGCCGATCCTGTGCGCTGCTTCGATCCCGATCTCTCGGCCCGCATGGTCACCGAAATCGATGCGGCGAAGAAGGCCGGTGACACGTTGGGCGGAGCCGTCGAGGTCCTCGCCTACAATCTCCCGCCCGGGCTGGGGTCGCATGTCCACTGGGACCGTCGCCTCGACTCCCGACTCGCCGGGGCCCTGATGGGCATTCAGGCGATCAAGGGCGTTGAAATCGGCGATGGCTTCGAGACCACGAAGCGCCCCGGATCGGCCGCCCATGACGAGCTCGAGGTGGGCGAGGACGGGATCCGACGCGTGAGCAACCGTGCCGGCGGCACCGAGGGCGGAATGTCGACGGGCGGCCCGCTGCGCGTCCGGGCAGGCATGAAGCCCATCGCCACGGTGCCCCGCGCTCTGGCAACCGTCGACGTCGTCACCGGTGAACCTGCGAAGGCCAACCATCAGCGCTCCGACGTCTGCGCGGTTCCGGCCTCCGGCGTCGTCGCCGAAGCGATGGTTGCCCTGGTGCTCGCCGAGGCAGTGGTGGAGAAGTTTGGCGGAGACTCCGTGGCCGAGACCAAACGGAACCTGGATGCCTACGTGGCCGCCATTCCGGAGAACCTTCACATCGGCCAATGACACAGCGCCCGCACCCGAAACCGGTTCCTCCGCTGGAACCGGTCCCGGCATCGCAATCACGCATCGTCCTGACCGGGCCGCCCGCAGCCGGCAAGTCCACGATCGGTCGGCTATTGGCGGATCGGCTCGATCTGCCGCTCATCGACACGGATGCCAACATCGTCGACAAATACGGTGTCATCGCAGAGATCTTCGTCGACCGCGGTGAGGACTATTTCCGGCGGATCGAACGCGAGGTCGTCCGGCGTGCCCTGCGTAGGCTGCTCGACCGTCCAGGCATCGTGTCCCTGGGCGGGGGAGCGATCCTCAATCCGGGCACCCGAGCCCAGCTGGGGCATCCCGCGATCAAGGTCGTGCACATCGATATCGACGTCGACACCGTCATGACGAGGCTCAATTCCCCGCACCGGCCGCTGCTGCGCGGGGCAGGAACTCCGGTGGAGAACTGGCTGTCGCTGGTCAACGAGCGTGAGCCCCTCTACGATCAGGTCGCCACGTTCCGTGTCCATGCGTCGAATTCCCATCCCTCGACCATCGTCAACCGCGTCGTCGACGTCCTCACCGGCCTGCAGCGAGCCGAGGAGTATGCCAAGTACTCGGGCCGCGAGTCGGAGAGTTAGGCTTGGGGTCGCAACAGGTTCGTAAGTTCAGCCAACGCGGCCATGACATGCCCGGAGGCAGCAAAGGGGAAAGTGCACGAATGAGTCTCACACGCATCAACGTCGAAGCCGGCGGAAACTATCCGGTTCTCGTGGGGCAGGGTCTCCTGGGCGAACTTCCCGAGCTCCTCGGCCCCCGGGTCGAGAAGGTGCTCGTTATCCATCCGCGGGCTCTGCGTGCCACCGGAGAGACGGTTCGTGACGATCTGCGTGCAACCGGTCTCGATGCGATCGTGGCTGAGATCCCCGACGCCGAAGAAGCCAAACACGTGCAGGTCGCCTCGTTCTGCTGGCAGGTGCTGGGGCAGAGCGACTTCACCCGCAGCGATGCCATCATCACCGTGGGCGGGGGAGCCGTGTCCGACCTCGGCGGCTTCGTCGCAGCAACCTGGCTGCGCGGAATCTCCGTCATCCACATTCCCACCACGGTGCTGGGAATGGTCGACGCGGCCATCGGCGGTAAGACAGGGATCAACACCGCCGAAGGCAAGAACCTCGTCGGTTCATTCCACGCGCCCTCCGGCGTCCTCGTCGACCTCGACACCCTGCAGACACTGCCGGAGAACGAACTCTTCACCGGTCTCGCCGAGGTGGTCAAGACCGGTTTCATCGCCGATCCCGCGATCCTCGATCTGGTGAGCAACCATTCGAAGGCTGAGATCGCCGAGGTGGAAGGCCCCGTCCTGCGCGAGCTCATCGAACGTGCGATCGCAGTCAAGGCCGAGGTCGTCGCCGATGACTTCAAGGAATCCGGGCGCCGAGAGATCCTCAACTACGGACACACCCTGGCCCACGCCATCGAGCACAAAGAGCGCTACCAGTGGCGCCACGGCGCCGCGGTCTCCGTGGGCATGGTCTTCGCCGCCGAGGTGGCCGCGATGGTCAAGAGCCTTCCCCCTGAGACCGTCGACCTCCACCGTGAGCTGCTGACCAAGCTGGGCCTGCCCGTGGCCTACCGTGCCGATGTCTGGCCGCAGCTGTTGGAGACGATGAAACGAGATAAGAAGGCACGTGGCTCCATGCTGCGCATGGTGCTTCTGAGCGAAGTGGGCGCGCCCGCCACAGTGGAGATCCCGGACGTCTCGATCCTCCACACGGCCTACCAGGAGATCGGGGAGGACTCTCCCCGCGTCATGCTCGGAACCGACCTGGGCTGAGGCCCGAGATGGCAGGCCCTGCAGGAGCTTGCTAGAATTGCTGTTTGGCGAAACTGCACGTTGTCGCCAGACACACCAAATCACCTCGCGGTGGCCAAGACTGACACGAAGAAGGACGGATTAGTGGCTTCAACCAACGACCTGAAGAACGGCCTTGTGCTCAATATCGACAAGCAGCTGTGGCAGGTGCTGGAGTTCCAGCACGTCAAGCCCGGCAAGGGTCCGGCATTCGTCCGCACCAAGCTCAAGAACGTTATGTCCGGCAAGATCATCGACAAGACCTTCAACGCCGGAACCAAGGTCGAGACAGCCAATGTCGACCGTCGCGATATGCAGTACCTCTACCATGACGGCACCGACTACGTGTTCATGGATGCCGAGGACTACGACCAGGTCAGCATCCCGCCAGACCTCGTCGGCGATGCCGCCAACTACATGCTCGAGAACCAGAATCTGCAGATCTCCTTCCACGAGGGCACTGCCCTGTCTGTGGAGCTGCCGCCTTCGGTTGAGCTGTTGATCACCCACACCGAACCAGGCCTGCAGGGTGACAGGTCGACTGGTGGATCGAAGCCTGCAACGCTGGAGACCGGCTACGACATCCAAGTGCCGCTGTTCCTCGAAGAGGGCACCAAGGTCAAGGTCGACACCCGCAACGGCGACTACCTGGGTCGCGTCAAGTAAGTGTCAGCGCGTACGCGGGCCCGACGTCGGGCCCTGGAACTGATGTTCGAGGCAGGACAACGTCGCCTCGACACCGAGCAGGTCGTGACCATGCGGTCCAACGACCCCGATTATCCGATGAAGGCCTACTCGGTCGAGATCGTCGAAGGAATCACGAGTCATCGTGAGGAGATCGACGAGATCATCGCCACCTACGCTGAGGGCTGGACCCTGGAGCGGATGCCGGCCGTGGATCTGGCGCTGCTCCAGATCGGGACCTGGGAGATCCTCTTCAACGATGAGGTGCCCGACAAGGCGGCAATCGACGAAGCCGTGTCCCTGGCCAAGCAGTTCTCAACGGATGACTCACCAGGCTTCATCTCAGGACTGCTCTCACGCGTCCTGGACGTCAAGCCGACCCTGATCTGAGTCCGCGGGTCCGGAATCCGGACCCGCGAACCGAGCCGAATCGGCTGAGGTCTACAATCGAATCGAACCACTCCTTTAACCACCGTCCGGAGAGGCGGAGAAGGGGAAGTATGACACAGCGAACAGTGCTCGATGCCCCAGATATGAAACGGGCAATGACCCGTATCGCCCACGAGATCATCGAGTCCAACAAGGGCAGCGACGACCTCGTTCTTCTCGGAATTCCGCGCCGCGGCGTTCCTCTGGCCACTCGTCTGGCAGAGCAGATCGCCTCGATCTCGGCACGACCTGAGATGGCCGGCGAGCTCGTCGGCAGCCTCGATATCACGATGTACCGTGACGACCTGCGCAGCGGTGCCTACCGTGCACCTGAACCCACCACTATCCCCGCCGACGGCATCGATGCCAAGACCGTGGTCCTCGTCGACGATGTGCTCTTCTCCGGGCGGACGATCAGAGCAGCCCTCGACGCGCTCTCCGATCTGGGTCGTCCGTCCAAGGTCCGCCTCGCCGTCCTCGTCGATCGGGGCCACCGGGATCTGCCGATCCGCGCCGATCACGTCGGAAAGAACCTTCCCACCTCCAACAGTGAACGCGTCAACGTCTCCCTGCTCGAGATCGACGGAGAAGACGGCGTCACCATCTCGGGAGGTCGCGAATGAAACACCTCCTCGACACCATCTCCTTAAGCCGTGAAGAAGCTATCTCGATCCTCGACATCGCAGAGGAGATGACTCAGGTCTCCGAACGTGAGGTCAAGAAGCTTCCCGTCCTGCGCGGACGCACCGTCGTCAATCTCTTCTTCGAAGACTCGACCCGGACCCGGCTGTCCTTCGAAGCCGCGGCCAAGAGGCTCTCAGCAGACGTCCTCAACTTCTCTGCCAAGGGCTCTTCAGTGTCCAAGGGCGAGAGCCTGCAGGACACCATCCAGACGATCTCGGCAATGGGAGCCGACGCTCTCGTCGTTAGGCACCCCGGCTCGGGCACTCCGCATCGCCTGGCCCACACCGGCTGGATCGACGTTCCCGTCGTCAACGCCGGCGATGGCACCCACGAACATCCGACACAGGCGCTGCTCGACGCCTTCACCCTGCGTCGTGCCCTCGGCGGGTTCTCCGCCTCAGGCGCTGTCAAAGAGGGCCCTCGCGGACGCGGACTCGACGGGGCGAAAGTCGCCATCGTCGGTGACGTTCTCCATTCCCGGGTAGCCCGCTCGAATGTCCACCTGCTGGCCCGCCTCGGCGCCGAAGTCCACCTCGTGGCACCGCCGACTCTGCTCCCGTGGGGTGTCGAGAATTGGCCCGTGACACTCCACTACGACCTCGACGAGGCCCTGCACAGCGAAGACTTTGCGGCCGTGATGATGCTGCGTGTCCAGAACGAGCGCATGCACGAATCGTTCTTCCCCAACGAACGCGAATACGCACGACTGTGGGGACTTTCGGCAGCCCGGCTGGCCGGACTGCCGAAGGAGACTTTCATCATGCACCCGGGGCCGATGAACCGCGGCTTCGAAATCTCAGCGGCAGCAGCCGACTCACCGCGTGCTCTCATTCTCGACCAGGTCGAGAACGGAGTGAGCGTGCGAATGGCGGTCCTGTACCGCCTCTTGACGGGCCAGGAGGGAACCAATGAATGATTATCTGATCCGCGGTGCGAATGTGCTGGGCCAGGGAATCGCCGATATTGCGGTCAGGGAATCGACGATCGTCGACCCCGAACTGCTCGATCCCACGAGCCGCGATGTGGAGGTCGTGAGCGCTGAGGGGCTGATCGCCCTGCCCGGGCTCGTCGACATGCATACGCATCTGCGCGAGCCCGGAAAAGAGGACGCGGAGACGATCCTGAGCGGATCACGCTCGGCCGCCTCGGGCGGGTTCACCTGTGTTCATGCGATGGCGAACACGGCCCCGGTGGCCGATACTGCAGGCGTCGTCGAGCAGGTCCACCGGCTCGGCCGGACCGCCGGCTACACCGAAGTCGTGCCCATCGGAGCTGTGACCATCGGCCTGGAGGGGAAGAATCTCGCAGAAATCGGAGCCATGGCCCGTTCGGCGGCTCGAGTCAGGATCTTCTCCGACGACGGCATCTGCGTCTCAGACCCGCTGCTCATGCGCCGGGCCCTCGAATACGTCAAGACATTCGACGGAGTCATCGCCCAGCACGCCCAGGAACCGCGCCTGACCGAAGGCGCGCAGATGAACGAGGGAGTCGTCTCGGCTGAACTGGGACTGCCCGGCTGGCCGGCCGTGGCCGAGGAATCGATCATCGCCCGCGATGTGCTCCTGGCCGAACATGTGGGCTCACGCCTGCACATCTGCCACGTATCGACCAAGGGCAGCGTCGACATCATCCGGTGGGCGAAGTCCCGCGGAGTCGAGATCACCGCCGAGGTCACCCCGCACCACTTGATGCTCACCGACGAACTCGTCCGCAGCTTCGACCCCGTCTACAAGGTCAACCCACCGCTGCGCACGGAAGCCGACGTGAACGCACTGCGCGAAGCGCTGGCCGACGGCACGATCGATGTCATCGGCACCGATCACGCCCCGCACACCGCCGAGCACAAATGCAGCGAGTGGACGGCTGCGGCCATGGGAATGGTCGGCATGGAGACCGCGCTGCCCATCGTCGTTGAGGCGATGCGCAACTACGACTTCGACTACGGAGACCTTGCCCGCGTCATGTCCGCAACACCGGCACGGATCACAGGGGCCACCGGTCACGGCAGCCTCGAGATCGGTGCGAGCGCGAACATCGTCCTCATCGACCCGGCCTCCACACACACGATCGTGCCCGAGGACCATGCCACGAAGGGCCGCAACAATCCCTTCGCCGGACTCGAGGTCTCCACCTCGATCACCGACACCTTCTTCTACGGCCACCGGGTGCTCTCCGGCGGCGAACTCAGCACACCCCACCCGGCAGGAGCATCATGGACAGACCAGTAAGCGTCATCATAATCGCAGTCGTCTTCCTCCTCCTGATCCTTGCGATCACCTGGGGCTGGAGCCGACGAAAGAAGAGCCAGACCGAAATGCCGCAGCCTGCGAAACCGCACATGGGAATCAAGGCCGTCTCCGATCCCGTCGAAGGATCCTACGTATCGACGACCTTGGCCGGGCACCCACTCGAACGAGTCGCCGTCCACGGCCTCGGCATCCGCACCACCGGAGAGATCGTCATCACCGATGGGGGAGTCGTCATGGACCTCGCCGGACGTGAGGACTTCCTGATCCCCAGGCGCGATATCGTCTCCGTCGACACCACCGCCGGGATGATCGGCAAGTTCGTCGAACGCGGCGGAATCGTGCGCATCACCTGGCGGCTGGGGGAGACCCTCGTCGACACAGGCTTCCGCGCCCGCTACTCCGCCAGCACCACACCCACCGTCGCCCGCATCCGCGAAATGATCGAAGAGGCACAATGAGACTGTCCACCACACCCGCTGTCCTCGTCCTCGAAGACGGACGCACCTTCCGCGGCTCCGCATACGGGGCCGTCGGCGAGACCCTGGGCGAAGCGGTCTTCGTCACCGCAATGTCGGGCTATCAGGAGACCCTGACCGACCCGTCCTACCACCGTCAGATCGTGATCCAGACGGCTCCGCACATCGGCAACACGGGAATCACCGATGACGACGACGAATCAGCCAAGATCTGGGTGGCCGGCTACGTCGTCCGCGACGCCTCCCGTGTGTCCTCGAACTGGCGCTCCATCGGAGACCTGTCCACGCGCCTCGAAGAATCAGAGATCGTGGGCATCAGCGACGTCGACACCCGCGCCCTGACCCTGCACCTGCGTGAAGCGGGAGCCATGCGCATGGGCATCTTCTCCGGCCCTGCCGCCGAGGTTGAGGACAAAGAGCTGCTGGCCAAGGTTCAGGCCTCACCACACATGGCTGGAGCGAAACTGGCCGAAGAGGTCTCGATCACCGAGCCCAAACTTGTCCCCGCAGTCGGCGAGAAGAAATTCAGCGTCGCAGCCCTGGACCTGGGCATCAAGTCGATGACCCCCGAACGGCTGAGCGAACGTGGCATCGAGGTCCACCTCCTGCCCGCCACGACAAGTTTCGCGGAGATCCAGGCACTCGGCGTCGACGGGGTCTTCTTCTCCAACGGCCCCGGTGACCCCGCGACCGCCGATACCCAGGTCGAACTCCTCCGCGAGGTCCTCGGCGCGCAGATCCCGTTCTTCGGAATCTGCTTCGGCAACCAGCTGTTGGGCAGGGCATTGGGCTTCGGCACATACAAACTGCCCTTCGGCCACCGCGGCATCAACGTCCCCGTCATGGATCGCACTACCGACAAGGTCGAGATCACCTCGCAGAACCACGGCTTCGCCGTCGACGCACCCCTAGACGGCGAGACACAGGCCCCGCACGACGCGAGCTTCGGTCGCGTGCGCGTCTCCCACGTATGCCTCAACGATGACGTGGTCGAAGGGCTCGAATGCCTCGACATCCCCGCGTTCTCCGTCCAGTTCCATCCGGAGGCTGCAGCCGGACCCCACGACTCGAGCTACCTGTTCGATCGATTCATCGACCTCATGTCCGCTTCCCCGGTCGCACAGGCCTAAGGAGAACCATGCCACTCAGACAAGATCTCACATCCGTCCTCGTCATCGGCTCCGGTCCCATCGTCATCGGCCAGGCGTGTGAATTCGACTACTCGGGCACCCAGGCCTGCCGTGTGCTGCGCGAAGAGGGCCTGCGCGTCATCCTCATCAACTCGAACCCCGCGACGATCATGACCGATCCCGACGTCGCCGACGCCACCTATGTCGAACCGATCGACCCCGACATCATCGAATCGATCATCGACAAGGAGCGCCCCGACGCGATCCTGCCGACCCTGGGCGGACAGACTGCGCTCAACGCAGCGATCGCGCTGCACGATGCGGGCACCCTCGAGAAGTACGGGGTCGAACTCATCGGCGCCGACGTCGACGCCATCCAGCGGGGCGAGGACCGGCAGAAGTTCAAGACCATCGTCGAGGAATGCGGCGCGGAATCGGCCAAGTCCATCATCTGCCACACCATCGACGAGGCACTGGCCGGGGCCGAAGAACTCAACTATCCCGTCGTCGTGCGTCCCTCGTTCACAATGGGTGGACTGGGATCGGGCATGGCCTATGACGAGAACGACCTGCGGCGCATCGCCGGCGCCGGTCTGGGCGACTCCATCACACACGAGGTGCTCCTCGAGGAGTCGATCCTCGGCTGGAAGGAATACGAACTCGAACTCATGCGCGACCACAAAGACAACGTGGTCGTCATCTGTTCGATCGAGAACGTCGATCCTGTCGGAGTACACACCGGTGACTCCATCACAGTCGCCCCGTCACTGACTCTGACCGACCGCGAATACCAGAAGATGCGCGACATCGGCATCGACGTCATCCGTGCAGTCGGAGTCGCCACAGGCGGCTGCAACATCCAGTACGCCGTGGACCCGAAGACCGGACGCATCGTCGTCATCGAAATGAACCCCCGGGTCTCGAGGTCCTCGGCACTGGCCTCGAAGGCCACAGGCTTCCCGATCGCCAAGATGGCTGCCAAACTGGCCGTGGGGTATTCGCTCGACGAGATCCCCAACGACATCACACGGGTCACGCCTGCCAGCTTCGAACCGACACTTGACTACGTCGTCGTCAAGATCCCGCGATTCACCTTCGAAAAGTTCCCTGCTGCGGACCCGACGCTGACCACGACCATGAAATCCGTGGGCGAGGTTATGGCACTGGGCCGCAACTTCACCACCGCTCTGCAGAAGGCCATGCGGTCGATGGAGCAGCGCGACGCCTCATTCTCATGGTCCGATCTGCCCGACATCAGCGATGAGGATGTCAGAGAATCCGTCCTCGAAGCGATCTCGCATGCAACAGCCGACCGGATCCATTCTGTTCAGCGCGGACTGGCCGCCGGCCTGAGCAACGAGGAGGTCTTCGAAGCCTGCGAGATCGATCCCTGGTTCCTTGACCAGATCGAACTCATCAATGAGGTCGCCGAGTACATCTCCACAGCAGACGAACTCGACGCCCGGGTGTTCAAGGTCGCGAAGAACCACGGCTTCTCCGACGAGCAGATCGCGAGTCTGCGCACACTCGACACCGGCGTCGTCACCGGAGTCCGCCACGCGCTGCGTGTCCGTCCCGTGTTCAAGACTGTGGACACCTGCGCAGGCGAGTTCGCCGCACATACTCCGTACCACTACTCGAGCTATGACGAGGAGACCGAGGTCGCACCTCGCGAGAAGCCTGCCGTGATCATCCTCGGTTCGGGACCCAACAGAATCGGTCAGGGCATCGAGTTCGACTACTCATGCGTGCACGCGACCATGGCTATCTCCGAAGCCGGGTACGAGACGATCATGGTCAACTGCAACCCGGAGACCGTGTCCACGGACTACGACACCGCTGATCGCCTCTACTTCGAGCCGCTGACCTTCGAAGACGTGATGGAGGTCTACCACGCCGAGGTGGCCGCCGGTCCCGTACTCGGCGTCGTCTGCACCCTGGGTGGTCAGACCCCGCTGGGCTTGGCCGACAATCTCAAGGCCGCAGGAGTCCCGGTCCTCGGCACGCAGCCCGAAGCGATCGACCTGGCCGAGGACCGCGGCGAATTCGGCGCCGTCCTCGACCGTGCCGGTCTCACCGCACCGAAGCACGGCACCGCAGTGACGTACTCAGAGGCCGAGAAGATCGCCGAAGAAATCGGCTACCCGGTCCTCGTCCGCCCCTCGTACGTACTCGGCGGCCGCGGCATGCAGATCGTCTACGACCGCACTCAGCTCGTGGACTACATGGCCACTGCCACGGAGATCTCTGTGGACCGTCCCGTCCTCGTCGACCGGTTCCTCGAGGACGCCATCGAAATCGATGTCGATGCCCTCTACGATGGCACCGACATCTTCATCGGCGGCATCATGGAGCACATCGAGGAAGCAGGAATCCATTCCGGCGACTCAGCCTGCGTGCTGCCGTCGCTGACCCTGGGCGAAGATGTGCTTGAGCGGGTCCGCACGGCCACATTGGCGATCGCCGAAGGCACCAACGTGCGCGGGCTGCTCAACATCCAGTTCGCTATCACCGCTGACGTGCTCCACGTCATCGAAGCCAACCCGCGTGCCTCCCGGACCGTGCCGTTCGTCTCGAAGGCCACATCCACACAACTGGCGAAGGCCGCCGCACTCATCGCGGTCGGACGAACGATTGCCGATATGCGCGGAGGCTTGCTCCCGGAGACCTGCGACGGTTCGCGACTTCCACTGGATCATCCGATCGCGGTCAAGGAAGCGGTCCTGCCGTTCCGTCGGTTCCGGACTGTCGAAGGCAAGGTCGTCGATTCGATCCTCGGACCGGAGATGCGTTCGACCGGTGAGGTCATGGGCATCGACCACGACTTCCCGACAGCATTTGCGAAGGGGCTGCTGGGAGCATCGATCAAGCTGCCGACCTCCGGCACCGTGTTCGTATCCGTCGCAGACCGGGACAAACGTGCCATGGTCCTGCCGGTCAAGGAACTCGTCGACTTGGGCTTCGACGTGGTCGCCACAACCGGAACGGCCGCAGTCCTGTCCCGGTACGGCATCAAGACCACACAGGTGCACAAGCACTTCGAGGCCGACGCCGAGGATCGTACGATTCTCGACTACCTGGCCGCCGGCACGATCGACATGGTCATCAACGTCCCATCCGGCCGTCAGGAAAGGGCAGACGGCTACGAGATCCGTGCCTCGGCGACCGCGCACTCCGTGCCGTTGATCACGACGCTCGCCGAGTTCGCTGCCGCAGTCACCTCACTCGAGGTCGTCCGTGACAAGACCTTCAAGGTCCGCAGCCTGCAGGACTGGAACTCGTGATGTTCGGTGCCCGCCTACAGGCGGCCATGGACGAGCACGGGCCGCTGTGCGTGGGCATCGACCCCCATGACCATCTCCTCGAAGCCTGGGGCTTGCCGTGCACAGTGGAAGGGCTGCGTGAATTCTCTCTGCGCACGGTGACCGAGCTGGCGGGGAATGTGGCCGCGGTCAAACCGCAGTCAGCCTTCTTCGAGCAGTACGGATCGGCCGGAGTCGCAGTCCTCGAAGAGACCTTGGCGGTCTGCCGGGTACACGATCTCATCAGCGTCCTCGACGTCAAACGCGGCGATATCGGGTCGACCATGGGAGCCTACGCACGCGCGTACCTGGACCCCGCCTCGGCGCTGGCAGCCGATTCGATCACGGCATCTCCGTATCTGGGATTCGGGGCGCTGGAGCCTGCCTTCGAGCTCGCGCAGACCCATGATCGGGGAGTCTTCGTCCTCGCACTGACATCGAACCCGGAAGGGGCAGAGGTCCAGCATGCCAGGCGCGGCGAGGCCGTCGAAGGCTTCGGAGACACCGTAGCCGGGTCGATCGTCGGCCAGGTCGCGCAGCGCAACTTGGCTGCCTCCCCACAGGGTCTCGGGCGCTTCGGTCTGGTCGTTGGTGCAACGATCGGATCCGCGGCCCGCGAACTCGGATTCGACCCGTCTGCATGTGGTGGGCCGATCCTGGCGCCGGGAGTCGGCGCCCAGGGAGCGGGCATCAGTGAACTCATCGGCGTCTTCGGAGCAGATGCGATCACTGCTAACCAGGTTCTGGCCACAACCTCACGCGCTGTGCTCGGTGCGGGGCCCGACGGGCTGCAGGCCGCAGCGAAAGCACTGAACCTATCCCTGAAACAGGTGGGCTGAGCCCAGATACCGACGAGATCTCCCGGCTTCAGACAGTGCTTCTGCCCAGCAGTCCAGAGTACTGTTTGAAGCCGGCTCTCTCGTACATTCTCACGGCACCTTCGGACGAGTGGACCGTGATGTAATCAAGTCCACGTCGGTGAGCATATTCGACGACTTCGGTGACGAGCCGATGACCAATACCGCACCCGCGTAGCTTCGGGGCGACAAAGCACGATTGGACATCACCGCTTGCTCGATTTGGATTCAGAGGCGCCAGCACCCGCGGCAGTATCGCCAACCACGCCATGCCGACCGTTTCGTCTCTGAGGACAGCCACGAAGGGGACGTGTGAGTCCGAGTGACGTTGCGACCAATCAGCGGCTGCTACTGTAAATTCCTCGAGTGGGAGAAGTTCGCTGCGGTCATGCTGTTCCAGGGCCCACCGCCAACGCAGCTCGGCTAAGCCGGGCAGGTCCTGCTCGGTGGCCAAACGGACACTGACATTGGGGGCCGCCTGTTCTGGGGCACAACCGCCTTCGTGAGCTGCGCCCTGAGATATTGCTGTGCCTCGCGCCATGCGCCTATCCAACCACTGGTGATATCCCGGGTCAACGGGGTGCTGAAAACGACGGTTTCTGCAGACACTTGAGTTTTCTTTCTCGCTTTATGCCTCTCACGAGGGTTTTTGTTTTAGACTGAAGCAACTTCCCTACCTGCCCGTTCATGGTGACAGAGGAGATAATGTGGCACTCGAACCTTTGACCCCGCAACAGCGTTCAGCTGCTCTTGACAAGGCTTTCAAAGCGCGTCAGGCGCGAGCCGAGGTCAAAACCGCGCTGAAGAATGGTCAAACCGATCTCACTTCCGTGCTGAAGAAGGCCGATGCAGATGAAGCACTCGCGAAGATGCGCGTCGTCGATCTGCTGAGATCACTGCCCGGAGTCGGCGATCGACGCGCGGAAGCGGCCATGGAAGATGTGGGCATCGCATCGTCACGTCGAATCAAGGGCCTGGGTGTGCACCAGAAGAACGCCCTGTTGGAGAAATACTCCTGAATGTGTGAACAATAGTTCTGTGAATAATCGACTGACCGTCCTCGCGGGACCTACCGCGGTCGGAAAAGGCACCATCAGCGCGTACATCAGAGATCATCATCCCGAAGTCTGGTTCTCCGTCTCCGCCACCACGCGGCCGCGGCGACCCGGGGAAACCGATGGTGTTCATTATCACTTCATCAGCGATGACGAATTCGACTCACTCATCGCTGCCGGTGAGCTGCTCGAGTACGCCGTCGTCCACGGACGCCACCGCTACGGCACCCCATCGGCTCAGGTTCAGGAGAAGCTGACCCAGGGGATACCGTCCCTGTTGGAGATCGATCTCCAGGGAGCGCGCCAGGTCAAGGACAAGATGCCCGACGCACTGTTCGTCTTCCTGGCTCCGCCCAGCTGGGAGGAACTCGTGTCGCGACTCACCGGTCGCGGAACGGAAACGGCAGCAGAACAAGAGCGTCGTCTGACCACGGCCAAGCGGGAATTGCAGGCCGAATCCGAGTTCGATGTCACCATCATCAATGACCACGTTCGCACTGCGGCCGAAGAACTCATATCATTGATGGGTATATCCACTACCGATTAGATTGGACATTCATTGCCTGCACAACCTGAAGGCATCACCAATCCACCGATTGATGATCTGCTGGCCGTGACCAGCTCGAAGTACGAACTGGTCTCGATTGCGGCTCAGCGAGCACGCCAGATCAACTCCTACTACGCCCAGCTCCAAGAGGGACTGCTTGAGAACGTCGGTCCGCTGGTGACCCCGGGCACGCACGAGAAGCCGCTGTCGATTGCGCTCCGCGAGATCAACGAAGGCAAGATCGTGGCTCGCGAAGTCACCGAAGCCGACTTCGGTGCTCTCGCCCCAGAACCTGCGCAGCCCGCTGCCAGCAACGACGGCGCACTGGACTTCAGCGACCAGTGAGAACCGTACTCGGCGTCGCCGGTGGAATCGCCGCCTACAAGGCGTGCCATGTCATTCGGCGACTCCGGGAACTCGGGCACAGCGTCAAAGTCGTGCCCACCGCCAGTGCGTTGAATTTCGTCGGTGCCGCCACCTTTGAGGCACTGTCCTCACAGACCGTGACCACCGATGTCTTCGACGAGATTGATTCGGTCAACCATGTCCGCATCGGGCAGGAAGCCGAACTCGTCATCATCGCCCCCGCCACGGCCAACACTCTGGCCAAGTTGGCCGCAGGCATCGCCGATGACCTGCTCACCGCCACGGTCCTGACAACGACCGCCGAGGTGGTCGTTGCCCCAGCTATGCACACCGAAATGTGGCAGAACGCCGCCACCGTCGCCAACATCGCGACCTTGAAACAGCGCGGCATCCACGTCCTCGAACCCGCTGTGGGACGTCTCACCGGGCCCGATTCGGGCCCCGGCCGGCTCCCTGAACCCGACACGATAGTCGACTTCTCCCTGGCCGCCGCCGCGAACGCACACACGTCCGCTGTCGCCTCGGCAGGGACAGGACGGCTGCACGGAAAGCACCTCGTCATCAGCGCCGGCGGAACCAGAGAACCACTCGATCCCGTGCGCTACCTCGGGAATCGTTCCTCAGGCAAGCAGGGCGTTGCCCTGGCACGTGCCGCTGCCCGTGCCGGAGCCCACGTTGACCTGGTTGCGGCCAACATCGATTCGGGACTGCTGTCCGATCTGCCCGACAGTGTCCGAATCACCACGGTCGAGTCCACGCTTGAACTCCAGACTCAGATGCACGCCTCTCAGGCCGACGCCGATGCCGTCATCATGGCCGCCGCCGTTGCTGATTACCGGCCGGCTGAGCGCACCGACTCGAAGATGAAGAAGTCGGGCGACGAGGGAATGACTCTGCAGCTGATCCAGAACCCTGATGTGCTCGTGGGGCTGGTCGAATCACGTCGTCAGCCTCAGATCATCATCGGTTTCGCCGCCGAGACCGGAGATTCTCATCACAGTGCACTCGACTACGCGAAGGCGAAGTTCCGCCGCAAGGGTGTGGACCTCCTCGTCTTCAACAACGTCTCCGGCGACAGGGCCTTCGGCCAGGACGACAATGCCGTGCAGATTCTCACCGCCGACGGTGACGACGTCGTCGCCGGCACGGAAATCCACGGCAGCAAAGACGATGTTTCGGAAAAGGTCATCGAGGCTCTCGCCGATCGTGTGGAATGCGTAGAATCGACGCCGTGAGTCAATCAAATCTGCGCTTCTTCTCGTCCGAATCCGTCACCGAGGGCCACCCCGACAAGATCTGTGACCAGATCAGCGACGCCGTCCTCGACGATCTGCTGAGTCAGGACCCGAACGCCAAAGTCGCCGTCGAGACGATGGTCACCACCGGACTCGTCCACGTGGCCGGCGAGGTCAACACCGCGGCCTACGCCGACGTGGCAGGCATCGTCCGTCAGCTCATCACCGGCATCGGCTACGACTCCTCCGACACTGGATTCGATGGCCATTCCTGCGGTGTGTCCGTCTCCATCGGCAGCCAGTCCACCGACATCCATTCCGGTGTGACCAACCCGCTGGACTTCCGCGAAGCCGTGGATTCCGATCACGGTTCCAGCCTGGGCGCCGGCGACCAGGGCCTCATGTTCGGCTACGCCGACAACGCCACCGACGTCCTCATGCCCATGCCGATCCATCTCGCCTCACGCATGGCGGAGAAACTCTCCGAAGTGCGCAAGACCGGAGCATTGGACTATCTGCGTCCTGACGGCAAGACCCAGCTGACACTCGGCTACGACGGAAACGAAGCCGTGTCGATCGAGAACATCGTGGTCTCGACCCAGCACGCCGCGCACGTCGACCAGGCCCAGCTGCATTCGGAGATCAAGGACTTCGTCATCGACCCGGTCATCGCCGGCTCCAACCTCGACGTCAGCCATGCCAACATCCACATCAACCCCGCCGGGCCCTTCGTCACCGGCGGACCGATGGGAGATGCCGGACTGACCGGCCGCAAGATCATCGTCGACACCTACGGCGGATACTCCCGCCACGGCGGCGGCGCCTTCTCCGGCAAGGACCCTTCGAAGGTCGACCGCTCCGCCGCCTATGCCATGCGCTGGGTCGCGAAGAACGTCGTCGCCGCCGGGCTCGCCGACCGCGCCGAGGTGCAGGTCTCCTATGCGATCGGCCGCGTCGACCCGATGGGCCTCTACGTCGAAACCTTCGGCACCGAGAAGGTGGACCCCCACGCGATCTCGAAGGCGATTCGGGAGGTCTTCGACCTGCGACCAGCCATGATCATCCAGGAACTCGACCTCCTGCGCCCGATCTACTCTCAGACTTCGACCTACGGCCACTTCGGCCGCGAGCTCTCCGACTTCACTTGGGAGGTCACGGACCGTGCCGACGATCTGCTGCGCGCAGTCTCCTCGGCTTGATGGACGAACCTCTTCCCATCGACACCGGCACCTCCGCCATCGGGCAGGTGCCGGTGGCATCGGAAGACCCCGTGGCTCACGTGCTCATCGATCACCCGGTGCCGCACCTGGCCCGGACCTTCGACTATGCCGTGCCGGAGAAATTCGCCGACACAGCCTGCCCCGGTGTGCGAGTCAGGGTCAAATTCGCCGGGAAGCTGCGTGACGGATTCCTCCTCGAACGGGTTGAGAAATCCGAACACATCGGACCACTCGCCACGATCGAGCGCATCACCAGCCCCGTCGTCGTGCTCACACCAGAACTGCTGCGCCTAGCCACTGCCACGGCCCGCCGCTACGCGGGAACCCTCTCCGATGTGCTGCGTCTGGCGATCCCGCCCCGCCACGCACGTGCCGAAAAGGCGGTGCTCAAGGCGGAGAAGGCCGCGCAACAGCAGCAGAGCGACTCCGCAGCGCCGACGGCAGGCGAGGCCGCGAACTCAACGTCCGAGGGCTCGGCTTCAACTTCCAACACCCCGACTTCGACGACAACGGACACGATCGGCCGCCTCGGCGAATGGGTGGTCAACGAATCCGCCCACGACAGAGAAGACAAGTTCCCAGCCGCCGAACATCCGCGGATCGCCATGACCTGCGTCCCCGGACCCACCCCAGGACTGAGTTGGATCACCGCCGGCCTGGAAGCTGCCCGAGCAACGCTGGCGGCGGGGGAGTCGGTGCTGTGGCTGGTGCCCGATCATCGTGAACTTGCTGTGCTCGCGGCCGCACTCGACTCCAGCGAGGACATCGGCTCGTACTCCGTGCTCAGCGCCGATCAATCACCCGAGCAACGCTGGAAAGCCTGGCTGCGTGGCCTGCTGGGACACACACGTGTGACGATCGGCACCAGAGCAGCCGCCTTCGCCCCGGTCGAAGGGTTGGGCCTCATCATCTGCTTCGACGACTCGAACTCGAACTACCTCGACCAGCACGCACCATACCCACACGCCAGGGAAGTGTGCCTGCTGAGGTCGACCATCGACTCCACCGGGCTGCTGTTCGTCTCCACCGATCGCAGCGCAGAGATCCAACGCCTGGTTGAGGTCGGATGGCTGCACGACGCCACACCCACCGGCCCGGAACGCCGTGAGGGCGCACCGCGGGTATACGTCCCCGACGAGGAGCGAGACCCCTTCGCCTGGCAGCGCATCCCCTCACGCGCCTGGCAGCTGATGCGCGGTGCCCTGCGCCCAAGAACCAAGGACACGAACGCGGTCGGACCCGTCCTCGTCCAGGTCCCGCGGGCCGGATACTATCCGGTGTTCGCCTGCGCGAGATGCCAAGAGGTCGCACGCTGCCCACAGTGTTCGGCAACCCTGACCACACAGTCCGAGGTCGGCCCCTTCGCCTGTCGCTCATGCGGGTTCCATTCCGATACGTTCTCCTGCGGACGCTGCCGCTCGAACCAGGTCCGCTCGATCGTGCGCGGCAGAGGTCGGACCGTCGAAGAGCTGCGCAAGGCCATGCCGGGCATCGAAATCCTCGAGTCCGGCGGGGACGACATCCCCGTCGCCATCGACGACTCTCCACGCATCGTCGTCGCCACCACCGGAGCAGAGCCCTACGTCCTCGGCGGCTACGCCTGCGCAATCCTGCTCGACTCGCTGTGGCCGGGGCCATGGATGCGCTCAACCGATGAGGGGGTCAGCCGGAGGCTGCGTGCGGCCGTCCTCGTGAGATCACGCACAGCCGGGGGAGTCGTCTACCTCGGCGACACCGATGAGACGATCCGGAACACGGTGACCACCTTCGACCCGGTCACCACCATGTCCCGGGCGCTCAACGATCGGATGGAGCTCGGCTTTCCGCCCTACCGGCGCATCGTTGAACTCACCGGCGCCGGCGCCGATATCGACGCCATGATCACCGCCGTACCCGAGCTGACCGAACTCATCCGCGACTCCGACGACGATGGCCAGAAGGCCGTCGCCGCCTACCCGATCGCTGCAGGCGACACGGTCGGCGAGGCATTGGCTCATCTGATCGCCTCCCGGTCTGCGAAGAAGCTCCCCCAGGTGCGTGTGCGCATCGACGATCCGCGGTCTCTGTGAGCATCCCGATGCCCGGACTCCGCGTCCGCGAAGCGAACAAGTAGAATTCCTCAAGTGGATATCGTCTTTGCCGGAACTCCGGATGCCGCAGTGCCAGCCCTCGAGGCTTTCGTCGAATCTCGGCACCGCATCCGTGCCGTCCTCACCCGACCCGATGCCCCGGTGGGACGCAAACGTGTCCTCACCCCCTCACCCGTGAAAGCCCGTGCCCTCGAACTCGGTCTCGACGTCATCGAGGCGAGCCGACTCCGCGGCGAGGTCATCACAGAACTCAGAGCCCTCAAGGTCGACGCCGTAGCCGTCGTCGCCTATGGGGCCATCGCCGGACCGGCAGCACTGGCGACTGCCGAACTCGGCTGGTTCAACCTCCATTTCTCGCTTCTCCCAGAACATCGCGGAGCCGCCCCGGTCCAACGTGCCCTCATCGCAGGCCAGAGCCACAGTGGAGTCAGCGTGTTCAAGATCGACGAGGGCATGGACTCCGGACCCGTCCTGCGCCGCCTCGAACTCCCGTTGGACCATCCCGATGTCGCCACCGCACTCGACGACTATGCCCATAGGGGTGCGGCCGAACTGGTCGCGGCCTTCGACGACCTGGCCGACGGCACCGCGGTCATGAGCCCGCAGTCAGGGGAAGCGAGCCACGCGGACAAGATCGGTATCGCCGACGCCCATCTCGACTTCTCCGAGCCCGCACGGGCGATCATTGACCGTGCCCGGGGAGTCAGCCCGAGTCCCGGACCATGGGCCAACATCGATGGGAAGCGGGCCAAACTCTTCGGACTCGCACCCGCTCCCGACGTCGCCGCGGCCACCGATGTCGGGCTGCTGACCTCTTGGCAGAAGACAGCTGTCCTCGGCTGCGGCGACGGCTGGGTCCAGGTCGAGGAGATCCAACCCTTCGGCAAGCCTCGGATGGCTGCCGTGGACTTCCTGCGTGGCCGTGGCGACATCCGATTCGACCCCAGCGAAGCTAGTGCCGAGCCGACGGCAGACCCCGAGCAAGGAGCATGAGACCGATGCCAGCAGATGAGCGCATGCCGAGGAAGAGACCAGCGGGGAACAAGCCCCCAACAGGCGGCAAGTCCTCCGGCAACGGACCCTCGGGTGGGCGAGAGCCGCGTCAGGCCAAGAACTTGCCTCGGCGCATCGCCTGGGAGGTCCTCGTCGATGTGGAGACGAAGGACTCGTACGCGAACCTGCTCCTGCCCGCCAAGCTCGCCCGCACGCATATGGATCCCCAAGATGCGGCGTTCACGACCGAACTCACCTATGGCGCGCTGCGCCAACAGGAGTTCTACGATGCGATCATCGCCAAGGCCGCGAACCGCCCCATCGACAGCATCGACCCTGAACCGCTGGCCGGAATGCGCCTCGGCGCCCACCAGATCCTGTCCATGCGCGTGCCCGACCATGCAGCACTGTCGGAGACCGTGGCCGTCATCAAGTCCTATGCTCCGAAGACGGCCGGGTTCGTCAACGCCGTACTCCGCCGGGTCTCCGAGGTCGACCGGGACGAATGGCTGCGCCGTGTCACCGCCGGAGCCAGCGCAGTGAGCGAGCAGGCCATCGAATACTCCCATCCGGAATGGATCGTCCGGGCCATGACACAGGCCCTTAAGGGCCACGGCCGGCAGGCGTCTGAACTGCAGGCCCTGCTCGAAGCCGACAATGCGGCAGCGAAGGTCAGCGTCTCCGCTCTGCCGGGACTCATCGACCGCAGCGAACTGCCCGGGCAGCCGACCGAATTCTCACCCATCGGCGTCACCCTCGACACAGCGGTGCCCAAGAACGTCGATGCCGTCGCCAGCGGCCGGGCCCGAGTGCAGGACGAAGGGTCCGCGCTGGTGGCTCTGGCCCTGGCGCAGGTTGAGGCACCGGCAGGCACCTGGGCGGACCTGTGTGCAGGACCCGGTGGCAAGGCCGCAGTCCTCGCGGCGATTGCGAAGGCGTCGGGAACCTTTCTCGATGCCTTCGACTCCAGCGAGCACAGGGTCGAACTTGTGCGATCCTCCACCCAGGCCCTCGATAACGTCACGACCCGCGTCCAAGACGCCCGCGAGGCCACAGGCCCCTACGCGAAGGTGCTCGTCGACGTTCCCTGCTCGGGACTCGGCGCCCTGCGTCGTCGCCCCGAGGCCCGCTACCGTCGTCGCCCTGAGGACATCAACGCGCTGGCAGGACTGCAGCGAGAACTGTTGCGGGCAGCCTTGGACGCATGCGCTGCCGGGGGAGTCGTCGCCTACTCGACCTGCTCTCCCCACTACGCGGAGACAGTGCTCGTCGTCGACGATGTCCTGCGCGGGTCCGACATTGAAATCCTGGATGCCCCAGCTGTCCTCGCAGAGGTCACGGGCACCGATGCCGAAGGGTTCACCTCGGTGAGCCGGGGAACGGGACGGTACGCTCAGCTGTGGCCCCATGTCCACAACACCGATGGAATGTTCTTGGCTCTGATGCGGAAGGCGCACTGAAATGGCGATCGAGATCAACCCCAGCATCCTCAGCTCCGACTTCTCGGACCTGCGAGGCGAACTGGCAAAAATCAGCACCGCCGATATGGCGCACATCGACGTGATGGACAACCATTTCGTTCCGAACCTCACCTTCGGCCCGCCCGTGGTCGAACGGATCCAGGCGATCAGTCCGATCCCGCTCGACGCACACCTGATGATCGCCGACGCGGACCGGAACGCACCGGTCTACGCCGAGCTCGGCTGCGCCTCGGTGACCTTCCACGCCGAGGCGGCCGCCGCACCTGTGCGCCTGGCTCGGGAGATCCGAAAGCTGGGAGCCAAAGCCAGCCTCGCACTCAAGCCGGCGACCCCCATCGAGCCCTACATCGACCTCCTCGGCGAGTTCGACCAGATCCTCATCATGACCGTCGAACCCGGTTTCGGTGGACAGAAGTTCCTGGATGTGTGCCTGCCGAAGATCCGTCGCACCCGTGAGGCGATTTCAGCCTCCGGGCTGGAGATCAAGCTGCAGGTCGACGGGGGAGTCTCGACGTCGACGATCGAACGCGTCGTCGACGCCGGCGCCGATGTGCTCGTGGCCGGCTCCGCCGTCTACGGACCCGACGATGCAGCCACCGCGATCTCGGAGCTGCGTGAACTCGCAGCATCACACGTGCACTGAAGAAGGCGGAAATGGAACTGCTCGACTGGCTGAACACCCCAGCATTCGAACTGCTGGGCAAACCAGTGCCGTATTCCGATCTGTTCGGCAATATCTGCGCCTTGGCCACCGTGGTCCTGGCGCTGCGGCGCAACATTCTGTCCTGGCCGGTCCAGATCCTGGGTTCCATCCTTCTCTTCGCCGCCAGCATCTCCGCCGGACTCGGCGGCAACGCCTCCCGCCAGGTCGTCATCATCGTGGCCGCAGTGTGGGGCTGGACGCAGTGGAAGAAATCCCGGGAAGCCGCCGGCGAAGTCCTCGTCCGCTGGGCGATCTGGAAGGAGCGACTGCTCCTGATCGGCGGGCTCCTCGTGGGCACCGGAGTCTTCGGCTACGTCCTGGCACTGGGCGGATGGTCCTGGAACCCCTATCCCGACGCCTACATCTTCGTCGGCTCAATCGTGGCGATGTACGCCCAGGGTCGTGCGATCGTCGAATTCTGGTTCGTGTGGCTGGCCGTCGACCTCGTAGGGATACCCCTGGCCGTCGCCGGAGGACTCGTGTTCTCCGGTGCCGTATACCTCATCTTCCTCGTCATGGTCGTCCTCGGCTTCATCGACTGGTCGAAGAGATCGAAGCAGACGATCTCGGCGCCTCATCGAGGCGCCACGGACATCAACCGAGGCAGCGAGGAATGAGACCTCCCAGTCGTGGGTGATCGTCCCGTCGAGTGGACCGTTCCGTAGTGGGGTAGCGTCCCGATGGCCGAGACCCCGTGTGAGCGTGTTGAGATCGATGTATTAGGCTGGTTTCGTGAAGACTTTTGACTCGCTGTACGCCGAACTCCTGCAGAAATCCCTCGATCGTCCTGAAGGCTCGAAGACCGTGGCCGAACTCGACGCAGGAGTCCATGCGATCGGGAAGAAGGTCGTCGAAGAAGCCGCAGAGGTCTGGATGGCGGCCGAATATGAGACTAAGGATGAGCTCGCCGAGGAGATCTCCCAGCTGCTCTACCACCTGCAGGTGCTCATGGTCGCTAAGGATCTCAGCCTCGACGACGTCAACTCACATCTCTAGAGGTCAACTCACATCTCTAGAGGTCAACCCGCATCAGTCGAGACGCACGGAGCTGCAGATCGACTCCACAATAACCGTTGACGATGAAACACAAAAGGACACCATGCTGCGTGTAGCCGTGCCGAACAAGGGCGCACTGTCCGAAGCCGCCTCCGAGATGCTCAGCGAGGCCGGATACTCCACTCGCCGGGGGAGTAAGACCTTGGTCCATCAGGACGAAGTCAACGGCGTCGAGTTCTTCTACCTGCGCCCCCGCGATATTGCCGTCTACGTCGGATCGGGCATCCTCGACGCCGGCATCACCGGTCGTGACCTGCTGTTGGAGTCGAAGGCCGAAGCGCAGGAAGTCATCGGTCTCGGCTTCGGTGCCTCCCGCTTCTTCTACGCCGGAGTCACCGGTTCCTACACCTCGCCCACCCAGCTGGAAGGCGCACGCATCGCCACCAGCTTCCCGAACCTCGTCGAAGCCGACCTGCAGGCCCGGGGCATCAACGCAAAAACCGTCCAACTCGACGGTGCCATCGAAGTTTCCATCCAGCTCGGCGTCGCCGAGGCCATCGCCGATGTGGTCGAGACCGGCAGCACGCTGCGCGCTGCAGGGCTCGAGACATTCGGGGAGCCACTGCTGGAATCCGAAGCCGTCCTCGTCCAGCGCGACGGAGCAGCCGAGACCATCGAGGTGCTGCGACGCCGTCTCGAATCCGTGATGGTGGCCCGGCAGTACGTGCTCGTCGACTACAACATCGAAGAGCGGCTGCTCCCCGAAGCACTCGGACTCACCCCCGGTCTCGAATCACCCACCATCTCCCCACTGCAGGAGACCGGCTGGGTGGCGGCCCGCGTCATGGTCGAATCCAAAGAGGTCAACAACGTCATGGACCGTCTCTACGCGGTCGGTGCCCGTGCGATTCTGGTGACGAACATTGGCGCCTGCCGAATCTGAATTCCGCGTCTTCCGACCCCGCCAGGTGCGCATCATCAGCACCGTCGGCGCAGTGATGGTGTTCATCGGCTTCGCGGTGCTGTCCATCGCACTGCTCGTCGTGGACTGGGATCCCTGGACCCCGCTCGACGTGGTCTGGATGAACCTGCTCGGTATCATCTTCGCTGCGGCACTGCTGCGCGTCGCCGACATCCAGGCCCGACCCAGTGAATCCGGTCTGGTCGTGAAGAACATGGTCAGGACGCGTACCTTCGCCTGGGGGCAGATCCTCGGCGTCGCCTTCTCACCGGAAGGGGACGATCCGTGGCCCACTCTTGATCTGACCGACGGAACCACATATGCCGTGATGGCGATCCAGCACGCAGATGGACCCCGAGCCCACGAGGAATGTCAGCGGTTGCGTATGCTCATCGCTAGATGGACCCACTTCAAGGAGGAATAGGAATGTCGAAGGACACAATCACAGGGGTCGAAGGCCCACTGACCGGATACACGGTCGTCGACCTCTCACGCGCATTGGCCGGCCCACACGCGGGAATGATGTTCGGCGACCTCGGCGCCCGTGTGATCAAAGTCGAAAACCCGGGCAAAGGCGATGACTCACGGTCCTGGGGCCCTCCATTCGTCGGTCCCGAAGACGACCCGCAGGCCACATACTTCTTCTCCTGCAACCGCAACAAGGAATCCATCGCCCTCGACCTCAAATCGGACACCGGCAAGGAGACGTTGCGGGAACTGATCTCCCGCGCCGATGTGCTGATCGAGAACTTCCGCTCCGGAGTCCTCGACCGCCTCGGGTTCTCCACCGCCGTGTGCATGGAGATCAACCCCCGCCTGGTGCTGCTCTCGATCACCGGTTTCGGCCACGACGGCCCCGAGTCCTCCCGGGCAGGCTACGACCAGATCGCCCAGGGCGAGGCCGGACTCATGTCGCTGACCGGGTCCGGGCCCGATGACATGCAGCGTGTGGGTGTGCCCATCGCCGATCTCCTGGCCGGCATCTACGGCTCCTACGGTGTGCTCGCCGCCCTCCTCGAACGCGAACGCACGGGCAAGGGCAAGGTCGTGCGCACCTCCCTCATCGCCGGCATGGTCGGAGTCCACGCCTTCCAGGGCACACGCGCCACAGTGGCCGGACAGACCCCTGGGCCCGGCGGCAACCACCACCCTTCGCTCTCGCCCTACGGACTGTTCAGGTGCGACGACGGTGCCGTGCAGATCTCCGTGGGCAACGAGAACCTGTGGCAGAAGTTCTGCGCAGCCTTCGAAATCGATCCGGCCACCGAGGGCATGGGCGACAACGCCTCACGCGTCGCGAACCGTCCGGCCGTGATCGAACTCATCGAAAGCAAGTTCGCCGCCTACGGACCGGACGATCTCCTCGCCAAGCTCGGCGCCGCCGGAATTCCATCCGGCACCGTCCGCACCCTGCAAGAGGTCTACTCCTGGGATCAGGCACTGAGCCAAGGACTCAAGGTCTCGGTCGACCACCCGGTTCTCGGTGACATCGACCTGCCCGGACCACCCCTGCGGTTCTTCGACGCAGATGGTGAGGCCGAGGTCGAAACCACGCGGACAGCCCACGATGCGCCGCCGCTGCTGAATGAGGATGCCGAGGCGATCGTGTCCTGGCTCGATTCGGACAGCTGAGGCCCTGACCGCAGCGCCACCGTCTGATCTGCACCCGGTGGTCCAACTTCGCTTTACCGTTCGTCAGACACATCTGAAACAGGAGATAAGCACGTGGCACGGTTGAATGCACATGAACTCGTCGACATCGTCGTGGATGACGGATCATTCGTGTCCTGGGATACGGCTCCGGTCATGCCCGCAGGAGGCATCTCCGAGGAGTACGCGGCCGAACTCGCCGCTGCCCGGGAGAAGTCCGGGGTCGATGAGGCTATCATCACCGGCGAAGGCATGATCGAGGGGCGCCGCGTCGCCATCGTGGCCGGAGAATTCCGGTTCCTCGCCGGTTCGATCGGAGTCTCAGCGGCCCAACGGCTCGTCGAGGCGATCGAACGAGCCACGCTCGAGGGGCTGCCGCTTCTGGCAGGACCGGCCTCGGGCGGAACCAGGATGCAGGAAGGCACCATCGCATTCCTGTCGATGGTCAAGATCACCAATGCCGTGATGGCTCACCGCCGGGCCGCCCTGCCCTACCTGGTGTATTTGCGGCATCCCACCACCGGCGGCGTCTTCGCCTCCTGGGGGTCGATGGGCCACGTCACCGTCGCCGAGGCGGGGTCCCTCATCGGCTTCCTCGGCCCACGTGTCTACGAAGCCATCTATGGGGAGAAGTTTCCCGAGAATGTGCAGACCGGTGAGAACCTGCACAAGCACGGCATCATCGACGCGGTGATCGGTCCCGAGCGGATTCAGACCACTGTGGCTCGCGTCCTCGACGTGCTCATGGGCGCCAAAGAGATTCCGCTGCGCGTCGCCGATCCTGACACCCGCCCCGAGGTGGTGGACCCGAACTCCGATGCCTGGGAGGCGATCACCCGGTCGCGCAACCCGGAGCGTCCTGGAGTCCGTGACCTCCTGCGCACCGCAGCCAACACCGTGTTGCCACTCAACGGCACCGGACAGGGGGAGAAGGATCCCGGCCTGCTGCTCGCACTGGCGAAATTCGGCTCCGCCCCGTGCATCATTCTCGGCCAGGACCGGTTTCGTCAGGACTCCCGGGCACCTCTGGGGCCTGCAGCACTGCGCGAGGCTAGGCGCGGCATGCGGTTGGCGGCCGAACTCAATCTTCCTCTCGTGACCGTCATCGACACCCCTGGCGCTGCACTGTCGAAATCCGCCGAAGAAGGGGGAATCGCCGGAGAGATCGCCCGCAGCCTCGCCGACCTCGCGAACCTCGACGCCCCCTCGGTGTCCCTCATCCTCGGTGAAGGATCCGGTGGGGGAGCCCTCGCACTGATTCCCGCCGATCGAGTCCTCAGCGCCGAGAACGGCTGGCTCTCACCGCTGCCACCGGAAGGCGCCTCAGCGATCGTGCACCGAACAACCGAGCGCGCACCGGAGATGGCCCAAAGCCAGGGCGTGCATGCACCCATGCTCAAGGAGACGGGTGTCGTCGACCGCATCATCGCCGAACATCCGGACGCTAGCCAGGAGCCGTTGGACTTCGTGTCCCGGGTGGGTGCGACACTGGAGTACGAACTCATCGAACTCATGCGCGAACCCTCCGATCGTCGCCTGGCGCGGCGGATGGAACGGTATCGCACACTTGGAATCTGAACGTCGATTGGGAATCTAGGAGAATCACATGGTTGCCATCAGAGTCATACCCTGCCTCGACGTCGACGAAGGACGTGTCGTCAAGGGCGTGAAGTTCGCTGACCTCAAGGATGCCGGCGACCCGGTCGAACTGGCGCGACGCTACGGGGAGTCCGGAGCAGACGAGCTGACGTTTCTCGATGTCACCGCCAGCAGCGGTGATCGGGAGACCGTCCACGACATCGTCCGTGCCTGCGCGGAAGAGGTCTTCATCCCGCTGACCGTCGGCGGCGGCATCCGCAGCGTCAACGACGTCGACCGGCTTCTGCGCGATGGGGCCGACAAGGTCTCCGTCAACACCTCCGCGGTGGCAGATCCGACGCTCATCAGCGATATCGCCCACCATTTCGGCAATCAGGTCCTCGTCCTCTCCCTCGACGCCCGTCGTACTCAGGGGACGCAGACTCCGTCTGGCTTCGAAGTCACCACCCGCGGTGGCCGTGAGGGGACCGGTCGCTGTGCGATTGAGTGGATCACCGAGGCGGCCGGACGCGGCGTCGGTGAGATCCTGCTCAACTCCATCGACGCAGACGGGACCCGTGACGGCTTCGATCTCGAGCTCATTGCCGCGGCTCGCGCAGCCGTCGACGTTCCGCTGATCGCGTCCGGGGGAGCCGGACGGGTCGAACACTTCGCTCCGGCCGTGGCTGCCGGAGCCGACGCGCTGCTGGCCGCAAGTGTCTTCCACTTCGGGACACTGAGCATCGCCGAGGTCAAAGACGCACTGCGCAAGGAAGGAATCGAGGTCCGATGAGCACACACGATTCAACCACCCAGGTCGATGCCGATCCGGACAATTGGCGCGAACTGATCACTGTCAACGCCGACGGGCTCATTCCCGTCATCGTCCAGGAAGTCACGACCCGAGAAGTCCTCATGATGGCGTGGATGGACACCGAAGCCATCGAACGCTCCCTGAGCACCGGTGCCGCTGTGTACTGGTCGCGGTCCCGGCAGGAATACTGGGTCAAGGGTGAGACTTCGGGGCACACACAGAAGGTGATCTCCCTGAGCCTCGACTGCGATGCCGACGCTCTGCTCATGGAGGTCGAGCAGACCGGTCCGGCCTGCCACACCCAGACCCCGACCTGCTTCACCGGAAGGACCATCAGTGCCAACTGACACAGGGACCACCGACACAGGATCCAGCGACACCGGATCCGCAGACACAGCGCTGGCGATTCGCCCCAGCCTTGAGGAATTCCGCGCTTCGGGCGCCGACCATCGCCTGGTGCCGGTCCACGCGGAGGTACTCGCCGACACCGAGACCCCGCTGAGCCTGTACCGCAAGCTCACGGACGGTGGCCCCGGCAGCTTCCTTTTCGAATCGGCCGTGTCCGGAGCCTGGGCGCGCTACTCGTTCATCGGCTCCGCGCCGGTGGCCACCCTGATCTCCGAGGGAGAGAGCTTTCGTTGGGAAGGCACACCGCCGGTGGGGATCCCGACCGAAGGCAGCGTTCTCGATGCCGTCACCGCGACCCTCGAGCTCCTTGCTGTGGACGGGACCGAGTCGCTTCTGCCACCGATGGTCTCGAGCTTCGTCGGGTACTTCGGATGGGACATTGTGCGTGAGTTCGAGCGCCTCGGCCCCGCTCTCGCCAATGAGCACCATCTGCCGACTGTGCAGCTGATGATCCCCGGAGACATCGCGGTCTACGACCACTACTCGGGAACCCTCACGCTTGTCGCCAACGTATTCAACGTCAACGGAGCCGATACCGGCATCGACGAGGCCTACCACGCTGGTGTGCATCGGATCGAAGCGATGCTGGCCCGAATCAGCAGGCCCAGCGAAGCCGAGATCTCGAGCACGCACTTCGTCAAACCCGAGGTCACGACCCGCACCGACCCGCAGGTCTATCTCGATAACGTCGAACGCGCCAAACTCGAGATCGTCGACGGAGAGATCTTCCAGGTCGTCCTCGGGCAACGCTTCGACACCGCGTGCGAAGCCGATCCGCTGACTGTCTATCGGATGCTGCGTCATTCGAACCCCAGCCCGTTCATGTACCTGCTTAACCTCCATGACGACCAAGAACAGCCCTCCAGCATCATCGGCTCATCCCCGGAGGCTCTTGTCACGGTCCGCTCCGGCGACGTCGTGACCCACCCGATTGCGGGTTCACGCCCTCGCGGCGCCACGACCGAAGAGGACTCGGCGCTGGCCAGAGACCTCATCAGCGACGAGAAGGAACGTGCCGAGCACCTCATGCTCGTCGACCTCGCCCGCAATGACCTGGCCAAGGTGTGTGTGGCCGGCACCGTCGATGTCAGCGAATTCATGGACATCGTGCGCTACAGCCACATCATGCACATCTCCTCGACCGTGCGCGGACAACTCGCACCCGGCCACGGCGCGGTGGACGTTCTGCGGGCCACATTCCCGGCGGGCACACTCTCCGGAGCGCCGAAGCCGCGGGCTCTGCAGATCATCGACGAACTCGAACCCATCGGCCGCGGAATCTACGGGGGAGTCGTGGGCTATATGTCCTTCACCGGCGACCTCGATCTGGCGATCGCCATCCGTACCGGAGTTCTTCGCAATAAGGTCATGAGCGTGTACGCCGGCGGCGGACTCGTCGCCGATTCCGTGCCCGAAACCGAATATGAGGAATCGCAGAACAAGGCGGCAGCAGTCCTCGGAGCGGCGGCAGCAGCCAGCGCCGTGGAAAAGCTCGGAACTTCGACCAGGGAACGAGGCTGAGATGACGAAATCACGTGGTGTTCTCCTCGTGCTCATCCTCGCCGGTGCCCTGTGGGCCATCAGCATTGCGTCTTGGCAGGCCGGCGTCGCCGGTGACACGCTCGGACCTGCAGGCGTAGCCGATGTCACAGAGGACGCGAGTTCACAGGCATCGCCGGTCGCGACCGCCTGCGTCGCAATCATCGCCGTCACCGGACTGCTCTCGGCCATGCTCGGCAAGATCGGACGCTTCGTCGTCCTCGGTTTCGCTGCATTGGCCGCGATCGGCTACGGCATGACGGCGCTGCAGTCCTTGTCGGCCCCCGGTGCCACCGCCTGGCCGATCGGGGGACTGTGCGCGGCAGCCATCGCCCTCCTCGTCATCGTCTACGTGGCCTTCGCCTCGGCGAGTTGGGCCAATTCGAACCGGTATGCCAGGACGGCGGAAGCCGGGGGCGAAGAATTCGACTCGGCCGCGACCTGGGACGCACTCTCCCGCGGAGACGACCCCGAACCGGGCCCGGAAACGTCGGAGCCTGAGGCCAGCGAAACATCGGTCCCTGAGTCCGATGACGGCCACGAGCCGACAGCCGATGGCACCGATCCCAACGCTGGTGGGGCCGAAGATGAATCGAAATGACCTCGTGACCGGGTCGGTGTCTCGACCCAACTCGAAGCGTGTCACAATGGATGCAACAAGTTTTCACGCGTGCCACGCCTGCATCTCTAAGGAGCACCATGTCGCAAACCGTCGCTCGTAACGGCGCAACCGATCTCGACAAATCGACGATCGACTATGCAGCCATCGCCGACCCAGGACACGGGAATTCCGTGGCCGGTTGGACCGGCGTCATCATTATGCTCATCGGCGTCACCATCGGCTGCGTCGGGTTCACGATCCACACCGCGACCATCACCTATGTGGGCGTCGGCGTCGTCGTACTCGGCTTCATCGTCGGCGTCATCCTGCGTGCTGTCGGTCTGGGAAACAAGCCGAAGAAGAAATGACAGTTCTCGACGACATCGTCGCCGGAGTACGCGAAGATCTCGCCGAACGCCGGAGGCAGACACCACTGGCAGACGTCATCGACCGCGCGCGTGAGGCTCAGCCTGCGCGTGCGTTCGATCTTGATGCCGAATTCGGGGTCATCGCCGAGGTGAAACGACGTTCTCCCTCCCGCGGAGACCTTGCCCACATCCCGGATCCAGGAACCTTGGCCGGCCTCTACGCCGCCGGGGGAGCACAGGCGATCAGCGTCCTCACGGAAGGACGTCGCTTCTCCGGCAGCCTGGATGATCTCGACTCCGTCCGGGCAGCCGTCGACGTTCCTGTCCTGCGCAAGGATTTCATGGTCGATGAGTACCAGTTCCATGAGGCGCGAGCCCATGGCGCCGATCTCGTCCTCCTCATCGTTGCGGCACTCGATGTCGCCCAACTCCACGAGTTCCACGCCCTCGCCCACGAATTGGGGATGACGGCCCTCGTAGAGACGCACAACGCCGAAGAGCTGGCGATTGCGGCTGAACTCGATGCCCCACTTATCGGCATCAACACCCGCAACCTCAAAGATCTCAGCGTCGACACGAACCGCTTTGCGCCGCTGTCCGATCTGGCGCCGGCAGAATGCACGCTCGTGGCAGAGTCCGGAGTCGCAGGCCCCGCAGAAGTCGAGACCTACGCCGATGCCGGCGCCGATCTCGTGCTCGTCGGCGAGGCGCTGGTGACCGGCGGCGACGCGAAGTCCGCTGTGGCCGAGTTCACCTCGATCGGGCAGAAACGCCGGGCGGCGACCAGTCGTCAGTCTTGATCCACCCGAACACCAATTTGCACCACGAAGGACGGCAATGACCGATTTGAGCCAGGAGAACGGACCCTATTTCGGTTCGTACGGAGGCAGGTTCTTCCCAGAAGCGCTGATCCCCGCACTCGACGAGATCGAGGAGACATGGCGCAAATCCCAAGTTGATCCGCAGTTCACGGAACAGCTGCTGGACCTGCAGAAGAACTACATCGGCCGTCCCAGCCTGCTCACCGAGGCCACCCGTTTCGCCGAGCACTGCGGCGGAGCCCGGGTCTTCCTTAAGCGTGAGGACCTCAATCACACCGGCAGCCACAAGATCAACAACGCCTTGGGTCAGGCTCTCCTAGCCAAACGCATGGGGAAGACTCGCGTCATCGCCGAGACCGGTGCTGGACAGCATGGTGTCGCCACAGCCACAGCAGCCGCTCTCCTCGACATGGAGTGCGAGGTCTACATGGGCGAAGAGGACACTCAGCGACAGGCACTCAACGTTGCCCGGATGCGTCTGCTCGGAGCCAAGGTCAACTCCGTGTCCAACGGCACCAAGACACTCAAAGACGCGATGAACGAAGCGATGCGTGACTGGGTCGCCAACGTGGATCGCACCCACTACATCATCGGCACCGTCGCTGGCCCCCACCCCTTCCCAGCCATGGTGCGGTCATTCCAAGACATCATCGGCATCGAATCCCGCGAACAGATCCAGAACGCTGTCGGCCGTCTGCCCGATGCGGTCTGCGCCTGTGTCGGCGGCGGGTCGAATGCCATGGGCATCTTCGCCGCGTTCCTCGCCGATACCGAGGTGAAGATCTACGGCTTCGAAGCCGGAGGAGAAGGCGTCGACAGCGGCCATCACGCCGCCCGATTCTCCGGCGGACGCCCCGGAGTCCTTCACGGTTCCGCTACCTACATCCTGCAGGACGAAGACGGCCAGACACGAGGCTCCCACTCGATCTCCGCCGGACTCGACTACCCATCGGTCGGCCCCGAGCATTCCCATCTCCACGACACGGGGCGTGTGACCTACGAACCCGTCGTCGACGAAGAGGCGATGGAAGCCATGCAGCTCCTGTCACGGACCGAAGGCATCATCCCCGCAATCGAATCCGCTCACGCACTGGCTGGCGCGATGCGCATCGGCCAGGAACTCGGCAGCGATGCTGTCTTGCTCGTGAACCTCTCGGGGCGCGGTGACAAGGACATGACGACCGCCGCCAAATGGTTCAACTACTTCGACGAAGGAGCTGTGCAGGTATGACGAGCTCAGGATTCCGAACAGGTACCACTCTCGACGCGGTCGCCCAAGCGGGTCGCAAGGCCGCACTCATCGGCTACCTGCCCGTCGGATTCCCTTCCGTCGAGGGGTCCATCGAGGCCATGGTCGAACTCGTGAAGTCCGGCGTCGACATCGTCGAGGTCGGCATGCCCTACTCCGATCCTGGAATGGATGGCCCTGTCATCCAGCGGGCCGCAGAACAGGGACTCGCTGCCGGGGTGCGGACCTCCGACATCTTCACCGCTGTCTCAGCTGTCGCCGAGGCCGGCGGAACTGCCGTAGTGATGAGCTACTGGAACATCGTCCTGCAATACGGTGTCTCCGCCTTCGCCCGCGACCTGGATTCGGCCGGCGGCGGCGGCATCATCACCCCGGACCTGATCCCCGATGAGGCCCCCGAATGGGTGAGCGCCTCAGACGAGTACGATCTGGACCGCATCTTCCTCGCCGCACCCTCATCGACCCCCGAACGTCTTGCCGCCATCGTGAATGCGAGCCGTGGATTCGTCTATGCCTCCTCGACGATGGGCGTGACAGGAGTTCGCTCCGAGGTCGACAACCACGCTCGCGACCTGGTGACCCGCCTCAAAGAGGCCGGAGCACCGCACGCCTGCGTCGGGCTCGGAGTCTCAACCCGCGAACAGGCCGCAGAAGTCGCCGACTACGCCGACGGTGTGATCGTCGGCTCTGCCCTGGTGCGTGCTCTTGACAGCGACGGAGTCAGCGGAATCTCAGCCTTGGCCACTGAACTCGCCGAGGGCTGTGCATGAGCCGGGCCGATTTGCTCAGCGCCGACAACGGCCTTCAGCTCGGCTCGGTCTTGATCCCATTCTGGGTCCTGGGGGCCCTTGCGCTCCTTGTCGTCCTCCTCATCGTCGGCATAGTCGTCTATCGCCTGGCTCGGCGTGCGCGGAAGCTGGCACGTGCCACGGATGATGCCGCGAAGGGCGCCGGCGAGGACTTCGGAGGGCACGGCTTCGGATACTTCGGAGCGGTCACCTCGGCGATCTCGATCACGCCGGATGTGAGGCCGCGATCTCACGACACCAACGGTTCGAACTCCGACGACTGAGACGTTCTGGTTCTTTTTACGGTCCTTTTTCGCTGCCTACCTGAGCTGCCCAGGGGTGTAGGTTAGGTATCCGACCGTGAGAACCACGTCACACCTTTGTCTGAGGACGATCTTCTTAAGACACCGCACCAACAGCTAGAGACAGCGCCGTCTTTAACGTAGATACCTACACCCCGTGAAGGCAGCGATGTACAGTGATGACTCTTCGAACCCGAAAACTTTGCGCCACCCAGTGCGCGCAGGACTCTACGATCCCGCCCTCGAGCATGATGCCTGCGGACTCGCACTCATCGTTCGCTACCGCGGACCGGCCGACCACAAGGTTGTCGAGCAGGCTCTGAGCGCTCTGCGCAAACTTGAGCATCGCGGCGGAATCGGCTCCGATGAGGGCACCGGCGACGGTGCTGGCATCACCCTGCAGATGCCTCACGACTACTTCGCCGAGGTGCTGCGTGAGCAGGGCGTCGAGCTTCCCGATCCCGGCGCCTACGCCGCGGGAATCGGTTTCTTCGCTCAGGACTACCGAGCTGACCTGACCAGAGCGTCTGAGCCCGAGCCCGCAGTCTCGTTCCCCTCGGCCCACAACGAGGAGTCTCTCCTCGAACGCATCGCCGCCGAAGAGGGGCTGTGTGTTCTGGCCTACCGCGACGTTCCCCACGATGCCAGCGTGCTCGGCGCCACCGCCCGCGCCACGATGCCCGTCATGTTGCAGGTCTTCTTCGGCATCGACGAACGCTACCCCTCACGCGACGACCATGACCTCACCCGCCGGGCCTACATTGTGAGGAAACGTCTCGACCACGCCGGAATCTACTTCCCCTCGCTCTCACCCGCGACGATCACGTACAAGGGCATGCTCTCGACAGGACAGCTCTCCGCCTTCTACACCGAATTGCTTGACGATCGTGTGACCTCACGGATCGCGCTCGTGCATTCACGATTCTCGACGAATACGTTCCCGTCCTGGCAGCTGGCACAGCCCTTCGGCACGATCGCCCACAATGGTGAGATCAACACGGTGCGCGGTAACCGCAACTGGATGAAGGCCAGAGAATCGACTCTGGCCTCTGATCTCCTCACGTCTCCTGTGCCCGGGACCTCGTCGAGTCTCGAGAGATTGTGCCCGATCGTGCCCCCGGGTGCCTCCGACTCGGCCTCATTCAATTCCGTGCTCGAGCTCATAGTCGCCTCGGGACGATCCCTGCCGCAGGCGATGCTGATGATGATCCCCGAAGCCTGGGAGAGCACCCCCGGCATGGGGGAGTCCCGCAGAGCCTTCTACGAATACCACTCCCTGCTGATGGAGCCGTGGGACGGACCGGCCTGTGTGGCCTTCACCGATGGCAAGCTTGCCGGTGCTGTCCTCGACCGCAACGGGCTGCGACCAGCGCGCTACGTCATGACATCTGACACTGTCGTGCTGGCCAGCGAGATCGGCGTCGTCGACTTACCGGAGACCGACATCGTTGCCCGTGGGCGTCTGACCCCGGGCCGCATGTTCCTCGTCGACACCGAATCCGAGCGCATCATCTCCGACACAGAGATCAAAAACCAGCTGGCCTCCGAACACCCGTATGAGGACTGGGTCAAGGGGTGCTCCCGACGACTGGCCGACCTGCCTACCCGAATCCACGTCACCCACCCGCAGGCTTCCGTCCGGAGACGCCAACGCACCTTCGGCTACACCGAGGAGGAGCTGCGGATCCTGATCTCACCCATGGCGGAGACCGGGGCCGAGCCGCTCGGAGCCATGGGCACGGACACCGCGATCGCGGCGCTGAGCACACGGCCCAGACTCCTCTTCGACTACTTCCATCAGAACTTCGCACAGGTGACGAACCCGCCGCTGGACTCCATCCGCGAGGACATCGTCACGAGCATGTCCTCGAGCATCGGCCGGGAAGGCAACCTGCTCCAGTCCACGCGACCTGACTCTGCGCACATCCTGCTCGACCGGCCCGTCATCGACAACGACGAGCTCACGGCGATCTCCCACGTCCAGGGCCACCACCTCGGCGTCGACGATGGCCGACCCAGCGTGACCCTGTCGGGCCTGTATTCGGTGAATGCCGGACCCGAAGCCATGGCGGCACGGCTCGAGGTGTTGTGCCAGGAGGCGAGCGCCGCGGTCGAGGCCGGAGCCGTGTTCATCATCCTCAGCGACAGGGACTCCACGGTCGATCTCGCTCCGATCCCGTCCCTGCTTCTGACCTCAGCGCTCCATCACCACCTGGTGCGAGCCCGATCCCGCACTCGTGTGTCGATCATCGTCGAAGCCGGTGACGTGCGGGAAGTCCATCATGTGGCCACTCTTGTGGCCTTCGGAGCGTCTGCGGTCAACCCGTATCTCGTCATGGAGTCGGCGGAGGCGCTCGTGCGCTCGGATCGCATCCGCGGTGTCAGTGAGGCAGCTGCCGTGGCCAATGTGCTCACGGCTCTGAACAAGGGCCTGCTGAAGATCATGTCGAAGATGGGGATCTCGACGGTGCAGTCCTATCACGGTGCGCAGACCTTCGAAGCCCTCGGACTCTCCGCTGACTTCATCGACGAGTACTTCACCTCCACCCCGCATCAGCTGAGTGGGAAGGGAATCATCGAGATCACTGCGGAGTCCAATGCCCGGCACGCCGATGCCCATCGCGACGATCATCCCGCACCCGCGCACCGGAATCTGCGTATCGGTGGTGAGTACCAATGGAGACGGGAGGGACCGGGCCACCTGTTCAATCCGGAGACGATCTTCAAGCTTCAGCACTCCACCGCCACCGGACGATTCGACATCTTCGGCGAATACACTCGGGCGGTCAACGAACAGTCCCGTGAGCTGATGACGCTGCGTGGCCTGTTCGAGCTCGTCCCCGCAGACACCGGACCCATCGACATCGCCGAGGTGGAACCCGCCTCGGCGATCATGAAGCGATTCTCGACCGGCGCGATGAGCTATGGGTCGCTGTCGCAGGAGGCCCACGAGACCCTGGCGATCGCGATGAACCGCATCGGCGGCAAGTCGAACACCGGTGAGGGCGGTGAAGACACCGAACGCCTGACCGATCCCGAACGCCGATCGGCGATCAAGCAGATCGCCAGCGGTCGCTTCGGTGTGACGAGTCATTATCTGAGCGAGGCCGATGACCTGCAGATCAAGATGGCGCAGGGAGCGAAACCCGGAGAGGGCGGGCAGCTGCCCGGGGCCAAGGTCTACCCGTGGATCGCAAAGACCCGGCACTCCACTCCCGGAGTCGGACTCATCTCCCCACCACCGCATCATGACATCTACTCCATCGAAGACCTTGCCCAGCTCATCCACGATCTCGGTCGGGCCAACGCCCGGGCCCGTGTGCACGTCAAGCTCGTCTCCGGGATCGGGGTCGGCACGGTTGCCGCCGGGGTGGCCAAGGCCGGTGCCGACGTCGTGCTCATCTCCGGCCATGACGGAGGCACGGGGGCCAGCCCGTTGAACTCGCTCAAGCACGCCGGCACACCGTGGGAGCTGGGCTTGGCCGAAGCCCAGCAGACGCTGGTGCTCAATGGTCTGCGGGACAAGGTCAGCGTTCAGGTCGACGGTCAGCTGAAGACCGGACGGGATGTCATCATCGCCGCTCTGCTCGGCGGTGAGGAATTCGGGTTCGCGACCGCGGCTCTCGTCGTTTCCGGCTGCATCATGATGCGCGTGTGCCACAAAGACACCTGCCCCGTCGGTGTGGCGACGCAGAACCCGAAGCTGCGCGAACGCTTCCACGGTCAGGCCGACCATGTGGTGAACTTCTTCACTTTCATCGCCGAGGAGGTCCGCGGCTATCTTGCACAACTGGGACTGCGGACGCTCGATGAGGCCATCGGCGCGGTCGAGCGGCTGCGCATCGATGAAGCCCAAGAGCGTGCCTCCGGCCTGCACCTCGACCTGGCATCCATCCTGAAGGTGCCCGAAGATGTTCACGGCAACACCACGGTGGCGCGCAGATGCACGAGCGCGGTCGACCGGGACTTCGCGGACGAACTCGACCTGCGTCTGTTGGCGCAGGCGCAGGCGTCGATCCGGTCCGGGACGAAGGTCACGATCACCTCGGCGATTGCGAACACGGACCGCAGCGTCGGCACACTGCTGGGCCACCACGTCACCCGCACCCATGCAGATCGGGGGCTGCGTGAGGACACGATCAGACTGTCGCTGCACGGAACCGCAGGACAGTCACTCGGGGCGTTCCTGCCTCACGGTGTCACCATCGACCTGCACGGAGATGCCAACGACTACGTCGGCAAGGGACTCTCCGGGGGAACGATCAGCGTGCATCCCCAGCCTGAGAACCCGACCCGTCCCGAACACAACGTGATCGCCGGCAATGTGCTGGGCTACGGTGCGACGGCCGGCAAGCTGTTCGTGTCCGGTCAGGTGGGGGAGCGCTTCATGGTGCGCAATTCCGGCGCCGAGGCGGTCGCCGAGGGCATCGGCGATCACGGCCTTGAGTACATGACAGGAGGAATCGCCGTGATCCTCGGCAGCACCGGACGCAACTTCGCCGCCGGAATGTCCGGTGGCACGGCGTACGTCCTCGACTTCAACCCCGCCCGGCTCAACCCCAAGGAACGCGCCGCCGGGGTGTTCCGCTTCACCGGGGTCGGAATCGCCGATACGGACGTGCTGCAGCGACTGCTATCTGAACATGTTCAGTGGACGAATTCACCCCTGGCCACGCAGCTGCTCGAGGGACTGCGCAGGGGAGAAGACGTCCTCTCCCGATTCACGAAGATCATCCCCGTCGCCTATGCGTTGGTCAAAGACGTTCAGGACGAGCTCACCGCGTCCGGAGAGCCCCTGGATTCCGAAGCCGCCTGGCACACAATTCTGGAGGTTGCCAATGGCTGATCCACACGGATTCCTAAGCGTCGATCAGAGGGAGACGCCCCGGCGTCGACCGGTCCCCATCCGCCTGATGGACTATCGCGAGGTCTACGAGGCGGGGGACCCCGAACAGCTGCGCAGACAGGCCTCACGGTGCATGGACTGCGGCGTCCCCTTCTGCCATCAGGGCTGCCCCTTGGGCAATCTGATTCCCGAGTTCAATGATGCAATGTATCGCGGAGAGCTGCCCCGGGCGGTCGAACTGCTGCATGCGACGAACAATTTCCCTGAATTCACCGGCAGGGCATGCCCGGCACCATGTGAGAACGCCTGCGTCCTCGGCATCAACCAACCGGCCGTGACGATCAAACAGGTCGAGGTGACCATAGTCGACCAGGGCTTCGAAGCCGGCCTCATCCAGCCGGTGATCCCGGAGCGGATCACCGGGCACACGGTGGCCGTCATCGGCTCCGGGCCCGCCGGCCTGTCAGCAGCCCAACAGCTGACGAGAGCCGGTCACACGGTCGTCGTCTACGAACGCGACGCCCGCCTCGGCGGCCTGCTGCGCTATGGGATTCCCGACTTCAAACTCGAGAAGCACCACATCGACCGCCGACTCGACCAAATGCGTGCTGAGGGCACACGCTTCAAGACGTCAATGGAGATCGGAGTCGACATCAGCCTCGAGGAGCTGCAGTCGAGCTTCGACGCGGTCATCGTATGTACGGGAGCCACGGTTCCCCGAGACATGGGCATCGCCGGCCGGGACCTCGACGGCATCGAATTCGCGATGGACTATCTGGTGCCCTCGAACAGGGTGCAGGCGGGGGAACAATCTGGGGTGCAGGACACCGGTCAGTCGGGGCGCGGGAAGTCCGGAGGCTTCATCGATGCCCGCGGCAAACACGTGATCATCATCGGCGGCGGCGATACGGGTGCCGACTGCTTGGGCACGGCACTGCGGCAGGCCGCGGCCTCGGTGACGACACTGGCGATCGGAACGCAGCCTCCCGCCGAGCGCAGCGAGTCCGATCCCTGGCCGACGGTTCCGCGGATCTTCGAAGTCCAGTCCTCTCATGAGGAGGGCGGAACACGGCGCTACCTCGCGTCGACGACTGGATTCGTCGGCGACGACGGGGGCAGCGTCATGGGCATCGACGTCGCCGAGACCCGCTTCGTCGATGGCGCACGAGTTCCAACTCCTGGTACCGAGCACCGTCTCGACGCTGACCTCGTCCTCTTGGCATTGGGGTTCTCAGGTCCCGAGTCTGAAGCGTTGGGCCTTGACGTTGCAGAAGGAGGCGCCTTCGCTCGCGATGACTCCTATGTGGGTTCGGCGCCGGGTGTCTTCATCGCCGGTGACGCAGGTCGGGGCCAGTCGCTGATCGTGTGGGCCATCGCTGAGGGGCGCTCGGCTGCGGCCGAGGTGGATCGCTTCCTCACCGGCTCATCACGGCTCCCAGAACCGGTCAGACCACACGAAAAGAGTTTTAAATGTTAAGATAGTCCGTGTCATTTAATGAGAAGTCCGCACGTAGGTGTGTGTGATTCTCCTCCGACGAACAGACGTGGCAGGCGGTTCGTATCGCCTGCCACGCTACAGGTAGGGTGGTGTGCATGAGGCGTGCAAAGATAGTCGCAACATTAGGTCCGAACCAGAACTCCTATGAAGAGATCCGCGCTCTTGTCGACGAAGGCGTCGATGTGGCCAGATTCAATCTCAGCCACGGCAAGCGGGAAGAGCACGAAGAGAAATTCGCCTGGGTTCGCCAGGCTGCACTCGATACAGGTCGCGCAGTCGCATTGCTGTTGGACCTGCAGGGCCCCAAGATCAGGGTCGGCAATTTTGCCAACGGCAAGGAAGAGCTCGTCGAAGGCGCAACATTCACGATCACCAACCGTGACATCGCGGGCACTGCGGAGGTCGTAAGCACCACGCTCTCGACCCTGCCAGGCGATGTCTCCGTCGGAGATCCGCTGCTCATCGACGATGGGCGCCTGCGTCTGCGTGCCACCGAGGTCACCGACACCGATGTCGTCACCGAGGTGGAGATCGGCGGAACGATCTCGAACCACAAAGGCATCAACCTTCCCGGTGTTCCGGTCTCCGTGCCGGCACTGTCGGAGAAGGACATAGAGGACCTCAAATGGGGCCTCAACCTCGGCTTCGACTGGGTGGCTCTGTCCTTCGTCCGCAGCCCCGAGGACATGGATGACGTCAGGGCGGTGATGGACGAAGTCGGCATCCACGCCCCCGTCATCGCCAAGCTGGAGAAGCCGCAGGCCGTGGAGCAGCTCGACGCGGTCATCGACGCCTTCGACGGAATCATGGTCGCCCGCGGCGACCTCGGCGTGGAACTGCCGCTTGAGCAGGTCCCGATCGTCCAGAAGCGTGCGGTCGAGATCGCTCGACAGCAGGCCAAGCCCGTCATCGTGGCCACTCAGATGCTCGAGACCATGATCGATGCTGCCAGGCCCACCCGCGCCGAGGCGAGCGACTGCGCCAACGCCGTCCTCGACGGTGCCGATGCCCTCATGCTCTCCGGTGAGACCTCGGTCGGCGAATACTGGGTCGAAGCGATCCGGACCATGAGCCGCATCATCGAGTCCACCGAAGAGCACGGCATGGAGCGCATCCCGCAGCTGGGCACAGTTCCCCACACCAAGGGAGGGGCCGTCACGGCCGCCGCTGTCCAGATTGCTGAACAGCTCGACATCGATCTGCTCTGCACCTTCTCTCAGACAGGTGACTCCGTGCGCCGGATGTCGCGTCTGCGTCCCGCCTGGCCGATCCTCGGGTTCACCCCTGATGCGCAGGTTCGCCACCAGCTGGCTCTGACCTGGGGCGTTCGCCCCTACCTGGTCAAGACAGTGCGACACACGGACCAGATGGCCAGACAGGTCGATGCTGTGCTGCTAGCCGACGGAACAGCACACGAAGGCGATCAGTCCATCCTCGTAGCCGGTTCCCCTCCCGGCATCCCCGGGTCGACCAATGCCCTGCGCATCCACACCATGGGTGATGCAGCCAAGGGTGTTGCCGCAGCCTACGAAGACTCCTCGGACGATGAGGAAGATCCTTTGGCCGGGTACGGCATCGTCTCCGAAACGCCGGTCACTCATGAGGTGCCGATCGTCAAGGAGAACGGCACACCGAGGCACTGAGTGCCACAACAGCGCCCATGCGCTGAGTCTGTCGATAACGGCGGTCGCCCCATCTGGGGTGGCCGCCGTTTGCCATGTGCGGGTGGTGACCGGAGTGGCTTGGGGAGGGTGGTGGCCGGTGCGGCTTTGGTGAGTGAGACCCACTTCACTTGGACTTGCGGAATTTCAGAGATTGCTCAACAGTTGTGTCTTGAGTTGAGCAATGCTTGAGTCAAGCATCGCTTGCGTTGAGCATTGTTTCGAAACCGACAGGCAAAGAAGAGGAATCGCATGAGATTGCCCAAGTGGAGCAGATCCTTCGGGGTGCAGGTCACCATAGCCCTGATTGCGGGCGTGGTGCTCGGGCTGATCGCCCGGTCCTGGGGTCCGGTCAGTGAGGGCCAGGACAACTGGCTCGGTCAGACCTTGGACACCATCGGGTCCTCGTATGTGACACTCCTCAAGGCGGCCGTCGTGCCGCTTGTGATCACCGCGATCATCGCCAGCATCGGCAACCTGCGCAAGGTCACCAACGCTGCCAGTCTTGCAGTCTCGACACTCCTATGGTTCGCACTCACGGCCCTCATCGCCGTCCTCATCGGCCTCATCCTCGGCGTTGTGATCCAGCCGGGCATGCACGCTGATGCCTCATCGTTGAGCGAATCTGCACCGGATTCGAACGGCAGCTGGATCGGATTCCTCACCGGTCTCGTGCCTGTGAACTTCCTCGGCCTCGAGGTCGGCACCTCCGCCGATGAATCCGGCGCTATGGTCTCCGAGGTCAACTTCAACATCCTTCAGCTCATCATCGTCTCCGGCGCGATCGGCATTGCCGCAGTCAAGGTCGGAAAGGCCGCCGAGCCATTCCTCCAGTTCGTGGAGGCAGCACTGGCCGTCGTCCAGAAGGTGGTGTGGTGGATCGTGCGCATCGCCCCGATCGGCACCCTCGGGCTCATCGGCAATGCCGTGAACTCCTACGGCTGGTCGACCATGGGTTCCCTGCTGTGGTTCGTCGTGGCCGTCTACATCGGCCTGGCAATCGTCTTCTTCGGCGTGTACCCGACCCTGGCGAAGCTCAATGGCCTCTCCGTGCGTCAGTACTTCTCCGGAGTCTGGCCCGCAGCTCAGATGGGCTTCGTCTCCCGGTCATCGATCGGTACCATGCCGGTCACCCAGAAGGTCGCCACCGACAACTTCGGAGTTCCCCAGAGCTACGCCGCATTCGCGGTTCCCTTCGGCGCGACCACGAAGATGGACGGCTGCGCCGCGATCTACCCGGCGATCGCTGCGGTCTTCGTGGCCCAGTTCTTCGGAATCGACCTCACAATCGTCCAGTACTTCCTCATCGTGTTCGTCTCAGTCATCGGCTCGGCGGCAACAGCAGGGACAACTGGTGCCACCGTCATGCTGACACTGACGCTGTCCACGCTCGGACTTCCACTTGAAGGTGTGGGACTGCTGCTGGCGATTGAGCCGATCGTCGACATGGGGCGCACCGCGCTCAACGTCTCCGGCCAGGCCCTCGTGCCTGCCATCGTGGCCAAGCGCCACGGAATCCTCGACGAAGCACGCTATGACTCGGACCGCATCAACGGCTATGTCCCGATGGGCGAGGACGTGGATGCAGGTGAGAACGGCGCAGGCACGATCGAAGCCGAACTCGAAGAGTCCTCACTCGAAGGCTCCTCGGGTGGGACCCGAGCCTGAGTCCACGATCTGAGCGGTGTCGAATCGGCTGAGGCGGAGTTCGCCGGTGGAACACCGCCTCAGCCGAAATGCAGAGAACCCCCGAGCAATCATGCTCAGGGGTTCTCTGCTGTCAGAACTCTGCCGCCTCTGGGGCGAAAAGTACCGGATGTGGGACTCGAACCCACACGTCTCTCGACAATGCATTTTGAGTGCACCGCGTCTACCGATTCCGCCAATCCGGCTGAGCACGGATTGAATCCGCGCCACGCTAGAGTTTACGACAGCTTTTGCGCGATTGCACAATCGACAGCGGTGGCGGCGATCACACGGGTGGCTACCATCACAGAAGAAACTTGGGTACCGAGGTCGGTCCACGCGTGGGCCTGGTTTAGACTGGTGCCGTGCTTTCAAACAGCGAACAACCAACTTCAGATGAGTCCGTGCCGGTTCGCCGCGTCGTAGTGGCGGAAGACGAGGCCGTGATTCGTCTCGACATCGTCGAGATGCTGCGCGAGGTCGGATACGACGTCGTCGGCGAAGCCGCAGACGGTGAATCCGCAATCCGCCTGGCCGAAGAGCTGCGCCCCGATCTCGTCGTGATGGACATCAAGATGCCCATCCTCGACGGAATCTCCGCAGCGGAGAGGATTGCCAAGGCGCGCATCGCTCCGGTGGTCCTGCTCACGGCGTTCTCGCAGAAGGAGCTCGTTGAGCGAGCCCGTGATGCGGGAGCAATGGCCTACGTGGTCAAGCCCTTCACCGCAGCGGACCTCATCCCAGCCCTCGAGATCGCCCTGTCGCGTCATGCGGAGATCAGCTCCCTCGAGAGCGAGATCTCGGATCTGACCGAACGCTTCGAGACCCGCAAGGTCGTCGAACGTGCGAAGAGCCTGCTCCAGACCTCGATGGGTCTGAGCGAGCCAGAGGCCTTCCGTTGGATCCAGAAGACCTCGATGGACCGCCGCCTGACAATGCGTGAGGTCGCGGACACCGTTCTCAAACAGATCGGCTCCGACAAGTAGTCAGCATCCACCCGAACACACACTGAGGCCGGCGAATCCGAAGACGATTCGTCGGCCTCCTGCGTTGCCGCGAAGCAGTGACAGCGCATTGGCCATCATTGCCTGTCATCGGCTGTTACTGCCCGGGCATCATTTCGGGTCGGTCTTGAGGATCATGTTCGTGATCCGCACGATCGAGAGAAGCCGACCGGCTTCATCGGTCATCTTCACCTCATGGGACACGATCGTGCGTCCCTGATGGAGCACCTCGGCGCGGCCGGTCACCGTTCCATCTCGCGCGGCGCGCAGATGCGTGGCATTGAGGTCGACACCGACGACGTTCTTACCCCCGGAGAGGAGGAACGAATGCATGGATGCCAGCGATTCGGCGAGCACCACATGACCGCCACCGTGGAAGAGGCCCATGGGCTGAGTGTTGCTTTTCACCGGCACGTGGCCGGTGACATGTTCGTGAGTCAGCTCTGTGAACTCGATCCCCATTTTCGCCGCCAGATCACCGATTGCTTCGGGAGCATTGAGCTGGCCGAGCAGCTCCCTGCTCTGTCCCTCAGTGGTCTGCGCGGTCAGTGATGCCTCTGGTCTGAACATCGTTCTCCTTCATGTCAGTTTTGAACGATAGGCTATGCCATGTGACTCAAGTAAACGAATCTCTCCTGCTCATCGATGGACACTCTCTGGCGTACCGGGCATTCCACGCCCTGCCGGTGGAGAACTTCGCCACCAGCACCGGCCAGCCGACGAACGCCATCTACGGCTTCATCTCGATGCTCATCAATGTCCTCAGGGACGAGTCACCGAGCCACGTGGCCGTCGCCTTCGACCTGGGGCGACAGACATTCCGTCTGGAGGAGTACCCAGAGTACAAAGCCGGACGTGCCAAGACCCCACCGGAGTTCCATCCCCAGATCGACCTGATCAAGGACATCGTGGTCGCAATGGGACTCACCGTGGTGACCAAAGAGGGTTTCGAGGCCGATGATGCGCTGGCGACCATGGCTCGCATGGGCACCGAGGCGGGCGCCGCTGTCGAGGTGATGAGCGGGGACAAGGACTCGTTCCAGCTTTCGAGCGATTCCGTGACGATCCTCTACCCCAAGCGCGGAGTCAGCGATCTCAACCGCATGACCCCGGACGCGATCGAAGAGAAGTACGCGGTCACTCCCGCAAACTACCGTGGACTCGCAGCCCTTGTGGGGGAGAAGGCGGACAACCTTCCCGGAGTACCCGGTGTCGGTGACAAGACTGCGGCGAAGTGGCTGGCATCCTACGGTGACCTGCCCGGCGTGCTTGAGAATGCGGAGTCGATCAAGGGCAAGGTCGGTGAGAAGCTGCGGGACCACATTCCTGATGTCGAACGCAATTTCCGGCTCAACCGTCTGCTCGACGATGTGGACCTGGGTCTGACCTATTCCGATTTGAAATGGGGCGAGGGTGATCCGTCCGAGCTCTCGAGCCTGTTCGACCAGCTCGAATTCCAGGCGCTCGGCAAGCGACTCAGTGCGATCTTCGGCGAGGAGGCCGTGCCGGAAGCAGCTGCCGGTCCGGCTCGGGAAGTCTCCATTGAAACTCTCGAGGTTCCCGGACTGCTTGAGAAGTTGGCAGATTCCGATGTGCTCGCCCTCGATTCCGATGCGCGTTTCGAGCTCGGACGCGGTGATGTTCGGATCCTCGCCGTATCCGGTGCACCTGAGGAAGCCTGGGTCGTCGACCTCGCCGAGGCGGGGGAAGCCGCCGTCTCCAAGCTGAGCTCGGCGCTGCGGACGAAGACCCTCATTCTGCACAGCTCGAAGACGCAGCTCAAGGCCTGGCGTTCGCTGGGCCTGGACGTCGACGATGTCGCCGGTGACACGGCGTTGGCCGCCTATCTCCTGGTGCCCGATCAGCGCAGCTACGAACTGCCGCAGATCGCGCTCGAGCGCACCGGCATCGAACTCAGCGACTCCACTGGCGACAGCGGTCAGCTGGTCCTCGACCTCGACTCCGACCAGACCGCTCAGACTCACGGGCACAGAGCCGCCGCGCTGCTCGAAGTCCACGACAAACTGGCCACGGCGATCGACGAGGCGAACATGAGCCAGGTCTATCGCGACATCGAACTGCCGCTTGTTCCTGTGCTGGCCAAGATGGAGCTCGCTGGCATCGCTGTCGACGAGGCTGGCCTGTCCGGTCTCATCGAGGAATTCACGAAGCAGGCGAACGCCAGCGCCGGACTCGCCTACGAGGCAATCGGCCATGAGGTCAATCTCGGGTCGCCGAAACAGCTGCAGGCCGTGCTCTTCGACGAGCTCGACATGCCCAAGACCAAGCGCACGAAGACCGGGTACACCACCGATGCCGAGGCGCTGGCAGAGCTGTTCATCAAGACCGAGCACCCTTTCCTGCAGCACCTGCTGGCTTACCGGGATTCGACGAAGCTCAAACAGACCGTCGTCGGGCTCCTCAAAACCGTGGCCGAGGACGGTCGCATCCACACGACCTATCAGCAGACCGTTGCTGCGACAGGTCGACTTTCCTCACTGGATCCGAACCTGCAGAACATTCCGGTCCGCACCGAATCAGGGCGGCGGATACGTGAGATCTTCATCGCCGACCCGCAGGTCACCGACTCTCGGCTCCTGACGGCGGACTACTCGCAGATCGAAATGCGCATCATGGCCCATCTCTCGGGCGATGCGGCACTCATCCAGGCTTTCAAGGACGGTGAAGACCTGCACTCCTACGTCGGGTCGAAGGTCTTCGGCGTCGGCATCGACGAGGTCGACTCCGCGATGCGCTCGAAGGTCAAGGCCATGTCCTATGGGCTGGTCTACGGACTCTCCGCCTATGGGCTCTCCCGTCAGCTGGCGATCGGTGTGGACGAGGCGAAGAACCTCATGGAGCAGTACTTCGAACGCTTCGGTGCGGTCAAGGACTACCTCGACGAGATCGTCGAGCAGGCCAGGACCAACGGCTATACGGAGACCATCATGGGGCGCCGTCGCTACCTGCCCGCTCTGCACAGTGACCGGAGGCAGCTGCGGGACATGGCCGAACGCGCCGCCCTCAACGCCCCGATCCAGGGTTCGGCCGCCGACATCATGAAGATTGCGATGCTCAAGGTCAGCGACCGCCTCGGCGATCTGAAGTCGACGGTCCTGTTGCAGGTCCATGACGAGATCATCGTCGACGTCCACCCTGATGAGGTCGAATCGGTGACATCGATCGTGACCGAGGAGATGGGATCAGCCTTCGAGCTGGACGTGCCCCTGGACGTCAACGTCGGAACCGGCGTCTCCTGGCACGACGCCGCCCACTGAGGGCAGCGGGCAGTGCAGAGGCAGTCTGCTGTTGAGTCAATCCTTGCTGAGTGTGGTGGAGAAGATGACGGTGCCGGGCATCAGGGTCCCACGCAGCGGAGACCAGCCGCCCCAAGCGGTCTGGTTGGACTCCGGCCATTCAGGTTCGGTCACCGAATCGATCGTGAAGCCGGCTGTCACCAGTAGGTTCACCCAATCACCCATGGTGCGGTGGTGTTCAGCATAGACCGGCTGGCCGTCTGCGGAGATCTCCACATAGGGGGTCCGGTCGAAGTAGGAGTACTCAACGGTCAGGCCAGATTCGCCGGGCACGTCGGGGAACATCCAGCGCATCGGATGCGTCGTCGAGAACGCCCACCGTCCGCCCGGACGGACCACACGGGCGACCTCGGCGAGAACCACCTCGGCGTCCTTCACGAAGGGCAGCGCCCCATAGGAGGAGAACGCAACGTCGAAGCTGTTCGAGGCGAAGGGAAGCTGACGGGCATCGGCGTGCAGGAACGTCGGGGGAGTGGCGTCGTCGCTGAGCGGGTGCTCACGCTGCAGGCGCGAGGCCTGCTCGAGCATGCCGGCGGAGACATCGACTCCGGTGGCGATTGCACCCTCTTCGGCCAACCAGCGTGAGCACTGACCCGCGCCGCAGCCGACCTCGAGGATCTGGCGTCTGCTCACATCTCCGAGCAGACGGACATCCGATTCATGAATTCCCTCGGGACACCACATGAATTCGGAGGCACCGAGGAAACTGCCGTGCTCGGCGAGATATTCCTCAGCTGAATTGTCCCAATAGCCTCTGTTGGCGCGGACAGATGCCTCTTCATCGATGGGCAGATAGCCACCGCTGATGACCTCGGCCCGATAACTTCCGTCGCTCATCATTCCTCCGTGGCGATTGCCATGTTCTGTTTCCGACTGCGGCGTGCATTCACGCCATGGATGATGCTAGTATTGACAACCGTATGCGCGTATGCATGCATGTCCAAAATCGTAATCGAGACCGGATCCAGTTCTCGGGCTGTTTAACAGCATCGCCTCAGAGTATCGGATCTGGACCATAATTCCATCGGAGTCCCAACCTATATGACCACCACCACGCCGGAATCGGTGCAGCCGAAGCAGATCGCTGTCAACGACATCGGAACCGCTGAGGATTTTCTCGCCGCCGTCGATGAGACGATCAAGTACTTCAACGATGGCGACATCGTCGAAGGAACCGTCGTCAAGGTCGATCGCGACGAAGTCCTCGTCGACATCGGATACAAGACGGAAGGCGTCGTCCTTTCGCGAGAACTCTCCATCAAGCATGATGTCGATCCCGGCGAAGTCGTCGAGGTCGGGGACGAAATCGAAGCCCTCGTTCTTCAGAAGGAAGACAAAGAAGGCCGACTCATGTTGTCCAAGAAGCGCGCTCAGTACGAGCGCGCCTGGGGTGACATCGAAAAGATCAAGGAAGACGACGGTGTCGTCACCGGTACCGTCATCGAGGTTGTCAAGGGCGGCCTGATCGTCGACATCGGTCTGCGCGGCTTCCTGCCTGCTTCCCTCGTTGAGATGCGTCGCGTCCGCGATCTTGCTCCTTACATCGGCCAGCAGGTCGAAGCCAAGATCATCGAACTGGACAAGAACCGCAACAACGTCGTTCTGTCCCGTCGCGCATGGCTCGAGCAGACCCAGTCCGCGGTCCGCCACGACTTCCTGCAGACCCTGCAGAAGGGCCAGGTCCGTCCCGGCGTCGTCTCCTCCATCGTCAACTTCGGTGCATTCGTCGACCTTGGTGGTGTCGACGGACTCGTTCACGTCTCCGAGCTGTCCTGGAAGCACATCGATCACCCAGGCGAGGTTGTCACCGTTGGTGACGAGGTCACCGTTGAGGTGCTCGACGTCGATATGGACCGCGAACGTGTCTCCCTGTCGCTCAAGGCGACTCAGGAAGACCCATGGCAGCACTTCGCTCGCACTCACGTCATCGGTCAGATCGTTCCCGGCAAGGTCACCAAGCTGGTTCCGTTCGGTGCATTCGTGCGCGTCGAAGACGGCATCGAAGGCCTCGTCCACATCTCCGAACTCGCAGTTCGCCACGTGGACCTGCCAGAACAGGTCGTCTCCGTTGACGAGACCATCTACGTCAAGGTCATCGACATCGACCTCGAGCGTCGTCGCATCTCGCTGTCGCTGAAGCAGGCGAACGAAGGCGTCGACCCCGAGGCCGACGAATTCCTCGACCCTGCCCTCTACGGCATGCCGCAGGAATACGACGAAGACGGGAACTACAAGTACCCAGAAGGCTTCGATCCAGAGACCAACGAGTGGATGGAAGGCTTCGACTCACAGCGCGAGGTCTGGGAGCAGCAGTACGCTGCCGCTCAGGAACGCTGGGAAGAGCACAAGAAGCAGGTCGCCAAGGCCATCGCTGCGGATGCCGAAGCAGGCTCCGAAGAGGCCGGCAGCGCTCCTGCCGAAGCTGCACCAGCCACCGGATCGTTCTCCTCGGAAGAGGCAGCCGACGAAGGAACACTGGCCAGCGACGAAGCTCTCGCAGCTCTGCGTGAGAAGCTTGCAGGCAGCTGATAACAGCACTCACAAGGGCTCCCGGTCGATTGGCCGGGAGCCCTTTGTGTATGCATCCACCCTGCGACAGCGAGCCCGACCGTGGCTGTGGTATGCGCTTATGCTCACTGTCATCAGCATCTGCGTGTTCGGACAGGTCGCCGCCGATCCCGGAGGGCAAGTTGTCGCCGGCAACGACGACTCCTCCCTCTTCATCTGGTGGCTCGGACACGCCGCGGACATCTTCGCCTCGCAGCTCGGCTTCGGCACCCCTCAGGCAGGATCGGCGGACGGCCTCCTCTTCACGGAGGCGATGAACACACTCAACGGCGGTGTCAACGGAGCCTGGAACACGTCCCTGGCCGGCCTGGCCCTGATCCTGGCCCCCGTCACCTGGGCGGCAGGACCCATCGTCAGCTACAACCTGCTCATCATCTCCATCCCGGTGCTGGTCAGCCTCGCGGCTGCGGCTCTCTTCACCCGGTTCCTCACCCGAATTCCTGCCTTCATCGCGGCCGGCGGAGTGGGGTTCTCCAGCTACGTGATCGCCCAGACCTCCGGCCATCCCAACCTCGCCTTCGCCGTCGCACCACCACTGGTGGCATTGATCATCCTCAAACTCCTGCTGCGGGCTCCTCGGGTGGGAATCGGCAGCCGTGAGTTCTGGACCTTGAGCCTCGGACTGGGAGCTGTGCTGGGGTTCCAGTTCTACGTCTCCACCGAGGTCCTCGCCGGTACCTTCATCGCCGCACTGTGCCTGCTGGTCAGCATCGCCGTCTTCGGCAGGAAGGTCTGGAACCTCCCCGGCTGGCTGAGATTGGGCCTCGGCGGTGTGCTCGGATCCGCGCTGGCGCTGTTCATCGCCCTGCCCCTCCTGTTCACGATGCGCGGACCCAACGCGCCCGACAGTGCGATTCGACCCCACGGAGTATGGAACACGGATCTGCTCGATCCCATCATCCCCGCCGGCCCGACTCTTCTCGGGTCAGGTGCCTCACCCATTCCGCGCATCATGGACATCGATGCCGCCGAACTCGGCGCCTACGTCGGAGTGCCCGCCCTCATCGTCGCTGCCCTCATCGTCATCTGCCTGGTCCGCAAGCCGAGGTATGGAACGATCCTGACCATCGCCTCGGCGACGGGGCTCTTGGTCTTCGTCCTCTCGCTGGGCTCACCGGTACTTCTCAATGGGAAGAGCATCCTTGGGACCGGTCCCTTCGCATTGGTCGAAGCGATACCGGTGCTCAACAACGTCCTGCCCATGCGCCTGGTCCTGCATTCGACGATCGCACTGTTCGTGATCCTCGGCTGCGGACTGCAATGGGCGCTTGAGAATATCCGGCTCCGCGTCGGCCAAGCTCTGCTGGGGCTGCTGGCAGTTGCCGCGGTCACAGTGATTCCTGGTGTGCAGACGTCACGCGAAGTCTACGTGCCCGAGTTCTACACCGAATCCATCGCCGAGGTGATTCCCGCAGGATCGGTCGTGAAGACTGTTCCCCGCCCGCTGGCCTGGGCCGAACCCCATGCCGACGAAGCCATGGTGTGGCAGTCGGTGAGCGGTTTCCACTACCGGGAGACCGGCGGCTATTTCATCGGCTCGAGCCCGGATGCGGGTGTCACCTATGCAGCCCCGGAGGATGCTCTGGACACGCTGCTGCACGAGGTGGTGTACTCCGGTGCGCCCTTCCCAGATCCTGAGAGCAGTGAGATGAGCGCGGCCGTCGATGAGCTGCGCGATTCGGGTGTCGACTTTGTCGTCCTTGCCCCGGACGCGCCGCTTCTGCCCGGTGGTCCCGGAGAATACGAGAACTTCCTCAACACCAGCCTGGGCGAACCGGTGTTCGCCGAGGAAGGAGTTTTGGTCTACTCGCTCGATCGCTAGGTGCACCTGATCTCGCTAGGTGCACCTGAAATGGCTAGGCTGAGGTCATGCTGAAAATAGGTCTCACCGGTGGAATCGGTGCCGGGAAATCAACCGTCTCCGAGATCCTCGCCGCCCACGGTGCCGCGATCATCGATGCCGACAAGATCGCACGGGAGGTCGTCGCACCGGGGGAGCCCCTGCTCGATGACCTTGCTGAGAGATTCGGTGAGGCCATCATCGGTGACTACGGTGGACTCGACCGGGCGCAGCTGGCAGCCGCGGCATTTGTCGATGAGCAGTCCACCGCGGCTTTGAACGCGCTCATGCATCCCGCGATCCGTGACCGCACCCTCGAGCACTTCGCCAGGCATTCCGACGCCGAGGTGGTCGTCCACGATGTGCCGTTGCTCGTCGAGAACGCGATGACCCCCGCCTACCACCTCAATCTTCTCGTCGACGTCCCGGCCGAACTGCGCCTGGAACGGCTGATGAGGGCCAGGGGCATGACCCGCGACGACGCAGAATCGCGCATCGCCCGACAAGCCAGCGACGAGGACCGGTATGCCGTCTGCGACGTGATCATCGACAACGCGGGCACGGTCACTGCAACGCAGGACCGGGTTGCCGACCTCGTCCACGACCGAATCCTTCCCTTCGCAGATAATCTGACAGCGCAGCGGCGTGCAGAACGAGGCCCGGCCGAACTCGTTGACCCCGATGGTCAGGACTGGGAGCTGCAGGCACAGCGGATCATCGCCAAACTCCACCACGGCCTCGGCGATCAGTTCCACATCGACCACATCGGGTCGACAGCAGTACCGGATCTCGCTGCGAAGGACGTCATCGACCTGCAGATGCTCGTACCCGATCTCGATACTGCACATGAACTCTCTGACCGGCTGGCAGAGCTGGGATATCCGGGCAAAGAGGCTGTCGACAACCTCGGCGAGGGGCAGCTGGAGACCAAACGATTTCACGCGAACACGGACCCGGGGCGGGCCGTCAACCTCCATGTCCGAACGACGGATTCGGTGGGTGCCATCTTCGCGCGGGAATTCGTTGAACTGCTGCGTACGGACACCGTCGAACGCGACCGATACGCACAGCTGAAGTCCACTTTGGCCCTTGATTATGCCGGCGATGATCACTCCCACGGATATGCGGAGGCGAAGGAACCCTACTTCCTGACGATTCGCCGACGACTCGTCCCCGGCAGCTTCGACTGAGCGGCGCACGCCCCAGTCCCATCCCGACGACAGTCTCACCCCCGAGAATTCCCTGTGGCAGGTCCCAATAGTTCCCTGTGCCAGGTCCCGATCATTCACTGCGTCAGTGTCGAGGGCTAGTGTGGGACCATGAGCTCAGAACGTCCCCTGCCAGCCATCGGCCACAGGCCGGATGTCACGCGCACAGTCGCCCCCTTCGAAGTCGTCTCCGAATACTCCCCATCCGGTGATCAGCCCACCGCAATCACCGAAATATCGGAACGTCTCGACCGGGGTGAGCGCGACATCGTCCTGCTCGGCGCCACCGGTACAGGTAAGTCCGCAACCACGGCCTGGCTGATCGAACAGGTTCAGCGCCCGACCCTGATCATGGCACCGAACAAGACCTTGGCCGCACAGCTTGCCAATGAGTTCCGTCAGCTGCTGCCCAACAACGCCGTCGAGTACTTCGTCTCCTACTATGACTACTACCAGCCGGAAGCATACGTTCCCCAGACCGACACCTTCATCGAGAAGGACTCCTCAGTCAACGACGAGGTCGAACGTCTGCGCCACTCGGCAACGAACTCCCTGCTCACCCGCCGTGATGTCGTGGTCGTCTCGACGGTGTCCTGCATCTACGGTCTGGGCACACCCGAGGAATACGTCGACCGGATGGTGACGCTGAAGCGCGGCGAACAGTGCGACCGCGATGAACTCCTCAAACGCTTCGTGTCGATGCAGTATGCCCGCAACGACATGGCATTCACCCGCGGCACCTTCCGTGTCAGGGGCGACACTGTCGAGATCATCCCGCAGTATGAGGAACTGGCCCTGCGGATCGAGTTCTTCGGCGATGAGATCGAAACTCTCCAGACGCTGCACCCGCTGACAGGTGAGATCGTGCGTGAAGAAGAGACGATCCATGTCTTCCCCGCTTCCCACTACGTCGCCGGTGAGAACCGTATGGGTCGAGCCGTCAGCGAGATCGAGAACGAACTGCAGACACGGTTGAGCGAGTTCGAATCGCAGAACAAGCTCCTCGAGGCTCAGCGCCTGAAGATGCGCACGACCTACGATCTCGAAATGATGGAGTCGATGGGCTTCACCTCCGGCATCGAGAACTACTCCCGGCACATCGACGGACGTCCCGCCGGGTCGGCACCGAACTGTCTGCTCGACTACTTCCCTGAAGACTTCCTTCTCGTCGTCGACGAATCCCACGTCACCGTGCCGCAGATCGGCGGCATGTACGAAGGCGACATGTCGCGCAAGCGCACACTGGTCGAACACGGATTCCGTCTGCCCAGTGCGATGGACAACAGGCCGCTGAAGTTCGATGAGTTCCGTGAACGCATCGGGCAGGCCGTGTACCTGTCGGCGACTCCCGGCAACTTCGAGCTGGGCAACGCGAACGGATACGTCCAGCAGATCATCCGACCCACCGGTCTCGTCGACCCGGAGATCGTCGTCAAACCGACCAAGGGACAGATCGACGATCTGCTCGACGAGATCAGAACCCGCGTCGACGCCCAAGAGCGGGTCCTGGTCACAACACTGACGAAGAAGATGGCCGAGGACCTCACGGACTACCTCCTCGAACACGAGGTGCGAGTCGAGTACCTCCACTCCGACGTCGACACTCTGCGGCGAGTCGAACTCCTGACAGAGCTGAGAGCCGGCTCATTCGACGTCCTCGTCGGAATCAACCTTCTTCGTGAAGGCCTCGACCTGCCCGAGGTCTCCCTGGTGGCCATCCTCGACGCCGATAAGGAGGGTTTCCTCCGTTCTGCCACCTCCCTGATCCAGACGATCGGTCGTGCAGCGCGTAACATCAACGGCCAGGTTCACATGTACGCCGACACCATCACACGGTCCATGCGGGAGGCCATCGACGAGACCGACCGTCGACGCGAGATCCAGGTCGCCCACAACAAGGAACATGGAATCGATCCCATGCCGTTGGTGAAGAAGATCGCCGACATCACCGAACGGTTGCAACGGGAGGACGCGGACACACGTGAGCTGCTGACCGAATTCGACTACGGCAAGGGCAAACGCGGGTACAACTCGACACTCACCGACGAACAGCGTCAGGCTGCCGGCAAGGCCGGTTCCCTGCGTCCACCGGCAGCGGACCTGACCGAGCTCATCGAATCCCTGACATCGCAGATGCACACGGCAGCGGCGGAGCTGCAGTTCGAACTCGCCGCCCGCCTCAGAGATGAACTCTCGGACCTGAAGAAGGAATTGCGGCAGATGAAGCAAGCCGGGCACGCCTGAATCGGTGCGCATGTGCGTGGCCCAGCATCCGCCCGACTATACTGGTGAGGCTGGCGAAAGGGAGTATCCCGTCCATCCGTGCTCGTCATCACGATCCTTCGAAGGGTCCGGGCGCGGAGCGCACGCCGCCACTGCCGCAGTGGTCATAGCGTGGGAGAGACTTTCGGCACGGGTACATCACCGACTCCTTTTGAAAGGCATCCATGGATATCCTGTCCTCCACTCTCGCAGCAGGCGGTCAAGCCGCAGCTGGCAGCGAGTCCGCCATTCCTCCGTGGTTCATGATCACCTCGGGCATCGTCGTCGTCGCGATCCTCATCTTCGATCTTCTGCTCGTCGTCAAGCGTCCCCATACCCCGTCGATGAAGGAAGCGGGCATCTGGGTCGCGTTCTACGTCGGCCTCGCCATTGTGTTCGCCGGTGCGCTCTTCGCCATCGGCGACGCAACGCACGGCAGTGAGTTCCTCACCGGTTGGCTGCTCGAATACTCGCTCAGCATCGACAACCTGTTCGTATTCATCATCATCATGGGCAGCTTCTCAGTGCCACGGAAATACCAGCAGGAAGTTCTCATGGTGGGCATCATCATCGCCATCGTCTTCCGCGGTATCTTCATCCTGGCCGGTTCTGCGATCATCACCGCGTTCGTCGAGGTCTTCTTCATCTTCGGCATCTTCCTCCTCATCGTCGCGTACCGGCAGGCATTCAGCGATGAGGATGAGGGCGATGGAGAAAACGGACTCATCCGTCTTCTGCGCAAACGAATCAATGTCGTCGACGAGTACCACGGCAACAGTCTGCGCGTCACTCTCGAAGGCAAGAAGTACTGGACACCAATGTTCATCGTCTTCATTGCGATCGGTTCCACGGACGTCATGTTCGCGCTCGACTCGATTCCGGCGATCTTCGGTGTCACCCAGAATACGTTCCTCGTCTTCACCGCCAACGTCTTCGCGCTCATGGGTCTGCGCCAGCTCTACTTCCTGCTCGGAGGTCTCGTCGACAAGCTCGTCTACCTCCATTACGGAATCGCAGCGATCCTCGCCTTCATCGGCGTCAAGCTCTTCGTCCACGCTCTCCACGAATCGGACTGGGACTTCCTGTCCTGGGGCGCGTCAATCCCAGAGATCCCGACGTGGCTGTCGCTGAGCTTCATCGTCGTTGCCATGGCGGTGGCAACGATCGCTTCCTTGGTGAAGATGAAGAAGGACGGCATTCCCATCCGCAGCACCGACGCCGAGGAGTCAGACGACTCCCAGGACTGAGCGAAGGGCCCGCTGGCCACCGGTATGACTGTGCGCGGGTATCCTCCCGAATGGGGAGACCCGCGCACAGCGGCCATGCGGCCTCACTCCTGAGGGAATAGGCTCAGGCTGGGGAGAACGGACCGAAGACTGGGGTCCACTCCCGAACGACCGTTTCGTCGATGACACCGATCGAGGCGTAGGGATCGTTGGCCAGATGGGCATCGAGTTCCTTGCGGTCGGCGGCCTGCATCAGCAGCAGGCCACCGGGCACCGGCTCATTGTCCAGCGGACCCGAGGCCAGTACAGTTCCGGCTTCATACAGATCGGACTGCCACGCACGATGAGCGGGGCGCGCATCCATGCGAGTATCTGTATCGGGACCATAAACATAGTTGACGGCGAAAACCGGCATCTGAAACTCCTGAGGTTCGATCAATAGGATGGACATCAGTCTAAACGGAAAGGTCTGTGCATAGTTGTGGTGCGATTGCAGGAGATCCCAGCGGAATTCGCTGATGAAGACGCGGTGTACGAGGCCTTCGGCCACTACTGCGACGAGCTGGGAATCGAACCGTACCCCGCTCAGGACGAAGCCATCCTCAACATTCTGGCCGGCGACAACACGATCGTCGCCACGCCCACAGGTTCGGGCAAGTCACTGGTGGCGCTGTTCGCCCTCTACCAATCATTCACCCGGGGGATCAGGGCCTATTACACGGCCCCGCTCAAGGCTCTGGTGAGCGAGAAGTTCTTCTCCCTCATCGACGCCTTCGGTGCTGAGAACGTCGGTATGATCACCGGCGATTCCACCGTCAACGGAGATGCGCCCGTGATCTGTGCGACGGCTGAGATCCTGGCGAACCAGGCACTGCGTGAAGGCGGTCTGGTCGATGCAGGCATGGTCGTCATGGACGAATTCCACTACGTGGCCGATCCTTCACGCGGCTGGGCATGGCAGGTTCCGCTGCTCGAAATGCCGCAGGCGCAGTTCGTGCTCATGTCGGCCACCCTCGGCGACACGAGTGAAATCTGCCGCACCATGGAAGACACCACCGGCCGTGACAGCTCCGTAGTCACCTCGGCGACCCGACCGGTGCCTCTGGAATACGAATACTCCACCGAACCCCTCTCCGACACGCTGCGCTCCCTGGTGCGCAATGACAAGGCCCCCGTCTACGTCGTGTCCTACTCACAGGCGGGCGCCATCGACCTGGCCACAGGTCTCCTCTCCGTCGACCTCGCGTCGAAGGAGCAGAAGGCCGCAGTCGCGGCAGCCATCAAGGGCTTCACCTTCGCGAAGGGATTCGGGCAGAGTCTGCGCAAACTGCTACTGCACGGAGTCGGCGTCCACCATGCCGGAATGCTGCCCAAATACCGCAGGCTGGTCGAGCAGCTCGCGCTCAAAGGCCTGCTGTTGGTCATCTCCGGAACCGATACCCTCGGCGTCGGCATCAACGTTCCCATCCGCTCCGTGCTGCTGACAGGGCTGACGAAGTTCGACGGCCGGAAGATGCGCAAACTCAGCGTCCGCGAATTTCAGCAGCTGGCGGGCCGTGCTGGTCGCGCCGGTTTCGATACCCGCGGCTACGTCATCGCGCAGGCACCAGAACATGTCATCGAGAACATGCGGGCAGAAGCCAAAGCGGCCAACGCGGACAAGAAAAAGAAGAAGGTCAAGAAGAAGTCCGCCCCCGCCGGGTTCGTCGGCTGGTCGGAGGAGACCTTCACAAAACTCATCGAATCCCAGGCCGAATCTCTGCGCTCACGCATGAAGATCGACCATTCGACGATCCTCAACCTGGTCGCCCGCCCAGGCTCGAACGTGGCGATGATCAGCCGCTTCATCGACAAGACCTACGAAAGCCGGGAACGCCACCTCGATCTTAAACTCACGGCACTGAACATCGGGCGCTCACTGATCAACGCCGGTCTCATCGAAGTCGAGGACGGAGGGTTGGTGCCGACCACGGACCTGGGACCCCAGTTCGCTCTCAACCAGCCGCTGGCACCCTTCGTGCTCGCCGGACTCGAACTGCTCGACCCTGAATCAGAGACCTTTGCCCTCGATGTGGTCTCATTGGTCGAATCCACCACACCGGTGCCGTTCCCCGTCCTCAAAGGCCAACTCGATCGGATCAAGAAGGACACCTTGGCCGAGCTCAAGGCCGAAGGCCTCGAGTACCCCGAACGGATGGCCATCCTCGACGAGATCGAAGGACCGAAGCCGCTGGCGGAGGTCCTCGAACCCGCCTTCGAACACTTCATCGAGGTGCACCCGTGGTTGCGCTCCGGCAACTTCGAACCGAAGTCGATCGTGCGCGACATGGTCGAGCAGGCGATGGGCTTCACCCAGTTCGTCAGCTACTACGCTCTCACCCGGGTCGAGGGCAGCCTCCTGCGCTACCTCACCGACGTCTTCCGGGCACTGACACACAATGTCCCCGCCGATGACAGGACCGATGAACTCTCGACCATCATCGAATGGCTGGGGGAGACGATCGCCCGAACCGACTCATCCCTGCTCGATGAATGGCGCACCCTGCAGGGACTGTCCCCGACGGACTTCGCGGACGAAGAGCTGCCAGACCTCGATCGGAAGTTCTCCGACAACGTGCGGGTCTTCACCGCCGAGGTGCGCAATGCTCTGTTCCACCGGGTGCTCCTGGCCGAACGCGCCGACTACGCGGAACTGGGCCGTCTCGATGCCGACAGCGGCTTCGACTCCACAGCCTGGGAAGACGCGATCGAAGACTTCTACGAAGAGTACGGTGACCTCCTCACCGACGGGAAGGCCAGAGGCAAGGAATATATCTCGATCGAACCTGGTTCCCAGACATGGACCGTCCGTCAGACCTTGGCCGATCCCGATGACAACCGGGACTGGGCCATCGACGCCGAGGTGGACGTGCGCGCCAGTGATGAAACCGGAGACATCGTGCTCCGTGTCCTCGCAGTCGGAGAGATCAGTGCCCGTCCCCATTCAAGCAATGTCAGTGCCGAGTAATACAGTGGACAGGTGATGAAAACTAACAGTGGTGAGCAGTCGGCAGGCGTGTCACATCTCGACACTCTGTGGGTCAAGGGCGCGCGCGCCCATAACCTCAAGAACGTGGAGGTCGCCCTGCCCCGCGACTCCATGATCGTCTTCACCGGTCTGTCGGGGTCAGGGAAGTCATCTTTGGCGTTCGACACGATCTTCGCCGAGGGGCAGCGCCGCTACGTCGAGTCCCTGTCCGCCTATGCCCGAATGTTCCTGGGCCAGATGGACAAACCCGATGTCGATTTCATCGAGGGTCTGTCACCGGCGGTGTCGATCGATCAGAAATCGACGTCGCGTAACCCCCGATCCACGGTCGGCACCATCACCGAGGTGTACGACTTCCTGCGTCTGCTGTGGGCTCGGATCGGAGTACCGCATTGTCCTGTGTGCGGTGAGATCATCACGAAGCAGACCCCACAGCAGATCGTCGATCAGCTGCTCGAACTCGAGGAGAGGACGAAGTTCCTCGTCCTCGCACCGATCGTCCGCTCCCGTAAGGGCGAGTTCGTCGATCTCTTCACCGAGCTGCAGGCCAAGGGCTTCGCCCGCGCCATCGTTGATGGCGAGCAGATCAGCCTGAGCGAACCACCAACCCTGGAGAAGCAGTACAAGCACACGATCTCCGTCGTCGTCGACCGGCTGGTGTCGAAGTCCGGCCTGCGCCCCCGGCTGACCGACTCCGTCGAGACGGCCCTCGGCCTCGCCGATGGACGCATCGACGTCGAGATGGTCGACGACGGCGTGACCCGGACCTTCTCGGAGCACATGTCGTGCCCGAACGAGCACCCATTGGCCATCGACGAGATCGAACCCCGCACATTCTCGTTCAACTCACCCTTCGGCGCGTGCTCCACCTGCGACGGCATCGGCACTCGTCTCCAGGTCGACGAGACTCTCGTCGTCCCCGATGAGGACCTCAGCCTCGGAGAGGGAGCCATCGCCCCGTGGGCCGGCGGAAAGCAGGTGACGAAGTACTTCAACCGTCTCCTCAAGGGCCTCGGGGACGAACTCGGTTTCGACATGAAGACCGCGTGGAAGGCTCTGCGCAAGTCAGACAAGACAGCGATCCTGACCGGCAAGGATTACAAGGTCCACGTCAAATACAAGAACCGGTTCGGGCGCGAACGCACCTACTCAACCGGTTTCGAAGGCGTCTACCAGTACATTCAGCGCAAGCACGAGGAGACCGAGTCCGAGTGGTCGCGGGAACGCTACGAGTCCTATATGCGCGAAATCCCCTGCGCGAGCTGCAACGGTGCCCGGCTCAAGCCGGAGATCCTCGCCGTCAAGGTCGGCGGCAAGTCGATTGCCGAGGTGTCCGAGCTCGCTCTCGACGAATCCGCGGAATTCCTGTCGCAGTTGGAACTGGATCCCCGCGACGCAGCCGTGGCAGCGCAGGTGATGAAGGAGATCAACGCACGTCTGGGCTTCCTCCTCGACGTCGGGCTCGACTACCTCAGTCTCGACCGTCCCGCTGGCTCCCTGTCCGGCGGTGAGGCTCAGCGCATTCGCCTGGCCACGCAGATCGGTTCGGGCCTCGTCGGGGTCCTCTACGTCCTCGACGAACCCTCGATCGGCCTCCACCAGCGTGACAACAGGCGCCTCATCGAGACCCTGAACAAGCTCAAAGAACTCGGCAACACACTCATCGTCGTCGAACACGATGAGGACACCATCGCATCGGCCGATTGGATCGTCGACATCGGCCCCGGCGCGGGCGAACACGGGGGAGAGGTCATCTACTCCGGCCCGGTCCCCGGGCTCAAAGACGCGGACCGGTCCATCACCGGTGACTATCTGGCCGGGCGCCGAGCAATCCAGGTCCCCACGACCCGTCGGCCAGTGGACAAAGAACGAGTCGTCACAGTGGAGAAGGCCGTGGAGAACAACCTCCGCGACGTCTCAGTCTCCTTCCCGCTGGGTGTGCTCACCGCCGTCACCGGCGTCTCCGGATCAGGCAAATCGACCCTGGTCAACGAGATCCTCTACACTCAGATGGCCAACGTCCTCAACGGCGCCTCACGGGTACCCGGTCGACACAAGCGAGTCACCGGTCTGGACAACCTCGACAAGGTCGTCCATGTCGACCAATCGCCGATTGGTCGCACCCCGCGGTCGAACCCGGCGACCTACACCGGTGTCTTCGACCGCATCCGTCGCCTGTTCGCAGAGACCGAATCGGCGAAGGTCCGCGGTTACCAGCCGGGACGCTTCTCCTTCAACGTCAAGGGCGGACGCTGCGAGAACTGCAGCGGCGACGGCACGATCAAGATCGAGATGAACTTCCTGCCCGACGTCTACGTCACCTGCGAGGTCTGCGGGGGAGCCCGCTACAACCGCGAGACGCTGGAAGTGACCTTCAAGGGCAAATCCATCGCCGAGGTGCTCGAGATGCCGATCGAACAGGGCGCGGAATTCTTCGCTGCGATCCCCGCCATCGCACGGCACCTCAACACCCTCGTCGAGGTGGGCCTGGGCTATGTTCGCCTGGGACAGCCCGCGACCACACTCTCCGGTGGTGAAGCTCAACGCGTCAAGCTCGCGGCTGAACTCCAGAAGCGTTCCCGCGGCCGCACCGCCTACGTGCTCGACGAACCGACCACCGGACTGCACTTCGAAGACATCTCGAAGTTGCTGCATGTGCTGCAGGGACTCGTAGAAAAGGGCAATACGGTCATCGTCATCGAACACAACCTCGACGTCATCGGAAACGCCGACCACGTCATCGATCTGGGACCCGAAGGCGGACGCGGCGGTGGCAAGATCATCGCCCAGGGCACACCAGAAGAGGTAGCGGTCAACAAGAAGAGCCACACCGGACGGTTCCTCAAAGCGATGCTCGATGGCTGATCCAGCGTCCTATCGCCCGGCCACGGGCAGTATTCCGACTTCGGCCGGGGTCTACAAATTCCGTGACCCCGACCGGCGGGTGATCTATGTCGGGAAGGCGAAGAACCTCCGCAATCGACTGAACTCGTACTTCTCGAACCCTGCGCAGCTGCATCCGCGCACCTCGACGATGGTCCACACCGCCTCCTCGGTGGAATGGACAGTCGTCGACACCGAGGTCGAGGCGCTGCAGCTGGAGTGGACGTGGATCAACGAATTCAACCCGCGGTTCAACGTCATGTTCCGCGACGACAAGTCCTACCCCTACCTCGCGATCACGATGAATGAGAAGGTGCCGCGGGCCTTCATCACCCGTGGCAAACGTCGCAAGGGCGTGAAGTACTTCGGCCCCTTCGCTCAGGTGTGGGCGATCAAGGACACACTCGACCTGCTGCTGCGGGCCTTCCCGATGCGTACCTGCACCGCAGGAGTGTACCGACGAGCCGAACGCAGCGGTCGTCCCTGCCTGCTGGGCTACATCGACAAGTGCGCCGCCCCCTGTGTGGGACAGATCAGTGTGGAGGGCCACAAGGACCTTGCCCGCAGCATCTCCGACTTCATGTCTGGCAACACCGGCCGCTTCATCAGCTACCGGCAGAAGGAGATGGCCTCGGCGGCGAAGGAACTCGACTACGAACGGGCGGCGCGCCTGCGCGATGAGATCGCTGCCCTACAGAAGGTGCTCGACAAATCGGCGGTCGTCCTCTCCGTCAACGCCGACTGTGATGTGTTCGCACTCGTCACTGAGGAACTCGAAGCTTCGGTGCAGGTCTTCCACGTCCGGCAGGGACGCATTCGGGGACAGCGGGGCTGGATCATCGAACGCTCCGACGATCACAGCCCAGCCGAACTCACCACCGATTATCTGCGGCAGGCATACACAGGTCTCGACGCGGATGCCATTCCCCGCGAGATCCTCGTCGACACGGTCCCCGCCGATCTTGCCTCACTCGAGATGTGGCTGAGTGAACAGCGCGGATCCCGAGTCACAGTTCGGGTTCCGGAACGAGGAGAGAAGAAGGCAGCTCTCGAAACCGTCGCGAAGAACGCGAAGGAAGCGCTGCTTCAGCACAAACTCAAACGGTCCTCCGATCTGACCACCCGCAGCACGGCGCTTAAAGAGATCCAGGAATACCTGTCGTTGCCTGAGGCGCCGCTGCGAATCGAATGCATCGACATCTCCCACACCCAGGGATCCAATGTCGTGGCTTCACTCGTCGTGTTCGAAGACGGGCTCGTGAAGAAGCGCGACTATCGTCATTTCGCCATCCACGGTGAAGCCGCAACCGATGACACGGCATCGATGTACGACGTCGTCTCACGTCGATTCAGTCGGTACCTCGAGCAGTTGAGCTCCGATGAACCTGATGAGCGGTTCGGCTACCGCCCCAGCCTCCTCGTCGTCGACGGCGCTGGTCCCCAGGTGGCGGCGGCGACCAGGGCACTGCATGATCTGGGCATCGTCGACATCTCGGTGGTGGGATTGGCCAAGCGTCTCGAAGAGGTGTGGATCCCAGACGATCCGTTCCCTGTCATCCTGCCCCGGAACTCCGAGGGACTGTTCCTCATGCAGCGCCTGCGCGATGAGGCTCACCGCTTCGCCATCAGCTACCACCGTTCGAAACGGGCCAAGGCGATGACCAGCTCCGTCCTCGATGACATCTCCGGTCTGGGCGAGTCCAAACGGACCGCGCTGCTGCGCCATTTCGGCTCGGTGAAGAAGGTTCGCGCGGCGAGCATCGAAGAACTGTGTGAGGTCCAGGGCATCGGCCAAGCTCTCGCAGAGAAGGTCGCCGCCGCACTCGCAGACTGACGTCGCAGCCGGCGCTGAGGCCACTGGCGGACAACTGCTCTAGAGTAGTCTTCGACAGCTGTCTTCAACCGTGCAGCCCCAAGGAGGACGTGTGAGTACGCAGGCCGAATCGAACGGCGCCGACCATCCCATCGAGGTTGTCCTCGTGACAGGAATGTCCGGAGCAGGTCGGACCACCGTGGCCAATGTGCTCGAGGACATGGACTGGTACGTCGTCGACAATCTGCCTCCGCAGATGATGCGTCCCCTCGTGGAACTCGTGGCCCGCGCCGACGGTGCACTGCCGAAGATCGCCATCGTCACCGACTCTAAGGGGCGAGCGAAATACGAAGAACTCGAAGACACGATCAGTGACTTCGTCGATCAGGGGCTCTCCCTGCGCATCCTCTACCTCGAAGCCGCAGACGAGGTCCTCGTCAGACGCTTCGAATCCACCCGCCGTCCCCACCCGCTGCAAGGCGACGGGACGCTGCTGGATGGAATCGAAGGCGAACGCTCGGCTCTCGATTCGCTCAAACGCCGTGCCGACATCATCATCGACACCTCGGACCTCAACGTCCATCAGCTCTCCACCCAGGTGCGCAAACGCTTCAGCACCGGAGACACCCCGCTGCTGCGTCTGACCGTGATGAGTTTCGGCTTCAAATACGGTCTGCCGAAGGACGCTGACCACATCGCCGACGTCCGCTTCCTGCCCAACCCGTACTGGATTCCGCATCTGCGTGGACATAACGGGCTCGACTCAGATGTCGCTGACTTCGTGTTGAACCAGAATGGGGCCGAAGAGTTCATCGAGCGTTACACCGCGACCTTGGAGACGGTCTCGCAGGGCTATCTTCACGAAGGTCGCGGCTATGCCATGATCGGTATCGGCTGCACCGGCGGAAAGCACCGTTCGGTGGCGATCAGTGAACGCGTGGCCAAGAGCCTCGCCGCGCTGACCGGTATTCCGGTCACCGTGCGTCACCGTGATCTGGGGAGAGAGTGAGATGGAGACCGAAGATCTCCCGCAGATCATCCCCGCGGTCAAGGACAAGGGTCCCAAGATCGTCTCCTTCGGGGGAGGCCACGGCCTCTACTCCGCTCTGCGTGCCTTCCGCCTGCTGACCGAGTCCCTCACTGCCGTCGTTACGGTAGCCGATGACGGAGGTTCCTCCGGTCGGCTGCGCGACGAACTCGGCGGACTCCCGCCCGGGGACCTGAGGATGGCCCTGGCGGCCCTCTGCGACGACGGGAACTGGGGCAAGACCTGGCGCGACGTGATCCAGCACCGGTTCGACTCCGACGGCGAGCTCAGCGGACATTCCGTGGGCAATCTGCTCATCTCCGCTCTGTGGCAGATCCACGGTGATCATGTCGCCGGGCTCGACTGGATGGCCAAGCTGCTGCGTGCCCACGGTCGCGTCCTGCCCATGTCTTCGATCCCGCTGACGATCGAGGCAGATGTGAAGTTCCCGGGCTCCTTCCAGGTCGTGCGCGGCCAGTCCGTGCTCGCCTCCACCCTCGGACATGTCGAGACCGTCCGGCTCGATCCGCCTGTCCCGCCGGCACGGCATGAAACGATCGACGCCGTCGCCGAGGCCGATGTGCTCAACCTCGGACCCGGATCCTGGTACACCTCGGTGATGCCGCACCTCCTCGTGCCCTCTCTCGCGGAAGCGATCGGACGATCTTCTGCGGTGAAGTCCCTCACGTTGAACCTCAGCTCCAGCGACGCCGAAACAAGAGATCTCAGTCTCAGTCAGCACCTCGTATCACTGCACAAGCATGCGCCCTCCCTCGAGCTGAACTATGTGCTCGTCGACGAGGCTTCAACACTGGCAGAGCCTGATCTGGAACGGTGTGCACATGAGATGTTCAATGCCAAGCTGTGGGCCCGTCCCCTGCAGTCACGACGGGCAGGACAGCATGACACCCTCAAGCTCGCCGCGTGTTACCGTGACATGTTGGTGGACGCTGGCATCGGCGTGGACGAGCAGTGGTAGCAAATTCAGTTGCAGGAGGACGAACAATGGCACTGACCGCTCAGGTCAAGGACGAGTTGGCACGGGTGAAGATCACCCGTACTTCTGCTCGCAAAGCCGAAGTGTCTGCGATTTTCCGCTTCTCTTCTGCACTTCACCTCGTCAATGGTTCGATCGTGCTCGAAGCCGAACTCGACACCGCCCAGGCCGCCAAACGTCTCCGCAGCGAGATCAAGGATCTCTACGGTCAATACGCTGACATCGTCGTCATCAACGCTGCCGGAATCCGCCGATCCAATCGCTACCTCCTCCGAGTCACCCGTGACGGCGGAGCCCTGGCTCGCCAGACCGGTCTCGTCGACAATCGTGGACGGCCCGTGCGCGGACTGCCTTCTGCCATCGTCAACGGTTCTGTCGCCGATGCCGAAGCTGCCTGGCGAGGAGCGTTCCTCGCCCACGGATCGCTGACCGAGCCAGGTCGTTCCTCTGCGCTCGAAGTTACGTGCCCGGGACCAGAAGCGGCACTGGCCCTGGTCGGTGCTGCCAGGCGACTGGGACTGAGCGCGAAGGCACGCGAAGTTCGCGGCGTCGACCGCGTCGTCATCCGCGACGGTGACGACATTGCGGCCCTGCTCACCCGCATGGGATCTCACAGTGCTGTCCTCGTGTGGGAGGAGCGTCGAATGCGGCGGGAGGTGCGTGCCACGGCGAACCGTCTGGCCAACTTCGACGATGCGAACCTGCGCCGCTCCGCCAGAGCCGCAGTGGCCGCCGGTGCCCGAGTGGAACGCGCCCTGGAGATCCTCGGCGACGAGGTTCCCGAACACCTGCGCTACGCCGGACAGCTGCGCGTGACACACAAACAGGCATCGCTGGAGGAATTGGGCCAACTGGCCGATCCGCCGATGACCAAAGACGCCGTCGCCGGTCGCATCCGTCGTCTCCTGTCCACGGCCGACAAACATGCCGAAGATCTGGGAATTCCGGGCACGGAGGCCAGTCTCACCCCGGAAATGCTCGAAGATCGCTAAGATCGAGGCATGAGACGAATCGCCATCAACGGCTTCGGCCGTATCGGTCGTGCCCTGTATCGCCTATCCCTCGAACCCTCATCCGACTTCGAGGTCGTCGCCATCAACGATCTCACCGACACACAGACACTGGCCCATCTGCTGGCCTATGACTCGGTGTGGCCGCGCTTCGAGCACACTGTCGAAGCCGGTGACGATTCGCTGACCGTGGACGGGAATACCATCTCGGTGCTCAGCCAGGCCGATCCGAACGAAATCGACTGGTCCGCACACGAGGCTGAACTCGTCGTCGAATCCACCGGCCGCTTCACCCGACGTGACCAAGCCGAGGCCCACCTCGGCGGGACCGTGAAGACAGTGGTGCTGTCGGCTCCGGGCAAGGATGTCGATGGAACGTTCGTCATGGGCGTCAACGAAGCCGACTTCGACCCCTCCCTGCACACCGTCGTCTCAAACGCCTCCTGCACAACCAACTGCATGGCCACCATCGTCAAAGCCGTCGATGACGCCATCGGAGTCGAATCGGGACTGCTCAACACCGTCCATGCCTACACCGGCGATCAGATGCTCGTCGACGGTCCGCACCGCGATCTGCGTAGGGCCCGTGCCGCGGCCGTCAACATCGTCCCGACCACCACAGGCGCCGCCCGCACCGTCGGCAGAGTGATGCCCCACCTGGCAGGCAAACTCGACGGACTCGCGATCCGCGTTCCCGTCCCTGCCGGGTCGATCATCGACTTCACCTTCACCCCGAAACAGGGGGCCACCACCGAAGAGGTCAACGAGATCCTGGCGAAGGCCGCGGAATCCTCGCCGTACCTCGAATACAGCACAGCACCACTGGTGTCGACCGACATCGTCGGCACCACCGCCTCGGCGATCGTGGACTCTCAGCTCACGATGACACTTGGCAATCAGATCAAGATTGTGGCCTGGTACGACAACGAATGGGGCTACACCAACCGCCTCAAAGACATGGTCAGCTACATCCTCGGTGAAAGGAACAAATGAGGACTTACGACGACCCGCAGATCTTCTCCCACCGCACGGTACTCGTCCGCAGTGACCTGAACGTGCCGATGGATGAGGGCACGATCACCGACCGCGGTCGCATCTTGGCCTCGGCCGGCACGATCAAGGCTCTCGCCGAGGCTGGGGCGCGGGTGATCGTGATGTCCCACCTGGGACGGCCCAAGGGTTCACCCGATCCGCAGTATTCGCTGCATCCGCTGGCTCCTGAACTCGCCGAGGCGATCGGCCGTGATGTCGCATTCGCCGCCGACACCGTCGGTGAGGAAGCGAAGACCAAAGCGGCAGCATTGGCCGACGGTGAGGTTCTCCTGTTGGAAAATCTGCGCTTCAACCCGGGGGAGACCTCGAAGGATGACAGCGAGCGGGCAGCCTTCGCCGCGCAGCTGGCCGAGCTGGCAGACGATTTCGTCTCCGACGGCTTCGGAGTCGTCCACCGCAAACAGGCCTCCGTCTTCGACATCGCCAGCCTGCTGCCGCACTACGCAGGATCACTCGTGCGAGCAGAAGTCGAAGTCAGCGATCGCCTGCTCAACGATCCGCAGACACCTTTCTCCGTCGTCCTGGGGGGCTCGAAGGTCTCCGACAAGCTCGGAGTCATCGACAACCTCATCGACCGTGCAGACAATCTGCTCATCGGCGGCGGGATGGTCTTCACCTTCCTCGCCGCACTGGGCCACGACATCGGATCCAGCCTCGTGGAGAAGGACCGAGTCGAGGACGTCAAGGGCTACCTCAAACGTGCCGAGGCTGGGGGAGCGAACATCATCCTGCCCACGGACATCGTGATGGCAGCCTCCTTCGCTGCCGACGCGGAGAACTGGGTGCGCCCAGTTGCAGAACTCGAGTCGACCCCCGCCGGCGCGCAGGGTCTGGGACTCGACATCGGACCCGACTCGGCCGCAGCCTATGCTGATGTGATCTCCGAATCGACCACCGTGTTCTGGAACGGCCCCATGGGCGTCTTCGAATTCCCCGCGTTCGCGGCAGGAACCAAGGCCGTGGCAGCGGCACTGACCGATGAACCCGGCGCCGATTCGTCACGACTGACCGTCGTCGGCGGAGGAGATTCGGCCGCAGCCGTGCGCACGCTCGGCTTCGCCGACGACGAGTTCGGCCACATCTCCACAGGTGGCGGTGCCAGCCTCGAATACCTCGAAGGCAAGACGCTGCCCGGACTCGAAGCACTCGCGTGAGAAAGAAGGCGACAATGAGCGACCGCACCCTGCTTCTGGCCGGCAACTGGAAGATGAACCACGATCACCTCGAAGCTATCTCGAGCGTCCAGAAACTCGCCTGGGCACTCGAGGACGCCAAACTCGACGAAACCAAATGCGATGTCGTCGTCATCCCGCCCTTCACCGATATCCGGTCCGTGCAGACCCTCATTCAGGGCGACAAACTGTGGTTGACCTACGGTGCGCAGGATGTTTCACAGTACGAACCCGGAGCCCACACCGGAGAGATCGCAGCATCGTTCCTGTCCCGTCTCGGCTGCACCTATGTCGTCGTCGGTCACAGCGAACGGCGAGCGAACAACCACGAGACCAACGACGTCGTCGCAGCCAAGGTCAAGGCTGCTCTCGCGCAGGACATCACACCGATCCTGTGTATCGGTGAGTCGCTGGAGCAGCGACAGGAGAAGATCCACGTGGACTTCACACTGACTCAGCTGGAGGAGTCGCTGGCCGGCCTGGACGCCGCCGCACTCGAGGGACTCGTCATCGCATATGAACCTGTCTGGGCCATCGGCACGGGAGAGACGGCAACCGCCGAGGATGCAGCTGAGATGGCTGCGGCCATCCGCGCCCACTTGGTCGAGAAGTACGGCTCCGCATTGGCGTCGAGCACCCGGATCCTCTACGGCGGTTCGGTCAAGACCGACAATGTCGCGCAAATTCTGGCCTCCGATGACGTTGACGGCGCACTCGTCGGGGGAGCCAGCCTCAACGGGCCCGACTTCGCCGCTTTGTGCAAGGCCGCAGTGGCGAAGTAGACTGACCAACACATCCTCTGACGAAATATAGGTAGTTCTCGACGTGGAAATCCTCAACATCATTCTCATTGCGCTGCTCGTGCTCACGAGCATCTTTCTGATCCTCCTCATCCTCATGCACAAGGGCAAGGGTGGAGGCATGTCAGACATGTTCGGCGGCGGCATGTCCTCATCGCTGGGATCCTCTGGCGTGGCCGAGCGCAACCTGAACCGGTTCACGACGCTGATGGCGATCATCTGGGGTGCATGCATCATCCTGCTGGGGCTCATCACCCGCTTCAACGCCTGACATTGCCGTCGGCTCTCCCTGACACTGCAGCCGACTCTCGTGGGCACAGGCAGTGTATCTGCATGGCCCCTGGCCGGTGCAGTCTCTGGTACAGACCCTGAACGTTACGACATGTGCGCTTTCCACGTTCGATGAAGAAGGACCCTGACCGATCGGTCAGGGTCCTTCTTCATGCTCAGAGCCGGGAAGTGTCAGTCGACTCCATAATGATGCCTGGGCTCCACCTCTGCAATCGCACGGCGCAGCTGCTCAAGGCCCTGCGCACGGTCGAGCAGGTGAACCCTGAGGAGAGGGCGGCCCTTCTCACCCAGTGCAGCGGCATCGCCGAGGGCCTGCGCACGCTGCAGCTCGGTGAAGCCGTAGCGACGCCCAGGTACCAGCAAGTCCGTCCGAGGTTCGGCTGTGATCTGCAGGAACACCCCATTAGGGTGCCCACCCTTGTGGTACTGGCCGGTCGAGTGCAGATACCGGGGTCCGAAACCGAAGGTGGTCTGCACACCGGAATGCTGTGAGACCAAGGCACGGAGGTTTTCAGCTTCGGCATCCGCGATGCGGTCGAGGAACGCCTGCACACCGACGTAGCCGTACTCGTCGACCTGCGCGAAAAGTTCTGCGATGGCGTCGACGAGATCGGTGGCCTGTTCGAACTCACCGTAGACTTCGATCTGCTCCTCACGGATCGCCGGCTCTGCCGGTGCCGTGGACGAGCCGTGTGATAGTGCCTGCCGGGCGTGTTCCTTCGCCGACTCCACATCCGGTTGGTCGAAGGGATCGACTCCGATGCTGTAGCCGGCGATCGCAGTGGCGAACTCCCACAACACGAACAGTTCGCCCAGGTCACCGTCGAGTTCGGAGTCGAATCCGGATGGAGCCTCGACCTCGGTGATGGGACCCAAGGTGCACAGCATCGCATCGGCGCGGGCATCGGAGAAGCCGATGTCAGCGCAACCGTTGACGACGACCGGCAGGATACCCTGACCGTCCTTGCCCAAAGACTCCGCCACGAGCTGTTCGACCCATTTGCTCAGACCCGACAGAGCCGGGGTGGTCTCGGCGAGGACGAGCTTCTCCGTGGCCCTGGCATGACCTATGCCCAGCCACGTGCCGAACTGCAGCGCGGGATTATCAGGAGTATCGGCTCCCAATCCTTCCACGGTCTCGGCCGCCGACGCCGCAATCGCACGGACGTCGACACCGGCAAGTCCGGCAGGGACGAGACCGAAGGCCGACAGGGCACTGTAGCGTCCCCCGACCGTGGCATCGGCATGGAAGGTGGCCAGGAACCCCTGCTCAGTGGCCAAAGTGTCGAGCTCGGTGCCGGGATCGGTGATGGCGATCAGGCGAGACGCAGGATCGATGCCCACCGATTCGAAGGCTGCCGAGAACGCACGCCGAATCGCATCGGTCTCGATCGTCGTGCCGGACTTGGACGCGACGATGAGCACAGTGTGTGAGAGATCGGTCCCGATCGCCTCGGCGACCTGATTGGGGTCGGTGGAATCCACGACCTCAAGCCTAACTCCGGCAGCTTCGGCCATGACCTCTGGGGCCAGGGACGAACCGCCCATCCCCGTCAGACTGATCGAGCGCAGGCCCTGGGCCTCCAGCCGAGACCGCAGAGCCTCGATCTCAGCGACGAGCTGTTCAGCCCTCTGTGGCAGATCTACCCAACCCATGCGCGGCACAGGCTGCTCATCAGCGGTGAACAAGGACGCATCCTTGGCCGCCAGACGAGAGGGAACACACGCTTCGAGGAGACGGCCTAATTCGGCCTCATAGTCCTCAGAGACCGGAACACTGTACTGGAGTCTCATGCGCGGTCCAAAGCAGTGCGAATCGTCTCCTGGAGCTCTGCCCAGCTGACGTCGAATTTCTCGAGTCCTTGAGTCTCGAGCACGGTCATCACCTCCGCGTAGTCGATTCCCAGTCGTGCCAATCGGTCGAAGACCTCGTCAGCGGCCCGGTAGTTCTCCGGAGCGATCTTCGCAGTCACTTCACCGTGATCGGCGAAGGCCTGCATCGTGGGCTCAGGCATCGTGTTCACGGTGTTCTGGGCCACGAGTCCCGACACGTACATGGTGTCGGGGTAATCAGGGTTCTTGACTCCGGTCGACGCCCACAGCAGTCGCTGCGGAGTGGCGCCGGCGAGTTCGAGTACCCGGAAGCGCTCGGAGGTGAACAGCTGCGAGTGGATCTCATGAGCGAGGACGCAGTTCGCGATTCCCGCCTGCCCCTTGAGTTCTGCTGCAGCTTGGTCATCGATGCTGTCGAGGCGCGCATCGATCTCCGCATCCACACGAGAGACGAAGATCGAGGCCACCGATTTGATCTGGCTGAGGTCATGCCCAGCAGCACGTGCCTTCTCTAGGCCCTGGAGGAAGGCCTCCACAACATGTCGGTAGCGAGTCAGTGAGAACACCAGGGTGACGTTGACGCTGATGCCTGCCGCGATGGTCTCGGAAATTGCGCGCAATCCGGCTTCGGTCGCGGGGATCTTGATCATCGCATTAGGTTCGCCGACGCGTTCCCACAAGGCCTTCGCCGCTGCGACGGTGCCCTCGGCATCGTGTGCCAGTGGGGGAGCGACCTCGATCGACACACGCCCGTCCTCGCCGTTCGTGGCGTCGTAGACGGGCCGGAAGAGTCTGGCCGCTGCTGCCACGTCCGAGGTGGTCAGAGATTCAATCGCCTCATCGGCGGAGACCTTGTCCGTGCCGAGTTCGGCAACGGCGGAGTCGTAGCTGTCGGACCCGGCGATGGCATTGGCGAAGATCGTCGGATTCGTGGTTACTCCGGTGACATTCGAGTCCTCGATGAGCCGCGCCAAGTCGCCGGATTCCAGGCGGGTCCGTGACAGGTCGTCGAGCCAGATGGAGACTCCGTGTTCGCTCAGCTGTGCCAGATTGCTGCTCATGCGTCCGCCTTCGTCGCTGCGATCGACTCTTCGGCGGCGGTGACGACTGCCGCCGAGGTGATTCCGAACTTCTCGTACAGTGTGGCGTAATCGGCCGAAGCGCCGAAGTGCTCGATCGACACAGCACGGCCTGCATCGCCGAGGTATTTGTGCCAGCTCATGGCCGATGCGGCTTCGATGCTCACGCGGGCCTTGAGGCCGCGAGGGAGAACCGCCCGGCGGTAGTCCTCGGGCTGCGCGTCGAACCACTCCTGGCACGGCATCGAGATGACACGTACGGCGGTGCCCGCCGCCTGCAGCTCTTCGGCAGCGGTGATCGCGATGGCGACCTCAGAACCGCTGGCGAGGATGGCCACCTCGGGCTCTACGGCGGTGTCGAAGAGTACGTAGCCGCCACGAGCCGCCTCGGAGGCCGGAGCGTACTTCTCCCGGTCGAGGACGGGAACGGCCTGACGCGTGAGCACGAGTCCGCTGGGTCCATCGGTGCGATCGAGGATCTTGCGCCACACGACCGAGGTCTCGTTCGCGTCGGCAGGGCGGACCAGATCGAGACCGGGAATCGCACGCAGTGCGGAGAGGTGCTCGATCGGCTGGTGGGTGGGACCGTCTTCGCCGAGACCGATCGAATCGTGGGTCCACACGAACACGTTCGGCAGCTGCTGCAGAGCGGCCAAGCGGATGGCAGGGCGCTGGTAGTCGCTGAAGACGAGGAAGGTGCCGCTGTAGGGGCGAGTGCCGCCGTGCAGCGCGATGCCGTTGCCGATGAGTCCGGCAGAGAACTCACGGACGCCGAAGTGGATGTTGCGCCCGTACTCGTGGCCGGAGAATGCACCTGTCGAACGATGCTCAGGCAGGAAGCTCGCATCGCCCTTGATCAGTGTGTTGTTCGAACCGGCGAGGTCCGCGGATCCGCCCCACAGCTCGGGCATGGTGGCGGCAATGGCGTTGAGGACCTGTCCGGAGGCGGCCCGAGTCGCGATGCCCTTGTCGCTGGGTTCGAAGACGGGGAACTCGCTGTCGAGTCCGGCCGGAAGTTCGCGCTTGGACAGACGGTCGAAGAGTTCGGCGCTGGCCGGGTTCGCCTCGCGCCATGCCTTGTAGGACTCGTCCCACTCGATGTGGGCGCTGCGGCCGCGGTCCAGTGCCGAACGGGTGTGATTGAGCACCTCGGCGGGGACATCGAAGGTCGCCTCGGGATCGAAGCCGAGGATCTCCTTGGTGGCCTTGATCTCATCATCACCGAGTGCCGAACCGTGTGATCCGCCGGTGTTCTGCGCATTCGGGGCGGGCCAGGCGATGATCGTCGAGAGACGGATGAAGGAGGGACGTGAGTCCGCCTTCGCCGCTTCCATGGCTGCGTGGAAGGCATCGAGGTCTTCCTTGTACTCGGCGCCGGCTCTGAAGTCCACGTGCTGCACGTGCCAGCCATAGGCGGCGTAGCGTGCGGCGGTGTCCTCGCTGAACGCGATCGCCGTGTCATCCTCGATGGAGATCCGGTTGTCGTCCCAGATCACGATCAGGTTCGACAGTTCCTGGGTTCCGGCCAGGGATGAGGCTTCACCTGAAACGCCTTCCTCGAGGTCGCCATCGGAGGCCAGGACCACGACGGAATGGTCGAAGGGAGAGGTTCCCGGGGCGGCACCTGGGTCGAAGAGTCCGCGTTCACGGCGTGAGGCCATGGCCATCCCCACCGCCGAGGCGAGGCCGGATCCCAGCGGGCCTGTGGTGATCTCGACGCCTGCAGTGTGACCGACCTCCGGGTGGCCGGGCGTCAGGGAACCCCAGGTGCGCAGTGCCTTCAGATCGTCGAGCTCAAGTCCGAAGCCGGAGAGGTAGAGCTGGACGTACTGAGTCAGTGAGCTGTGTCCGCACGAGAGAACGAAGCGATCGCGGCCGGCCCAGCTTGGGTCGGCGGGATCATGCTTGAGCCCGTACTGGTAGAGGTAATGGGCAACAGGTGCCAGACTCATCGCGGTTCCGGGGTGACCATGTCCAGCCTTCTGCACAGCATCTGCGGCAAGGAGGCGGGCGGTGTCGACTGCGCGGTTGTCGAGTTCTGTCCAGGACAGGGAGTTCATGTCTTCGAGCGATCCTTCGTTCGTCTTAGAGGCGTGCACTCAAACTCTACCGCGCCGGGTCGCAAACGCGAGGGCTGAGATAGGGTGTCATCGCCCGCACCCGTTCCAGGCAGGTAGCACCGTGGCCGAAGACAAGAGCACAGTGACTAAATCGACAGCCTGCCTCGGTGCGTGGTCGGCACCGGTTGTGCCTGCAGCATTCATCGTCATCACGTTCGTCGTGGGATGGATCCTGGGCCGACCGCTGACTGGTGAGACTGACGCTTCGGCACTGGTCTCATGGCTCCTGTTCGTGGTGATTCTGGCCTCGCCGTGCTGAGCGACGAGTCGTCGACCGCAGCTCTGGGGCTGCTCTCCGTCATCGTCGTGCAACTGGCCATGTTGGCACCGCTGACCTTTGTGGTGGCCTTCATCATCTGGACCGTGCGACGCAGATCTGGCCCGAGAACAGACTCCGAAACACAGTATCCGCCGACTGGCAAAAAATTCGACAGAGGGTAGAATCGACGACGTGAGTGAACTTCGTCAGAACCAGGACACGCAGAGTGAACGTCCTCTGCAGAGGGCAATCGACGAGGAACGACTTTCAAAAAGTCCTCGCTCGATCATCAGTGCCTACATTGCTCTGACCAAACCTCGCGTGATCGAACTCCTGCTGGTGACCACCGCGCCGGTGATGTTCCTCGCCGCGCAGGGAATGCCGAATATCTGGCTGGTCATCAACACTCTGATCGGCGGCGCAGCGGCCGCAGCCTCTGCTTCGGTCTTCAACTGCTATGTCGATCGTGACATCGACGCCAAGATGGAGCGCACCAAGCACCGCCCGCTGGTGACCGGTGAGATCACACCACGAGCCGCACTCATCTTCGCCTTCGCCCTGGGCCTGGGGTCGATCTTCTGGCTGGGCGGCTTCACGAACTGGGTGACCGCCGGTCTCACCGCCTGCGCCATCCTGCTCTACGCGGTCTTCTACACCCTGATCCTCAAGCGCCGCACGACGCAGAACATCGTCTGGGGCGGCGCAGCAGGCTGCATGCCTGTGCTCATCGGCTGGTCCGCCGTCACCGGCGGGCTGTCCTGGGAAGCTCTCCTGCTCTTCCTCGTCGTCTTCTTCTGGACACCTCCGCACTACTGGCCGCTGGCAATCAAATACAAGGCTGACTACGACGCCGCAGAGGTTCCGATGCTGCCCTCAAAGGTGCCGCCGACGAATGTCGGGCGTCAGATGATCGCCTACACCTGGGCGATGGTCGCGTGCTCGTTGGCGCTCATTCCACTTGCCCCGATGGGCCCCGTCTACACAGCAGTCGCGGTCCTCGCCGGTGCCTGGTTCCTGTTCTCCTGCTACGCTCTCGTCTCCCGGGCGAAGAAGGGCAAGAGCGGAACGCAGCTGCGGGCGATGAAGGTCTTCCACGGCTCGATCACCTACTTGTCGCTGCTCTTCCTCGCAGTCGCGATCGACCCGTTCGTCCTCCCCGGCTTCTGGTAGACCTCAAACGCCCTCTGACGGGCTCTCTCCGACAGACTCCGGCATCCATGAATTTGCTCATTGTCACTGTGCGCCGAGAATGGTTGGCACAATCAGCAAACTGATCCCGCTTTCTGCCTCGACATATCGAGTTGACGCTGGCCGAACCAGGGTGTGTTTGCTTTGCCGTGGAGCAGAGTGACAATCCGTTGGTGTGGGAGGTCTCCGAATGTTTCAAGGACGTTCGTTCCTTCGAATTCCATCAAGAGCGTCAAAGCGAGCGAATGGGGTCGTGCGACGGCCATTATCAAGCGCAGCTACAAAGTGTCGGGTAGGTAGCGCACGATCGTAGACCGACCTGTCCGTACTGGGACGTGAGCGCCGGACGCAAGGAGCGGGCAAGTGTGTAGGGGTCGGGCCGCTCAGCCGGCGTTGACGAGCTCTTCGATGACGGTGTTCTTCATCCCCATCAGCGCCTACAGCTGAGCATCTCCGTTCATCAGCTCGCCGAGGTTGGCCGGAATGATCTGCCAACTGATCCCATACTTGTCCTTGAGCCAGCCGCACTGCTCGCTGGAGTGAATAGCCGATAGCGACGACCATAATGGTCGATCTCGGCCTGGTCACCGCGTTCGACGGTCAGTGTGATCGCTTCATTGAAGGTGAAAGCAGGGCCACCGTCGAGGCAGATGAATCGATTGCCGTCGAGTTCGAAGATCCCTTTGATGACCTTGCCGCTCATTCCCGCGTAATGCGGGTCGAGGGACTCATCCGGGTAACGGTCGATGGAGACGATGTGCGAGTTGGGGAAGACGGAGCAGGAGAACTCCATCGCCTCCAAGGCGTGGTCAGTGAACCACGGGCGCGGCCTGATCGGTGTTGGCATGAGTGCCCCTCGGGTATGCGCTGTCGAGGACGACAACGCTTGCCGCGATCGTGGCCGAGAGGCCGATCATATGGAATGCCACGAGCACTATCGGCACCCCGGTGAAGTACTGGACGTAGCCGATGATCCCCTGAGCGACCTCGACGATGAGAAGCACAACCAGGGGCTTGACCATGACGGTATGCCGTTTCACCGCGAAGACGAGTGTGGTGATGGTCGCGATGACGAGCAACCAGACTGGGAATCCGTGGGCGCGGGTGATCCAGATGTTGTCCAGACCGTTTCGCGTCGACATCGTCGAGCCCGAGTGTGGTCCCGCACCTGTGGTGAGGACACCGAAGACGACGATGATCGCTGTCAGGGCAAGGATGATCCAGCCCAGGGCAGGCAACGGGGACGGTGCCTTTTGGCCGGTGCGCACACCAGTGTCGTAGGTGCGGCGAACGAAGTAGGCGGCGACGCCGACGGCGATGGCCGAGGGGACGAAGTGACCGGCAACGATCCACGGATTGAGCTTCGTCCAGACCGTGATCCCGCCGAGGACTGCCTGAAACGGCACGATGGCGAGGAGACCGAGATTGAGCCAGAACAGGTCAGGGCGCTGTTTGCGGCTCTTCCACAGCATGAGCAAGATGATGACGCCGAGAATGGCCAGGAGCACCGCGAGGGTGCGGTTGCCGAATTCGATGAGGCCGTGGATCCCCATCTCAGGCGTCGTCACGAGGGAGTCGTCCGTGCATTTCGGCCAATTCGTGCAGCCGAGCCCCGAACCGGTGAGGCGGACGATGCCGCCGCTCAGGATGATTCCGGCCTGCGCAATGAGCATGGCCCAGGCGGCGACGCGGATCCTCTTTGTGACCATTTCTCTCCTCATTCGAATCGGAACCACCTGCGTGCCGCAAGCGTTCCCACCAGCCCCCACACGAGGAGCACGATCAATGCTTTGATATCCATTCCCGCACCGCCGACGGCAGCGCGCATCGCATCGCCGAGGGCACCGGAAGGCAGATAGCCGACCACGGTGCCCCATTCTCCCGGGTGCGCGATGACGAGCCCGCCGACACCGGCCATAAGCACCCAGATCAGGTTCGCGCCTGCCAGAGTGGCCTCGGCGCGCACGGTTCCTGCCATGAGCAAGCCTAGAGACAGGAGTGCTGCGGTGCCAAGAACCGTGGCCAGGATCAGTGCGAGGACGTTCATGGGGCCGTCGAAGCCGAGGCCCAGAGCGATAGCGAAGGCAAGTATGAATTGGATGATGACAACGGCGATGACCGCTCCCAGCTTGCCCAGGATGAGACCGTTCGTGCCCAGCGGCGTCGTCGCCAGCTGGCGCAGGACCCCATAGCGGCGGTCGAAGGCAGTGGCGATCGCCTGACCGGTGAACGCGGTCGACGCCAGACACAGACTCAGTGCGCCGGGCAGTGCCACGGTCAGCGGGTCCGTTCCCTCTGCTACGATGCCCAGGCCGCGGAGCAGAGGAGTCTTCGCCAGGAAGATGAGCATTCCCAGCGGCAGGATGAGTGAGAGCAGCAGCTGTTCGCCATTACGGAGGACGGAGATCGTCTCGAACTGCACCTGCGACATGACGCGTCTGGAACTCATTGCGTAATCCTGGCTCATCGCAGCGGCCTGCCAGTGAGTTCGAAGAACACATCAGCCAAGGACTGCGAGTGCATGTCGATGTCCGTGATTGCCAGTCCCGCATCGGCAACTGCCGTACACAGGCCCGCGATCTGTGCACTGTTGAGGTCGCCGTCGGCGACGAAGGCCGGTCCCACCGCCGAGGTGGGGGCGATCGTGTTCATGGATGCGAGAAGTTCTCGTGGTGCCGGCTCCAGGGGCTGGCTGACGGTGATGACAAGTCGGCGACCGGCGGGGGAGGCATTGCGGAGCTCCTCGGGTGCACCCTGGGCGATGATGCGACCGCGATCGATGACGACGACCTCATCGGCGAGCTCTTCCGCCTCGGCGAGGTCATGGGTGGTCAGGACCACAGCCACCGAGGCGGCCGCGAGCTCCCGGATGAAATCGTGGACGACCGCCCGAGCCTGGGGATCAAGCCCCGCGCAGGGCTCATCGAGGAAGACGAGCCGGGGCCGGCCGATCAGTGCGGCCGCCAGTGCCACGCGCTGCTTCTGGCCGCCGGAGAGGCGACGAATCGTGCGGGAGGAGAATTCGTGGATGCCCAGCGGCTCGGCGAGTTCGTCGATGGTCAGCGGGTTGGGATAGAGCGAGGCGAGATGTCGCAGCACCTGGAGTGGTTTCGCGCTCATCGGCAGCCCGCCGTCTTGGAGCATGACACCGGCGAGCAGCGATGTGCGTCCATGTTCACGGTAGGGATCGTGGCCGAAGATCTCGACCTGGCCGGCATCGGGAGGCCTTGTGCCCACCGCCAGGGAGATCGTCGTCGACTTGCCAGCACCATTGGGGCCGAGCACACCGAGGATGGATCCGGTGGTGGCATCGAGGTCGATCCCGTCGACGACGTGGTGTGCGCCGTACGAGTAATGGAGACCACGGATAGTGAGGGCCGATTCTGACACCACACCATTCTACGACGCGTCGAATCGGCCTGTAGTTAGGCTCACCTAGTTTTACGAAACAAATTACGCAACAATAGTGTTGTGTTAGTCAAGGAGGTGGAGAATGGCTGCGAACGACACAGAAGATCGCCGTACCCGAGAGAAGGTATTTCGATCGGTGCTCGATGAAGGGCCGATCACTGCCTCGGCGTTGGCGAAAGGGCTTGACCTGACTCCGGCGGCGATTCGTCGTCACATGGATGCGCTGGCGGACGAGGGCTTCATCGAAGTCCGAGAGCTCGCTGGCAAGCAGGCAGGCCGTGGCAGACCGGCCAGACATTATGTGGTCACCTCGCGTGGTCACGGGTCAGTCAGTCACTCCTATGACCAGCTGGCAGTCGACATCCTGCGGTTTATGAAGGACCGAGTCGGTCCTGAAGCCGTTGAGGGTTTCACCGAGGACCTGGTTGCGAAACTCCGCGACCGCCTCGGCCCGGAGCTGGACCGACGGGGAGGCACCACCGTGGCTTCCCGCTCCCGGGGACTGGCTGCCGCATTGACCAAGGAAGGGTACGCCGCCTCAGCGACACCGGTGGCGGCCGGAACCCCTCTCGAAGCGATGCAGCTGTGTCAAGGGCATTGTCCGATCCAGGCAGTCGCCTCCGAGTTCCCCGAGATCTGCGAAGCAGAGCTCGCGATGTTCTCGGACTATCTGGGCGTCGATGTTCGTCGGCTGTCCTCACTGGCTCACGGCGACCATGTCTGCACCACCCACATTCCGACCTCGGAACTCACCAGACCACTCATCCACAGCAATGATCGACCTCAAGGAGGTTCACGATGACTGACACAGGCAATCGGATCATCGATGCTAACCCCGAGCTCAAAGACCTCGGGCAGTACGCATACGGTTGGCACGACAGCAACGACGCAGGCGAGTTCGCTGCGCGCGGTCTCTCGGAAGACGTCGTCCGCAACATCTCGAAGCTCAAGGACGAACCGGACTGGATGCTCCAGCGCCGCCTCAAGGCGCTGAAGCTGTTCGAGAAGAAGCCGATGCCCAGCTGGGGTGCTGACCTCACCGGCATCCACTTCGACGACATCAAGTACTTCGTCCGCTCGACAGAGGGCCAGGCTACGTCCTGGGAAGATCTGCCAGAGGACATCCGCAACACCTACGATCGCCTCGGCATCCCCGAAGCAGAGAAGCAGCGTCTCGTTGCCGGTGTGGCCGCCCAGTACGAGTCTGAGGTCGTCTACCACCAGATCAACGAAGAGCTCGAGAAGCAGGGCGTCATCTTCATGGACACCGACACCGGTCTCCGTGAGTACCCCGAGATCTTCGAAGAGTACTTCGGGTCGATCATCCCCTCCGGTGACAACAAGTTCTCGGCACTGAACACGGCAGTCTGGTCCGGCGGCTCCTTCGTTTACGTCCCCAAGGGCGTCCACGTCGAGATCCCCCTGCAGGCCTACTTCCGGATCAACACCGAGAACATGGGTCAGTTCGAGCGCACCCTCATCATCGCCGACGAAGGCTCGTCCGTGCACTACGTCGAGGGCTGCACCGCACCGATCTACAAGACCGACTCGCTGCACTCGGCGGTCGTCGAGATCGTGGCCAAGAAGGATGCGAAGGTCCGTTACACGACCATCCAGAACTGGTCGAACAACGTCTACAACCTCGTCACCAAGCGTGCCATCGCCGAAGAGGGCGCTTCCATGGAATGGGTCGATGGCAACATCGGCTCCAAGGTCACCATGAAGTACCCGGCGATCTGGCTCACCGGTGAGCATGCACGCGGAGAGACCCTGTCCGTGGCATTCGCCGGCGAGGGCCAGCACCAGGACACCGGTGCCAAGATGGTCCACTCGGCTCCGAACACGCACTCCTCGATCGTGGCGAAGTCCGTGGCTCGCGGCGGCGGACGCTCCGGCTACCGTGGACTCGTCCACGTGCACCCTGGAGCCAAGGGCTCGTCGAACAATGTGCTCTGTGACGCGCTCCTGGTCGACAACATCTCCCGGTCGGACACCTACCCATACATCGACATCCGTGAGGACGACGTGACCCTCGGTCACGAGGCCACCGTGTCGAAGGTGAGTGAGGATCAGCTCTTCTACCTCATGAGCCGCGGCATGGAAGAGACCGAGGCCATGGCGATGATCGTGCGCGGGTTCGTCGAACCCATCGCACGTGAGCTGCCGATGGAATACGCCCTCGAGCTCAACCGCCTCATCGAAATCCAGATGGAAGGTGGCGTGGGCTGATCCAGCCTGCCACCGACTGCTTAAGGAGTTTTCTAAGTGACTGATACCACCAATCCGTTGGGCCTCGATGAGCACTCTCATGGCGCCGACGTTCATGTCCCCGATTCCAAGCGGGACGCACGCACACGCAGCTTCGATGTCGACGACTTCTCCGTCCCGAACGGACGCGAAGAGGAATGGCGCTTCTCACCGGTGCGCAAGCTCAGTGATTTCTTCACCGATGCTGCTTCCGGGGCGAAGCTGACCACGAAGGGCGAACTGCCAGAGGGGATCTCCGTTGAGGAGATCTCGCTGGAGGCCGCACAGGAGCTGGGCATCCTCGAGCCCGAGGACCGGGCCGCCGTAGTGGCAGCCAACCGTGCTCCCGCCGTGACCCACTACTCGGTTCCCGCCGGAACTGAGATCGATGGCGCTGTGATCATCCACGCCGACGGCACCGGCAACGACATCTCGCACGGGCATACCGTCGTCTCCGTCGGAGCGAACGCGAAGGCGACCATCGTCGTCGAACACGAAGGATCGGCTCGGTTCTCCGAGCTCGTGTCCCTCGTCATCGGTGATGGTGCAAACGTGACCTTTGTGTCCCTGCAGCTCTGGGATGACGAATCCCAGCACCTGGGCCAGCACGACGCGATCGTGGGCAAGGATGCGAAGTTCAAGCACATCGTCATCACCCTCGGCGGTGACATCGTGCGCCTGAACACGAACGTGCGCTACTCGGCAGCCGGGGGAGAGGCCGAACTGCTTGGACTCTACTTCGCCGATGCCGGTCAGCACCTCGAGCACCGCACCTACGTCGACCACAACACGCCTAAAGCAACGTCGAACGTCCACTACAAGGGCGCTCTTCAGGGCAAGGACGCACGCAGCGTCTGGATCGGCGATGTGCTCATCCGCCCCGAGGCCCTCGACATCGACACCTACGAGCTCAACCGCAACCTCATCCTCTCCGATGGGGCACGTGCTGACTCGGTGCCGAACCTGGAGATCGAGACCGGCGACATCGCCGGTGCCGGACACGCCTCCTCGACCGGCCGTTTCGACGAAGAGCACCTGTTCTACCTGATGAGTCGCGGCATCCCCGAGGAAGTCGCCCGTCAGCTCGTGGTCCGCGGATTCTTCAACGAAGTGATCCAGAAGATCCAGGTGCCCGAGATCGAAGAAGTCCTCAATGAGCGAATCGAGGAAGAACTCTCCCGGAGCGTTCTGTGACCATGATCGACGTTGCGGCCGCCTCCGAGGTGGCCGCGGGCGCGACGATGCGAATCGAAGTGGACAACTACGAGATCTGCATCGCCCGCGACTCCGACGGCACGATCCATGCCATCGACGATGTCTGCACCCACGGCGAAGTGTCGCTGGCCGAGGGCGAAGTGGAGGGCTGCGCCATCGAATGTTGGCTCCACGGCTCCCAGTTCGACCTCACCACCGGCCGACCACTGAGCCCACCGGCCTTCGAGCCCGTCGCAGTCTATGACTGCAAGGAGATCGCAGGCCGCATCCTGCTTGACCCGAGCACAGTGCTCAATTGACCAGCACGCTCAACTGATCACCACGCTTACCCTGAACTGAAAAGGATTGACATGTCCATTCTGAAGATCACCGACCTGCACGTCAGCGTCGAAACCGAAACCGGTCCCAAGCCGATCCTCAACGGCATCAACTTGGAGATCAACTCCAACGAGACCCACGCCATCATGGGCCCCAACGGCTCCGGCAAGTCGACTCTGGCCTACTCCCTGGCCGGTCACCCGAAGTACAAGGTGACCTCCGGCGAGGTCACCCTCGACGGAGAAGACGTCCTCGCGATGTCCGTCGACGAGCGCGCTAAGCACGGACTCTTCCTCGCCATGCAGTACCCCGTCGAGGTCCCCGGCGTGACCGTGACGAATTTCCTGCGCTCGGCCAAGACCGCCATCGACGGTGAAGCTCCGAAGCTGCGTCACTGGACGAAGGACCTCAAGTCCGCGATGGAGAAGCTGCGCGTGGATCCCGAGTTCGCCAGCCGCAACGTCAACGAAGGATTCTCCGGCGGCGAGAAGAAGCGCCACGAGATCTTGCAGATGGAGATGCTCAAGCCCAAGTTCTCCGTTCTCGACGAGACCGACTCCGGTCTCGACGTCGATGCCCTGCGCATCGTCTCCGAGGGCATCAACCGGGTGCGCGAAACGACGGATGTCGGCGTTCTCCTCATCACCCACTACACCCGCATTCTCAGCTACGTCAAGCCCGATCACGTCCACGTGATCATCAAGGGCAAGGTTGCTGAAGAAGGCGGACCAGAGCTGGCCGAGCGCCTCGAGAACGAAGGCTACGACCGCTTCCTGCAGGCCCCAGCCTGATGTTCTCTCGCCTGCGGAACGACTTCCCGATCCTGGACACCAGGATCGGGGAGTCGTCCCTGAGCTATCTCGACTCGGGCGCGACTTCCCAGAAGCCGCAGTGCGTCATCGACACGTTCACCGAGTACTACTCGCAGCGCAATGCCGCCGTCCACCGTGGAGCTCATTCGCTCGCGGTGATGGCCACCGACGCATTCGAGGCAGGCCGGGAAGCAGTGGCGAACCTCGTCGGCGGAACACCGGAACAGGTGATCTGGACGAAGAACGCCACCGAGGCACTCAATGTGGTCGCGCTGGGCATCGACCGAGCCAGCCATGGCTTCGGGGGACAGGCCGCACAGCGTTTCGCAGTGGGACCCGGTGACTCCATCGTCGTGACCGAGATGGAACACCACGCGAACCTCGTCCCCTGGCAGCAGCTGGCACAGTCCACTGGCGCCCAAATCCGTTGGCTTCCGGTCACGGATTCCGGGGAACTCGATCTCAGTAACCTGGATTCCATCGTCGACGAGACCACCAAGGTCTTCGCCTTCACCCACGTGTCGAATGTGCTCGGCACCATCAACCCGGTCGACACGCTCGTCGCTCGGGCCCGGCAGGTCGGAGCGCTCGTCGTTCTCGACGCCTGCCAATCCGTCCCGCACATGCCCGTGAACTTCGTCGACCTCGACGTCGACTTCGCCGCCTTCTCCGCCCACAAGGCGCTGGGACCCACCGGTCTCGGCACCCTGTGGGGCAGATCGGAGCTGCTGAATTCACTGCCGCCCGTGCTGACCGGCGGTTCCATGATCACCACGGTGACCATGGAAGGGTCAGAGTTCATGGATGCTCCGCAGCGTTTCGAGGCGGGCACACAACCTGTGGCCGAGGTCGCGGCATTTACCACCGCGGTCAATTACCTTGCCGAGGTGGGTCTGCAGAATATCTTCGATCATGAGCGCGAACTCGCCACCGTACTGCTCGATGGAATCGCCGAGATCCCCGGTATCACGGTTCTCGGGTCCGCCGAGAACAGGATCGGGACTGTGGCCTTCGACGTCGACGGAGTCCACGCCCACGATGTGGGTCAGTACCTCGACTCCCACGGAGTCGCAGTGCGGGTCGGGCATCATTGCGCGCAGCCTCTGCATCGACGCTTCGGCGTCACTGCCACGACACGGGCGAGCACCTACCTGTACAACAACACCGAGGACTGCGAACAGTTTCTGCACGCCCTGGGCGAAGTCCGCGGCTTCTTCGGAGTCGAGTGAGGGACGTTTCATGAGCACTCAGATGCAACAGCTCTACCAACAGGTCATCCTCGATCATTCCCGGGAGCGTGCTGGCAACTCCGATTTACTCGGCGACAGTGCTGCTGGGGCACACGGCTCCTCGCACCAGATCAACCCCACCTGTGGCGACGAGATCGAACTCGAGACCGAGATCGGCGAAGACGGCGGAATCGCCGTGCGCTGGACCGGTGACGGATGCTCGATCTCCATGGCCTCGGCCTCTGTTCTGACAGAGCTTGCTGCGGAGAACAGTGTCGAGGGCATGCTCGACATCGAAGCGAAATTCCACGAACTCATGCATTCTCGTGGAACAATGGCGGGAGATGAGGAAATACTCGGCGACGCTGCGGTGTTTTCCGGAGTGTCCAAGTTTCCGGCCAGGATCAAGTGCGCGCTCCTGTCCTGGGTCGCGTTCAAGGACGCACTCAACCAAGCCCAAACGTCTCTGAAGGAGTAAGAATGCCCGAAGTGATAGACGCACCGCAGAATGCCAGCATCGACGAGGTGCGCGAAGCGATGATGGACGTCATGGATCCTGAGCTCGGCGTCAACATCGTCGACCTCGGACTCGTCTACGGACTCTCCGTCGAAGACGACGGCACCGCCGTTGTCGAAATGACGCTGACGTCTGCGGCCTGCCCGCTGACCGATGTCATCGAAGACCAGACCGCTCAGTGCCTCGAGGGCATCGTGCCGGCCTACCGGATCAACTGGGTCTGGATGCCGCCGTGGGGTCCCGACAAGATCACCGAGGACGGACGCGAACAGATGCGTGCCCTGGGCTTCAACATCTGAGCTTCTGATTGCTGCCGACGTCCCCGCGGGGACGTCACACCCTCACCTCGCCGAGGTGGGAGCGCCGATTCCGGTGCCCCCACCTCGGCGATGTTCATGACGGGGTCCCTCGCCTGCGGGACCGTAGGGGGTTGTGGAGATCACCTGCCCTGAATGCAGGGGCTCACGCTCGGCATGAAAGAATGAAAGCCGACTTTCCTAGGAGAACCATTGACGATCATCGCGGCCGCAGACGGGTCAGCCCTCGGCAACCCCGGACCCGCAGGCTGGGCCTGGTACGTCAACGACGACTGTTGGCACGCCGGCGGGTGGAAAGAGTCGACGAACAACCGTGGTGAACTCATGGCCGTCCTCGACCTCCTGAACTCCACAGCGGAAGCCGATGAGGACCTCAAAGTCTTCTGCGACTCCAAGTACGTCATCAATGCACTCACGAAGTGGATGCCCGGCTGGAAGCGCAAGGGGTGGAAGAAGGCTGACGGCAAGGATGTGCTGAACAAGGACCTCCTCGAACAGCTCGACTCCGCGCTCAAGGGCCGCGAGGTCGAATTCGAATGGGTGAAAGGCCACTCCAACCACGCCATGAACGAAGCGGCAGACGACCGCGCGCGGGCCGCAGCCACCTCGTATCAGAAGAACACCTCGGTGCCGGCCGGACCCGGATACGTCCCCGTGGGGACGACGGAGTCGATCACCGCACCCTCCGCACCAGTGTCTTCCGCACCCGCGGCACTGATCGCGGAAGACGACCGGAACGGCGTAAAGGACCGGGCCGCCGAAGGGAGCCGAGACGCCGAGGCTCCGGCAGCCGAGGGTTCGGCGGCGGCGACCACGCTCGTCTCCTGTCGAGTACCCACCTACATTGCAGACGAACTCGTCAAGCGGGCACAGTCTCAGGGAATCCACCCGCAAGAATTCTTGGCCGATATCATCGGTCGCAGTTTGGAGAATGAATGATTCAGGCATCCGACCTCGAAGTCAACGTCGGCGCCCGTACGCTGATGTCCGAGGTCTCCTTCCGCGTTGATAAGGGCGACCGGGTCGGCCTCGTCGGACGCAACGGGGCGGGCAAGACCACCCTGACGAAGGTGATCATGGGTGGCCACAGCGCCGCGAAGGGCAGCGTGTCCGTGTCCGGGTCGGTGGGCTACCTGCCTCAGGATCCCCGCAGCGGTGACCCACAAGCCACCGGCATGGAGCGGATCCTCTCTGCTCGCGAGCTCGACGTTCTCGTCAAGCGTCTGCGCAAGGCAGAGAACCAGATGGCCTCTCCTGACGAGAATGTTTCGACGAAGGCTCTCGATCGCTACCCGCGCATCGAAGCCGCATTCATGGCTGCCGGCGGCTACTCGGCGGAGTCTGAGGCCTACGCGATCGCTGCCAACCTCGGCCTCGACGAAGATCTCATCAACCAGGAGATCGGCACCCTCTCGGGTGGTCAGAGGCGCCGTGTGGAACTCGCCCGCATCCTCTTCTCAGCCCCGGACACGATGATCCTCGATGAGCCGACGAACCACCTCGACGCGGAATCCGTGTTGTGGCTGCGCGACTACCTCAAGGGCTACTCCGGCGGGCTCATCATCATCAGTCACGACCTCGACCTCATCGACGAAGTCGTCAACAAGGTGTTCTTCCTCGACGCGACCCGGCAGACGATCGACATCTACTCGATGGGCTACCGCCTCTACCTCAAGCAGCGCGAAGACGACGAACGTCGACGCCGTCGTGAGCGCGCCAATGCCGAGAAGAAGGCGTCTGCCCTGCACGCCCAGGCGAACAAGATGATGGCGAAGGCGACGAAGACCGTGGCCGCCCAGCAGATGGCCAAGCGCGCCGACCGTCTGCTATCGGGACTCGATGCCGAACGCAGTTCAGAGAAGGTCGCAAACCTGCGGTTCCCAGCCCCAGCCGACTGTGGACGGGTGCCACTGACGGCGGAGGGCCTATCTCGCAGCTTCGGGTCTACAGAGGTCTTCACCGGCGTCGACCTGGCTATCGACAAAGGCTCACGCGTGGTCATCCTCGGCTACAACGGTGCAGGTAAGACAACGCTGCTGCGCCTGCTGGCCGGTCTCGACGAACCCGACTCGGGTGAGGTCGTCCCCGGCTTCGGTCTTAAGCTCGGCTACTACGCGCAGGAACATGAGACGCTCGACCTGGACCGCAGCGTGCTGGAGAACATGAAGCGCAATTCTCCGCACCTCGATGACACCGCTGTGCGCAATGTGCTCGGTTCGTTCCTGTTCTCCGGCGATGACGTGCACAAGCCTTCGAAGGTGCTCTCCGGTGGTGAGAAGACTCGTCTGGCGCTGGCCACTCTCGTGGTCTCCAGCGCCAACGTCCTCCTCCTCGATGAGCCGACGAACAACCTTGACCCGGCCTCTCATGAGGAGATCCTCTCGGCGATTCGCCGCTATGAGGGGGCCATCATCCTCGTCACACACGATGAGGGCGCGGTCTCCGCGCTCGACCCCGATCGTGTGCTGCTGCTTCCAGATGGCGACGAAGATCTGTGGAACGACACCTACCTGGACCTCGTCACGCTTGCCTGACACGGAATCAACTGGCCTGACGTTGAATGTCGCGGCCCCCTGAGCATTGCGCTCAGGGGGCCGTTTTCATGTGATTCCTCGCTCAGCTGTGCCTGAACCGGTCCTCGATGAACGCGTCCTCTTCAGCCTCATCGTGACCGTAGATCTTCGCCGATCCCAAGCGGTTGCGCCCGTAGCGGTTGCCGGGTTGGGAGATCTTCGCACCCGCACCCAGAGCCGCCTTGTCGACCACGACGTACTCGACGTCGCCGGTGAATTTCTGGGCCGCCTCGGCGTCGGCTCGTCGTTCTCTCCTAGCGGAGATCGACACGGCGATGATTATCATGATGCCGAAGGTGAACCACTGGAGCATGTAGGACAGGTGGTTGCCCGGATCGAGGTCGGGTGCGGGCAGAGGCATCAGGCCGTTCTCGTCGGGCTGGCCGCTCCCGGTGTGCACGGCCTCCGCATAGACGTTGTCGTACGCTGAGTCCATGCCCGGGATGCGGGCGGGATCGATCGCCTTGATCAGCCCGTCCGGATTGTTGTCCTTGGATCCGTCTTGAGCAGGTTGCAGGCGGGCTTTGATGGTCTGTTCTCCGGTGGGGGCCGGCGGGGCGTCTTCGGGTTCGGAGACCCAGCCCCGCACGATTGCGATCGTTTCTCCGGTTGTGAGTTCGAAGGGAACGACGGCGTAGAAGCCCACCTTGTCATTGACCGTGCGGTTGCGAGCGAAGACGGTATCGGATTCCAGATAGTGGCCGGTCAGGGACACCTGACGCCACTCATCGTCCTCATCGAGGTGCGCCGAGGTGGAGCCCAGGATGCTCGTGATGTCGACTGGTGCGGACGAATAGTTCGCATTGACCGTGGCGATCTCGTGTTGCCTCTGGTCCTGACGGTCCTTCTGCCACAGGGCCAGGAAGACGCAGGCGATGACGACGATGATCGTCATGGCGATATACTTCAGCCAGCGTGCGCTGAAGAGGAAGGAATAGCGAGACATCAACCGGCATCCTCCGGGATGTCGTTGATGTCAACGTCGCTGATGTAGAAGCTGCGCAGGGTGAGGAACTCACGCAGATAGTCGAGATGTTCTTCACACGCCAGCCAGGTCTTGCGGCGTTTGGGCATGTGCAGGCTGGGATTGTTCCACAGGATTGCGCGGGTGGCATCTGCCCTGCATGCCTTCGCCGAGCACTGGAGCTTCTCGGTCAAGTCTCATCACCTCGAGTCGGGTCTGCATGTGGTGTTTCATCGGCTGCCCCGGTCTCTTCGGCTGACGCAGCGTCATCGGCCTCACCGGGAATCGTGTCCCCAGGGATCGTCTCCCCGGAGATCGTGTCACTGGAGATGGTCTCTCCGGTTGCCGGCGGCAGCTCGGGCATCGGTGCCCCGTCAAGCAGTGCGGCGGCGTCATCGTTGGTGCGTTCCCGGCCGGCGTTGGCGAAGATCACGGCAGGGTAGGGGAGGATGACAGCACCGCCGACGCAGATCCACATCAGCACCGTCAGATCCGCCCGGAACATGAAATAGGCGGCCACGAAGCAGAACGTTCGAATCCCCATGGTGATCGAATATTTGATGATCCGCGACTTCATGTCGTCATCAAGGGCGGTGTCTGCCGTGGTGATCTGCTGCGGGTGCTTAGACATAACCTTCTTCGCTCGATTACTCCTACAAAATCATACTCTTCGTTTGTGTGAGTCGTATCGACACCCGTCGGTTCACGATAGGTTAGTGACGGTAAGTTTGATCTCAAGAGTCGATCAATCTGTATTGTCCACCAACAGGAGAGATTCGTGTCAGAACCACGCATAGTCCTCGTGACCGGAGGAAACCGCGGAATCGGCCGCACCATCGCCGAGGAATTCCTCGCTCAGGGCGACAAAGTCGCCGTAACCTCCCGCAACGGAGACGCACCCGAAGGTGCTCTGGCCGTGTCCGCAGACGTCACCGATACAGCTTCCCTCGATGCGGCCTTCGCAGAGATCGAAGAGAAGCTCGGCCCTGTCGAGGTGGTCGTGGCCAACGCCGGCATCACCCGCGACAATCTGCTCATGCGCATGAGCGATGAGGAGTTCGAAGCGGTCGTCGACACCAACCTCACCGGAACCTTCCGCACCATCAAGCGTGCCATCACCGGAATGATCCGGGCGAAGAAGGGCCGCATCGTGCTCATCTCCTCCGTGTCCGGACTCTACGGAGTCCCCGGTCAGGCGAACTATTCGGCGTCGAAGGCCGGACTTGTCGGTCTGGCCCGCTCGGTCACCCGTGAGCTGGGATCGCGCGGCATCACCGCCAATGTCGTTGCCCCGGGCTTCATCCGCACAGACATGACGGATGAGCTGCCGGAGAAGCAGCAGAAGGAATACCTCGCGACGATTCCCGCGAAGCGATTCGCCGAGGCGAGCGAGGTCGCGAAGGTCGTGCGCTGGGTGTCCTCGGACGAGGCCGCATACATCTCCGGTGCCGTCATTCCCGTCGACGGCGGACTGGGGATGGGGCACTGAGCCCCGTCAACATCTAGACTTCACACCAAGGACGGCGTCTCCAAAGGCGTCGACGACAACGATTTCACCCACGTTTGAACAGTTTGAAAGGACCACAATGGGAATTCTTGACGGAAAGCGCATCCTCGTCACCGGCGTTCTGACCGAGGCATCCATCGCCTTCGCCGCCGCCCGCATCGCACAGGAGCAGGGTGCCGAAGTCATCCTCTCCAGCTTCGGCCGCCAGATGAAGATCACCCAGGTGATATCCGAACGTCTGCCCGAGCCCACCAAGGTCATCGAGCTCGACGCCACCAACGAAGAGGACCTCGAGGCACTGCCCGAGCGCCTCGAAGGCAACATCGACGGTATCGTCCACGCCATCGCCTTCGCCCCCAAGGACGCGCTCGGCGGCGTGTTCCTCGACACCCCCTGGGACTCCGTGTCCGCAGCGATCCAGGTCTCCGCGTTCTCGCTCAAGGCCATCACGGTCGCCGCAAAGCCCGTGCTCAACAAGGGAGCCGGTGTTGTCGGACTGACCTTCGACGCGACCATCTCCTGGCCGGTCTACGACTGGATGGGTGTGGCCAAGGCCGCCTTCGAGTCGACTGCCCGTTACCTCGCGAAGTACGTCGGCGAGGACGGAATCCGCGTCAATCTCGTCTCGGCCGGACCGCTGAAGACCACCGCCGCCACCTCGATCCCCGGCTTCGGAACGCTTGAAGACATGTGGGGCGACCGCGCACCGCTGGGCTGGGACCAGAAGGACACCACCCCTGCGGGCAAGGCGATCGTCGCCCTGCTCTCCGACTGGTTCCCCGCCACCACCGGCGAAATGGTCCACGTCGACGGCGGATTCCACTCCACCGGCGCCTGAGCCACCCACCGAACCGGAGACGATGACGATGCCTGTGCTCATTCTCGCCCGCCATGCGAAGGCCGAGGCCGAGGGCCCGACGGACTTCGAACGCTCGTTGAGTGCCAACGGTCTGGCTCAAGCTGTCGAAGCCGGAGCCGAGATCGCCGAGCGCTGGTCACCAGACGTGGCCATCGCCTCGGCGGCCAGGCGCACCGTCCAGACGGGACAGGCCGTGGTCGAAGCCGTCAACCGGCACAACGGGGAACCCGAAACGGGTGTCGGCCTCGAACTGCGCCAGGACGAGTCCCTCTACAACGGAGGAGTCGATGACTGGGTCGACGCGATCAACTCGATCCCGGCCGATTCTCAGTGCGCCTATATCGTGGGCCATCAGCCCACCGTCGCCGAGGTGCTCGGCCACCTGAGCCCCGCCACCGGGGTTCCGGATGCGTTCCGTCCCTCCTCGCTCGCGATCTTCGACCTCGAGAGCTGGGACGTCGAGCCTGGGAACTACCCCGCACCCGAACTGCGGGTCTTCCTCGGCGTGTGAACGCCTACACAGGCGAAGAACCAGGTGCCTCAACGAGATTCAGGCACCTGGTTCTTTTTCACATCACACCTGAGCGCGTTCCTCGATGAGGGTCAGCACCTCACGCAGATCACGCTTGTTCACCGCAGCGTCGGCGGCGGCCACGAGGGCCGGCTTCGCACAGAAGGCCACACCCAGACCCGCCGCCTGGATCATTCCGATGTCGTTGGCGCCGTCGCCGATGGCCACGGTTCGTCTCGGATCGCAGTCATATTTTTGTGCGAGCTGTCCGAAGATCTCGGCCTTCGCACTCGGATCGATGACCCGACCGCTTGTGGCTCCGGTCAACCGGCCGTCCTCGGACTCGAGTCCGTTGGCAAACACCTCGGTGATGGCCAGGCTCTTGGCAACAGGGGCGATGATCTGAGTGAAGCCGCCGGAGACCAAGGCGACGACGCCACCGTCGGACTGGACGGCGGCCACCACTTCCCGAGCGCCCTGGGTCAGCGTGATCTGTGCGCGCACCTCGTCGAGAACGGTCACCGGCAGGCCGTTGAGCAGGGCCACTCTCTCGGCCAGGGAAGCGGCGAAGTCCAACTGGCCGGCCATGGCACGTTCCGTGATCTCGGCCACCTGGTCGCCGACATTCGCGTGGACGGCGATGAGGTCGATGACCTCCTCATTGATGAACGTCGAATCGACGTCCATGACCAGCAGCTGGATTGAGTTCTCTGGCATCGGGGTTGCGGAGTCTGAGTCATTCACCCCTTCATCGTAGCGACAGCCATGATGTAGTCGGCGGCCGCAGGGTGAAGGCGTGAGAGCAGATCGCCGAAGGCTGGTGGCGCCACTGTGGCTGGAGCCAGCACAGTGCGCATCCTCTCGTGGATGTCGAGGGAGGCATAGATGGCTCGAGCGTCGGCGACGGACGGGATGAGCCTCGAGATCGGGTGGTGCATGCTCAGCTCCTCCTGCCAATCCCGCCACGGCCCCTCCCTCCAGTCGGCCGGAACCTCGATCGTTTCGATGAGGTTCAGACCCTCCATGACGAGCAGCCGCAGGCGGCGCAGCGCCTCGGCGGGTGTTCCGACCGTGACCGGGCGAAAGACCGTGTCCCGGCAGGCGATGACCTCGATGTTCGCCTCGGCGCCGAGGAGGGCCACCGCAACCTGGTGGGAGCCGGAATGGAGGACGATCGGGGCACTGTGGCGACCGACCCTGAGCCGGTCGACCTTGTCCACGGGAGGCGTCGTATGCGGCAGTGAAGGATGGTGCAGGGCCAGCCGGGCATGCGTGATCCCGGCCGCCGCAGCCTCGGCGGTGAAGAGCAGCAGTCCGGTCGGTGGCGAGGTGCCGAAAACTTCGTCGGCGACGATGAGAGGGACATCACGATCGTCGTCGAGAAAGGCGGCACTGACCTCGTCTGGGGCGAGGCTGGAGTGCAGGCGATGGTTCATCGCCAGGGTCAGCAGCAGTGAGTCGGTAGTCAAGTCCATGTCGAACCAGAATAGACGCCGAGCCTGCGATAGAGTTGGCTGATATGAGTGATGTCCTGACTTTGGATTCTGTTTCCGTGCGCCGAGGAGCCAATTTCCTCCTCCAAGATTTTTCCCTGACCGTCTCCGAAGGTGAGCATTGGGCCGTCCTCGGACCCAACGGCGCCGGGAAGACGACGCTGCTGGAATTGGCCGCAGGACGAATGCACCCGACGACCGGTTCCGTCGGAATCCTCGAGGAGCGCCTCGGGCGCGTCGACGTCTTCGAGCTGCGTCCGCGCATCGGCTATGCTTCGACGGCCCTGGCCAACCGCATTCCTCTGGCCGAGGCTGTCCTCGACACGGTCCTGACCGCCGCCTACGGCGTCACCGGTCGTTGGGTCGAGGAATACGAAACCGATGACATCGAACGGGCCAAGGACCTCCTCGGAGCGTTCAACATCAGCCACCTGGCAGATCGCACCTTCGGCACCCTGTCAGAGGGCGAGCGCAAGCGTGTGCAGATCGCACGTGCGCTGATGACGGACCCTGAGCTGCTGCTCCTCGACGAGCCCGCTTCTGGGCTCGACCTAGGCGGACGTGAAGAGCTCTTGGCAGCACTGACGGAGATTCTGTCCTCGAAATGGGCCCCGGCGACGATCATGGTCACCCACCACGTCGAGGAGATCCCTGTCGGCATCACGCACGTGCTGCTGCTGGCCGAGGGCACTGATATGGCTGCCGGGCCCATCGATGAGACCCTGACGGCCGACAACCTCTCTGCGACCTTCGGTATCGACGTCAAGCTCACCCGCGACGGGCAGCGTTTCCACGCCCGATCCCAGTACTGAGCATGGACCCAGTTCTCGGAATGGAACTGTGGCAGATTGCGCTGATCGTCCTCGCCGGAATCGCCGCGGGCGGAATCAACGCCGTCGTCGGCTCCGGCACTCTCATCACCTTCCCGGTACTCGTGGCTTTCGGTGTGCCACCGGTCGTGTCGACGATGAGCAACGCGGTCGGACTTATCCCCGGCAATATTGCCTCGTCCTTCGGCTATCGGGAAGAGCTGAAGGGCCAATGGCGGCGGATCCTAGGCTTCGTGCCTGCTTCCATCCTGGGCTCGCTGACCGGTGCTTATCTGCTGCTCCACCTGCCCGAAGACGCCTTCGAGACGATCGTCCCGGTCCTCCTCGTCGTGGCCCTCATCATGGTCGTGGGTCAGCCTGCACTCTCCCGCCACCTCAAAAACCGTTCCGTGCGCCGCGCCGAAAAGGCGGGCAAGGAGCATGTGCCGGCCTCGGTCGGTGACACGCTGACCACCGGCCGCTATATCCTCGTCCTGGTCGTCGTCTTCCTCACCGCGATCTACGGGGGCTACTTCGCCGCCGCCCAGGGGATCATCCTGATCGCTCTGCTCGGCCTCCTCCTCCCCGATGACCTGCAGCGTCTCAACGGACTGAAGAACGTCTTGGTCCTCGTCGTCAACACGGTCTCGGCCAGCACCTACATCATCGTCGGCCACGACCGGATCAACTGGATCGCCGTCATCTGCATCGCCATCGGCTCCCTCATCGGCGGCTACTTCGGTGCCAGGGTGGGACGGAAATTCTCGCCCGTCCTGCTGCGCTCCGTCATCGTCATCCTCGGACTCGTCGCCATCTGGCGCATCCTCACCCTGTGATCGTATGAATACACCGGCCAAGGCACCACTGACACAGCAACAGGTCATCGACCGTGCCGCCGAACTCGGCATCACTGCCGAGCGTCTACGGTTCTTCGATGAGGGAACGGTGGCCACCGACAATGCCACAGGCGCTGGGGCCTCTCCGGCCGACCTCCACGACTACACTCAGCTGACCGATGTCGGCCTGCGCAGTGTTCGCGAACCGGCCGAGGGCCTGTTCATCGCCGAATCCTCGAAGATCATCCGCCGTGCCCACGCCGCAGGCATGGTTCCCCGGTCGTACCTGACCAGCCCCAAATGGCTCTTCGACCTAGCCGACCTCATCGCCGCCAATGATGCCCCGATCTTCATCGGCACCGATGCCGCAGTCGAATCCCTCACCGGCTTCCACCTTCACCGAGGTGCTCTGGCCGCGATGCACCGACCGCAGCTTCCCAGCGTCGCCGAGCTCGTGACCGATGCTCAGCGCATCGTCGTCATCGAGGACGTCGTCGACCACACGAACATCGGCGCCATCTTTCGGTCAGCCGCAGCCTTCGGCGTCGATGCCGTCCTGGTGACGCCCAGGTGCGCCGACCCGCTCTACCGTCGTTCGATTCGTGTCTCCATGGGCACCGTGTTCCAGGTCCCATGGACTCGGATCGAGTCCTGGCCGGCAGGGGTTGATGCCCTGCGTGAGCTCGGTTTCCACGTCGCTGCGCTGGCTCTCGAACAGGATTCTGTGGCCATCCGCGATTTCGCCGCCGACGCTCCCGAACGCACCGCGATCGTCTTCGGCACCGAGGGTGACGGTCTGCGCCGATCGACGATTGCCGCCTGCGATTCGACTGTCATGATCCCGATGTCTGGGGGAGTCGACTCGCTTAACGTCGCAGCCGCCTCGGCGGTGGCCTGCTTCGCCCTGCAGGAAGACTGACCTCGTGTCAGAGGTCCACAAGGCAGCAACTTGCCACGCTGTAGGGCAGAGACGCGAAGACTATCGGCAAGCACGCAGCCAATGCATTACGCGAAGAGTTTGCCGATGCATCAGTTGTCGCAAAATCTGCGACAACTGCAGCACCTGAGACTGAGAGGACCACAGTGGACCGCACCACACTCGCCCACGCCCTGGAAGCAGCTCGCATCACCGGTGAGGTGGGGACACCCCGAGAGAACAACCTCTCACACATCCATCGTTTCCTGGCACAGGAGAAGCAGTTCGACTTCGGCGTCGATCTGACCCGAGACTGGGACTATGACTCCGTGTTCGCGCTTATGGTCGACCGGTGCGGGCTGCGCCCGGAACCCGATTTCGTCGAGGGCATCGACACGATTTCGACGCAACGCTGCATCGACGCACTCGAACAGTTAGCCACCGCCATCGGCGCGGTCACCCGAGCTGGGGGAGAGATCCTCTTCGCCACGGGCCACCCGGCCGGGCTGCTTCCTGTGCACATGGCGATGGCCGCCGCAGCCGAGTCCCACGGTGCGCGGATCACGCACCAGGCCAACGCCGTTGACGTCCCGGGCCTCGGCGGCGACTGCCGACAGATCAACCGTGTGTGGACCTGGCATCAGCATGGCGGGACCCCGCACACACACCTCGCCGAACCCATGCATGCACTTCTTGACGACATCACCCGCCGAGGCGGCCAGACCCCAGATCTGATCGTGGCCGATCATGGGTGGGCCGGTGCGGCCTCGAGCCGTGGGCTGCGCACGTTGGGCTATGCCGACTGCAACGATCCGGCACTCTTCGTCGCTGAGGCTCAAGGAGCCATCGAGGTCACCGTTCCCCTCGATGACGACGTCGTGCCCTACCTCTACGAACCGCTCATCTCCTATGTCCTCGACAAGGCAGGACTGAGCTGACCGAGGACCTCAGTCGATCTCGTTTGCGAGCCCCTCGACCACCTCGGCAGTGGGAAGCGATGCCAGCGCCGCGCCGGAGAGCATGAGTTTGGAACCACGGATCCCCGAACCGATGATGAGCTCGTCGGCCTCGGCCACACGTGAGTCGATGAGGATCCGGTAGTCGGCAGGCAGACCGATGGGTCCGATGCCGCCGTACTCCATCCCCGATTCGCCGACCGCGCGATCCATGGGCAGGAACGAGGCCTTGCGCACGTCGAGGAGCTTCTTCACCCGCTTGTTCACATCGGCACGGGTATTGGCGAGGACCATGCAGGCAGCGATTCGTTCCTCACCGGAGCGCGCACCGGCCACGAGAACACAGTTAGCCGAGGTTTCGGGTCCGAGACCGGTGGCATCGAGCAGGGCCGCTGTGTCTGCGATCTGCGGATCGATGGCGAACGCATCGACGTCGCCGGTGATCGAAGAGATCGCCTCGGCGGTGGATGCGGCCATGAGTTCGGGAGCAGATGCTGCGGGCGTGAGGTCGAATTGCGCGGAAATGCGTTCCTTGGTGTTCATGGCCACAGTTTAGGAGACAGTGCGGGAATCGCTTTGAGCCAGTCCATCAGATAGACTGAGCTGTCGCTTCGTGTCCGGTTCCTACGGTTCGAGGCGTGTCCAGCAGACGAATTCGGGCACTGGCGGATGGGTCGACCCATACCAGGCGCCTGAGCGGATTCAGCAAAGGTAAGAATATGAAAAAGGACATCCACCCGGAATACGCACCGATCGTGTTCAACGATCTGTCGTCGGGAACCAAGATCTTGACCCGTTCGACCGCGAAGAGCGACAAGACGATCGAATTCGAAGACGGCAACACCTACCCCGTCATCGACGTTGAGATCTCGAGCGCATCGCACCCGTTCTACACCGGAAAGCAGCGCATCCTCGACTCCGCAGGCCGCGTCGAGAAGTTCAAGGATCGCTACAAGGGCTTCGGCAAGCGCTGAACCCCAGTCGGTTTCGGCCGACCCGACGGTTCCGACCGTCACGCATGACTTATGCGAACTGCCCCGCACGCCTGAGATGGTGTGCGGGGCAGTTCCTTTTCTATCTGCTTTGGAGCCTCAGTCCACGCTGACGCGGATATCGGGCGAGGGCTGGGTGCGAGCCGCCGGATGGAACAGCGAGGCCACGCCGGTGGCATTGTCGAGGCAGTTCGCGATGCCGTGGGCGACTTTCTCCTTCGCTGAGACGACCGCGTCCTCGATGCTGAGACCGGTGGCGATGCCAGCGGCGATGGAGGAGGCGAATGAACAGCCTGCACCGTTGACGAGTTTCTCATTGACCTTGCGTGAGCGCAGCGTCGTGACCTTCTGACCGTCGAAGAGGATGTCGATCGCGTCGTCACCGGCCAGGCGCGCACCGCCCTTGACGACGACGTTATTAGCACCCTGACCGTGGATGATCTTCGCGGCCTCGATCATGCCCTCAACCGAATCGATCGGATCGAGGCCGGCCAACGTTGCGGCCTCCTCGAGGTTCGGGGTGATGACGGTGGCCAAGGGCACGAGGTTGTCGACGAAGAGATCCTTGAGATCGACCATGGTGCCCGCGCCCTTGCACACGAGGACAGGGTCGAAGACATAGGGCAGCTCGTTCGTCTTGAGCTTTTCGGCCAGCACGAATGCCGAGTCCACGGACCCGAGCATGCCCGACTTGATCGCGTCGAACTTGTGCACCGCCAAGGTCGATTCGAGCTGCCTGGTCACCACCTCGGGGTCGATGAATTCGACGACGTGGCTGAAGCCATCGGCCGGATCGAAGGTGACGATGCAGGTCACGGCGGCGGTGCCGAATGCGCCGTATTCTTCGAACATCTTCAGGTCGGCTTCGAGGCCGGCTCCGCCTGAGACATCGGAACCGGCGATTGTGAGCACTTTGGAAGTCATGGTGGTCCTTTCGAAATTACTGTCGGGCAGAAGTCTACGCGCGTTCAGGCCCCGGCGTATCCCTGTTGCCGCCAGGCCTCATAGATTGCAATCGATGCGGAATTGGCGAGGTTGAGCGAACGCCTGGAAGGCAGCATCGGGATGCGCACGGACAGATCCACATGCTCATCCTCGACGACGGAATCGGGCAGACCCGTCGACTCCTGACCGAAGAGGAGGACATCACCATCACGGTAGCCCACCTCGGCGAAGGACTGATCCGTATGGGTGGTGAACGCGATGACCCGACGCTCGCCGAGGTGGTTCCACAGATCCGTCAAAGACGTATGGACCGTGACGTGGGCAAGATCGTGATAATCCAGTCCCGCACGACGCAGCTTCGCATCGGAGAGGTCGAAGCCAAGAGGTTCGACGAGATGGAGGTGGGCACCCGTGACTGCGGCCAGGCGAATGGCATTGCCGGTGTTGCCGGGGATCTCGGGCGTGTGGAAGACGATGTCGATGTTCATATGACACCTATTTTGTCACTGTTCGGCCGTTGCCCGTTCCCCGGGTGCAGTCGTAGTGGTTGTGGTGGCCTCCAGGCGGACGAGCAGATAGCCCTGCCGTGTCCTCTCCGGAAACTGGCCGGCCAGGTCCGGCTCGCGTTCGAGCCGAGTCGCGGGTGCGAACCCATGTTTGTGAAGAAACGTCAGAACCTGATCGATCGAGCGGCGGTGGAAGTCGAGATCGACGTCGAAGCCGGCCGCCTCGGACTGGTGATCGATACGGTCGCCGAGCTGGAAGGCCAGCTGGAACCATCCACCCGGCCGCAGCACTCGAGCAGCCTCGGAGAAGACGGTGTCCAGGGACGCATCGGGAACATGGATGATGGAGTACCACGCGACGAGTCCGGAAAAGCTGTTGTCCTCATAGGGCAGTGCCGTCATCGATCCGGTGGTGAAATCGAGATTCGGGTAGAGACGAGATGCCAGGGCAATCATGGCGGGAGAGAGGTCGAGGCCGGAGGGGGCCAGACCCAAGGCGGCAAGGAAAGCTGTGATCCGCCCTGGGCCGCACCCGATCTCAAGGGCCTTGGGTTTCCCGGTGGAGAGCACGAGTTCGGAGAAGGCTGCGAGGACGGCACGATCGTGTGGCTTGGCTGTGAGCTCGGCGGCGATCCAGTCCGTATAGGTCTCAGCGATCGCATCGTAGGAGGCCCGAGTGGCTGCCTCTCTGGCTGATTCCCGCGCCCCTTCCACGGGGAGTTCTGCCGCGTCATCGGTCGTCCCATCGTTCATGAACTCAGCCTACGGTGTGAGGTTCGGATTCAGCGTCGGCGTCCCCGCGGGGACGCTTTGGTGATAGTGCGATTCCACGTGTATAGAACAAAGAGAGCTCCGTATAGTACACATGGATCTTTACGGCGAATCCGATTCGAAAGCAGATCATTCATTCACTCGACTGGATCATTACGATTCCGATCTTATGTCAGTGGCGCCTCGTATGGTGAAAGCACGGTTCGAGGTCATGGGGACTCACGAACCGAACGGCCGCAGAGGTCGAAAGGGGAAAGGTGGGAACCATGGTCGAGAACACGGCTGCAGATCCGTTTGCGGACTATCCGGATCCATTCGCAAGGTCGGAGCTGCTCACAGCGATGAGTGTCGATCCTGATGACTACGGCGGAGATTCGAAGGCGCAGTCGGATACCGCCGAGTCTCTGCAGACCGAGTCAAGTGCCGACGTGGGCGCTGGCGCGAGGCTGGGTGATCTCACGTCCGAAGAGCTGGTTGCCGACATCCAGCGCAACATCTCGTGCATCGCGTTCTGCCATGCCCGTGTCATTGCGCTCATCGACGAGGTCGAGCGCAGAGGCTTGTGGGCGCAGTGGGTGGGCGTGACGTCGCTGCCCCAGTGGGTCATGCACATTGCGGCGGTGAGCGCACACACTGCACGGGAATACGTCCGAGTGATGATGGCGCTGCGCGAAATGCCGAAGGTGAAGAAGAGCCTGGGGGAGGGCAACGTCAGCTTTTCCAAGGTGCGTGAGGTCACCAGGCTGGTGGGGCGGATCCCCGATGAAGAGGCGCTGCGACTGGCCGATGTCTCCACCGGAAGCCAGATCGGCGTGATCGCTCGCAACTACCTCCAACTGTCCGGCGGGAACGAGGGCGGGGAAGCTCCCTGCGCCCTTCCGAGCGACAGCGTGAGTATACGGACCATCGGGCCTGGACGGACTCGCATCACGATCGACCTGGGCGAGGATGAGGCCGCGGAATTCTCCTCGATGCTCGACGCCGCTCGGCATGTTCTCGAACAGCCGTCCTCTGCGGATGACGCCGGCGGCGAAGGGCAGGAGGATGAGCCATCGTATGAGCCGATCTCGCAGGTCATGTGCCTGATGGAGATCGTGCATGCGTTTCCGCAGGCAGCGTCGCCTGGAACCGTTGACGTTGACCGCGCCCGCATGCTCGTCCATGCCTCCGCCGAGGTGGTGACCCGATCCGGCTCCCGTGCCGAAGCCCTCGACGACGTCCCCGCGGGGACGTCTGCGGATCAAAAGACAGACCTGACCTGTCGAATCGATGGCTTCGGCGGCATCACCTCGGCGACGGCGGAACGGCTGAGCTGCGAAGCTCTGATCAGCGGAACGATCAAGGACGCCGATGGAGACGTACTCATGCTCGGACGGTCGAAGAGGCTGGTGAGCAGACGCCAACGCCTAGCGTTGAGCGCACGGGACATGGGATGCCAGTTCCCCGGCTGCCGTGCCCGCAGAAGGTGCGACGCACACCACATCCGCCCCTGGTCACAGGGCGGAGCGACGGACCTGGACAATCTCATCCTGCTCTGCCGCACCCACCACACGGCGGTGCACAGATATGAGTTGAATATCTCACGGACCTCAGCTCCCTTCGCCGGAACTCTGGGCGGGCAGGCGGCATTCGCCTTCTTCCTGCCCGGCGGTTCGCAGCTGCTTCCGCTTGAAGAGGGGAAGCGCGGGCGCATCGTCTTCGACACGGCACGGCTGGTCAAGGTCGCCGAGGAGGCGGTCGCGGAAGCGGATCCGAGGACCGTCGGCGGCGGGTACGGCTTCAGCCTGGACTATTGCATTGCGTGGATGTTCGAGGCGGAATGGAGACACGCCCGGGCGAACAATGTCGCTGCGTAAATCTTGCCTATTTAGAACACTAGTTCGATAATGGATGTCATGTCTGCAGTGCCACTCGTTGAACAGCTCAGCCGGGAGATGGGTATCTCCACGGCCGCCGCTCTGTTCGATGGGCTTGCCCCTCGCACCGTGGATCCGGTGTTGGCACCGATGTTTCGCCGAGGCGGCCTTCCCCGAGGGGAGATCGTGACACTGATCGGGGGCCAATCGTTGAGCTGTGCCCTCGCCACGATCGCCGTCGCAACCCGGGAGCAGAAATGGTGTGCCGGTATCGGACTCGGCGAACCTGCCGTGTCATCCATTGCCGATCTGGGTGTTGACCTCGACCACTTCGTCAACCTCGTCACCCCGGCCGAGGACTGGCTGCGTGTGGTCTCAATCCTCATCGAATCTTTCGACGTCCTCGTCGTCGACCCGGGGTTTCTGCCCAGTGCTGGGGAGCGCGCTCGGCTGCTGGCGAAGGTGCGCGAACGCAAGATCAGCTTCATCAGCCTGACATCGATGCCCGGAAGCACGGAGCAGATCGAGATCACCGACACGCAGTGGTCGGGCACAGAACGCGGTCATGGACGTCTTCGCTCCTGCCTCGTGCAGGCCCGATCACAGACCGGCGTCCACCGGTTCCTGCTGCCGGGACCGGAAGGGACTCCTGCCGAAGCACCAGCGCCCACCCCGGCGGAGGGCATATTCGAACGGCCGGTGATCCGCAGTGTCAGCTGACGTCGCTGCCGAATCCACCGCTGTGCGCATCGATGACCATCGCACACTCGTTCTCAGCGTTCCCGACTGGTCCGCGGTGGCTGCTGCGACCGAACATGATCTCAGTCCTCGTACTCCGGTGGCGGTGCTCAGCGGAGGCCAGGTGGTCGCGGCCAATGCTCCTGCTCGCGCGGCCGGAATCGCTCTGGGCAACAACAAGCGGGCGGTCGGATACCGCTGCCCCGAAGCACATGTGGTCGCTTGGGACGAGGAAGCAGACAACAGACACTTTTCTGCCGGAGTCGGAGCGCTCGAGGAACTCGTGGCACGGTTCACTCTGCTCAGTCCCGGCACGCTCGCCATTCCCCTGGACTCGCTCAAACACGGCTATGCCGATGAGCCCAGCGCCGTTGAGGCTCTGATCTCAGCACTCGTATCGGCGACCGGGTGGGAGTTCTTCCCCGGCATTGCCGGCACCGTGTTCGCAGCAGTCCTTGCCGCGGGGCAGGCACGCCGGGTCGAACCAGGCGAGACTGCGGAGTTCCTAGCTGTGCAGCCGGTCAGCACCCTCGAATATGCCGGGGCAGGTGCGACCGAACTCATCGATACCTTCACCCAGTTGGGCCTGCGAACCTTGGGGGATCTGGCCGCGCTCGACGCACGGGACGTGAACTCACGATTCGGGGCGCTGGGCAAGCGTGCGCACGACCTGGCCACGGGAGTCGAGTGGACGCCTCTGAGCGATCATGTCCGGGAAGAACGACTCAATGTCGAACTCGGTCTGGACACGCCGACGACTCGCAGTGACACTTTGGGATTCCTGACCCGCCAGCTTGCCGCCGAGCTCCTGACCGCCGTGCGCAGCCGAGGACTCGTGTGCACACAGATCACGATCGAGCTCATCGCCGTCTCGGGACAGTTCTCGAAGCGGACCTGGCGGATCGAAGACATGAACGAGAACACCATCGCCGACCGTCTGCGGTGGCAGGCAGAGGGATGGTTGGCCGGAGCCACTCGACAGGGACCAGCCGCTGCCAGAACCGGACCACAGACCGGATCCGGACCACAGGCCCAGGCCGGGTCGGCTCCTCAGATCGGAACGGCTCCCGACGATCCCGGCCCCGATCCGGAGGACTTCTCCGAGGAGGGCATCATCGCTGTGGGCCTTGTGGCCGCGGAGCTGACCACTCCCATCGGCGCGACGAGGAGTCTGTTCGATGAGAACACCGGGCAGGTCACTCACACGCTGGAGCGGCTGCAGGGACTGTTCGGCCCCGACTCGGTCCTGGTCCCGGGTCTGCAGGGCGGATGGGATCCGGCCGAGACCAACCTGTGGACACCGTGGCAGCAGGCGGCATCGCCTGTGCGCAGCCCCGGAGCTCCCTGGCCCGGGGCACTGCACGCACCCCGACCCACGACGGTCGAACATCTGCCCATCGATGTGCTCGCCGCAGGAGGGCGACCAGTGGGGGCTCGTCCCGCAGGTCTGGAATCGGCACCGTATGCGATCCGCTTTCCCACCGGGACCACCGAGGAGATCGCTGACTATTCAGGTTCCTGGCCCGTGGAATCCGGTTGGTGGGATCCGGCGAAAGCCATCTATCGGACCCGCCTGCAGGTCGTCACCGGCTCGGGGCAGGCGCTGCTGCTGAGCAAAGAGAACGGCCAGTGGTACATAACCGGACGGTACCGCTGATGGGCTTTTCGAATCCGCGCACCCCCTGGTCCCAGCTGGCCCAGCGGTTGGAAGGCAAACACGCCGATGGGTCCGATGCTCCTGCCTTCTCCCGACCCGACCGTCATCAGGTGTCGGTGGGTCCCGGCGGCTCCGATGGCACCGGTCGGTATTCGGGTCCTGGGCAGGGGCCCCTTCTGCGGACCTCCACGGTCGAGTGGGCCGAGCTGCATGTGCACTCCCAGTTCAGTTTCCTCGATGGGGCCTCCGACCCGGAGGAACTCGTGACCGCAGGCGCCGCAGCAGGGCTGACGTCCTTGGCGCTGACCGATCACAACGGTCTCTACGGTGCGGTGCGGTTCGCCTATGCCGCCGCCGAGGTGGGTCTGCCCACAGTCTTCGGCGCGGAGCTGTCCGTGGGGTTGGAGGAGAAGATCCCCGGCCAGACCGACCCCGATGCCACCCACCTTCTGGTCCTCGCCCGCGGGGTCGAGGGCTACCACAGACTGTCGATGGCCATCACCGAGGCCAACCTGGCCGGGGAGAAGAACCGACCGGTCTTCGGTCTCGAAGAGCTGGCCGCGATGAGCGGGGACTGGACGATCCTCACCGGCTGCCGCAAAGGTCCCCTGCGTCGAGCCCTGAACGACCCAGATGGTGGACTCGGCGCCCTGCAGAACCTCATCGCGCTCTTCGGAGCCGAACGGATCGCGGTGGAACTCAGCCGGGATGGGACTCCAGACGATGATGAACGGCTGCGCCACCTCGGCGAGCTTGCACAGCGAACGAATCTGCCGGTCGTAGCCAGCAACAGTGTGCACTTTGCTACCCGGGCGCAGTGGAAGTCAGCGCAGGTGAGAGCCTCGGTGAGGTCTCGGCTGTCCCTCGACGAATTGGCCGGGTGGCTGCCTGCGACGGCGAATGCCCGGATCCACACAGGGGAGGAGATGGCCGCACGCTTCCCTCGTCAGGCTCTGGAGAACGCCGTGGCCATCGGCAAAGAGTGCTCCTTCGTTCTGAACTCGGCGCGTCCGGATCTGCCGCGTGCCCCGATGCCCGATGCCAGGGGCGCCGAGGAATATCTGCGTGAGCTCATCGAAGATCGCGGCGCCAAGCGCTACGGATCCCGGAGCGTGAATCCGAAGGCCTGGGCACAGCTGGATCGGGAGATGAACATGATCGCGGAACTGGGGTTCTGCGGATACTTCCTCATCGTCTACGACATCACCGAGTTCTGCCATCGGGTGTCCATCTTCTGCCAGGGGAGAGGCTCGGCGGCGAACTCCGCAGTCTGCTATGTCCTCGACATCACCGCCGTCGACGCGGTCAAGCACGAACTCCTCTTCGACCGCTTCCTCTCACCCGATCGCAAGGGCTACCCGGACATCGACATCGACATCGAATCGGGCAGGCGCGAAGAGGTCATCCAATATGTCTATGATCATTTCGGCCGTGAACGGGCCGCCCAGGTCGCCAATGTCATCACCTACCGGGCGAAGTCAGCGATCCGCGACGCGGCCTTCAGCCTGGGCTACGAACCGGGTCAGCAGGATGCGTTCTCAAAAGCCAGCAACCGCTGGTCAACCCTGCCCGAAGCGGAGGACTCCCCAGTTCCGGCCCCGGTGCTCAGCATCGCAGATGACCTTCTCGGCTCACCCCGGCACCTGGGCATCCACTCCGGCGGCATGATCCTCGCCGATCGTCCCATCGGTGAGGTCGTGCCGATCGAGAAGGCCACAATGGGTCATCGCACCGTTGTCCAATGGGATAAGGATGACTGTGCGGCCATGGACCTGGTGAAATTCGATCTGCTGGGACTGGGCATGCTCACCGCACTCCACGAGATGGTCGACCTGGTCCACCGGCACACGGGCGAACTCATCGAACGCGCCCACATCGACGACGAGGACGAGGCGGTCTATAAGATGCTGCAGAAGGCCGATGCGGTGGGAGTCTTCCAGGTCGAGTCCCGGGCTCAGCTGGCGACCCTGCCGCGCCTCAAACCCGAGAAATTCTACGACCTCGCCGTTCAGGTCGCCCTGATCAGGCCCGGCCCCATCCAGGGCGGATCTGTCCACCCCTACATCCGCAGACGGCAAGGACTTGACGACGTGGAATACCTCCACCCTCTGCTGCGCAAGTCCCTGGCCAAGACCTACGGGGTGCCGCTGTTCCAAGAGCAGCTCATGCAGATGGCCATCGACGTCGGCGGTTTCACCGGTGCCGATGCCGATCAGCTGCGGCAGGCGATGGGATCGCGACGGTCAGAGAAGCGGATGACCGAACTGGCGCAGAAATTCCAGACCGGTTCGGCCGCCAAAGGAGTCGACGAGGAGACCGCGGAGTCCATCTTCTCCACGATTGCCGCGTTCGCCAACTACGGGTTCCCTGAATCTCACGCGATCAGCTTCGCGAATCTCGTCTACCAGTCGGCCTGGTTCAAATACCACCACCATGCGGCCTTCACAGTGGGCCTGCTGCGCAGTCAGCCGATGGGCTTCTACTCACCGCAGTCGCTCGTCGCCGACGCCCGCCGCCACGGTGTGAGAATCCTGCCTGTGGACATTCGCCATTCGATGTCCGGCAGCGACCTGGAGCGCCTCGAGACCGATGACACCGGAGTCTCGGGCGAGTTCGGGATCCGGTTGGGCCTGGATTCGGTGGCCCATGTGGGGTCCTTCGCCGAGGTGATCGTGACCGAACGTGAGAACGCACCATTCACCTCGGTGGCGGACCTAGCTGAAAGGACAGGGATCGGGAAGCAGGCACTCGAAGGACTCGCTACCGCGGGGGCGCTGAGCTGCTTCGATCTTGACCGCAGACAGGCACTGTGGCTGGCCGGCGGGGTCGCGGGAGCACACCCGGGAGTGCTGCCGGGAACCGCCACGATCTCCTCGGCGCCGACCCTGCCGACCATGGACGCCTTCGACACGACCTTGGCCGAACTCTTCTCCACCGGGATCACCGTCGACGGGTACCCGACCGAGATCCTGCGAGCGTCCCTGATCGAACGCGGTTACGCTTCGACGGCGGATGCCGCGGCGGCTGCCGACGGGACCCGGATGACGGTGGCCGCCATCGTCACGCACCGACAGCGCCCGGCCACCGCCTCGGGAATCACATTTATCAACCTCGAGGACGAATTCGGGATGCTCAACGTCGTGGCCACGGCCGGGCTGATGAAACGGTTCCGGCCGATCGCAACCTCGCGCAACGCCCTCGTGGTCACCGGGCTGATCCAACGCGGGGGAGAGGTCGTGAGTCTCTACGCCCACAAGCTCATTCCGCTCGAGGTGCAGCTGCCGACCAAGGCCCGCAATTTCCGCTGAGACCACGACTGCGAACGCCGACATGAGTGCGCGTCGATATAGACCCGGACGGTGCAAGTGGTGTGACGAAACATGACGCCAGGTGACATAAACATGACGAGATCGCATGCTTGCGGCCTGAGAGTCGATGACAGTAGTGACATCACCAATTCACTCGCGCGGACCACCACGGGCGAATCAACCGTACTCGAAGGAGACATCATGACGCAGTCATTTGAAACGCGACAGATCCATGCCGGCCAGACACCGGACCCGACCACCGGCTCCAGGGCACTGCCCATCCACCAGACCACCTCATTCGTCTTCGACAGCAATGAGACCGCGGCCAACCGCTTCGCACTCACCGAACTCGGCCCCATCTACACCCGCATCACCAACCCGACCACAGAGGTCGTGGAGAACCGCATCGCCGACCTCGAAGGCGGAGTCCACGCTGTGCTCACGGCATCGGGACAGTCAGCAGCCCTGCTGGCCATCACGAACATCGCCGAAGCCGGTGATCACATCGTCGCCAGCTCCAGCCTCTACGGCGGAACCTACAACCTGCTCCACGTGACCCTGCGCAAGCTCGGCATCGAGACCACGTTCGTCGACGTCGATGACCTCGATGCGTGGAAGAACGCGGCGCAGGAGAATACGAAGCTCTTCTTCGCCGAGGTTGTGTCCAATCCTCGCTCCGATGTCCTCGACATCTCGGCAGTGGCCGACATCGCCCACGAGGCCGGTGTTCCGCTCTTCACCGACAACACCCTGGCCACCCCCTACCTGGTGCGCCCGATCGAACACGGTGCCGACGTCGTTCTCCATTCAGCCACCAAATACCTCGGCGGACACGGCACCTCGATCGCCGGTGTCGTCGTCGACAGCGGAAACTTCGACTACGGCACACAGCCGGAGAAGTTCCCCGGCTTCAACACCCCGGACGAGTCCTACAACGGTCTGGTCTATGCCCGCGACCTCGGCGCGGATTCGCCGTTCGGTGCCAACGTCTCCTTCGGCCTCAAGGCCCGTGTGCAGGGTCTGCGTGATCTCGGACCGGCCGCCAGCCCGTTCAATGCCTTCCTCATCGCCCAGGGACTTGAGACTCTGAGCCTGCGCATCGACCGCCATGTCGAGAATGCGAACACAATTGCCTCCTACCTCGAAAACCACGAGCAGGTCAGCCGCGTCGCCTTCGCCGGACTCGAGTCCAGCCCATGGCACGACAAGGCGAAGAAGTACCTGCCCAACGGAGTCGGCTCGGTCCTGTCCTTCGACATCATCGGCGGCTTCGACGCCGCTGTGGCCTTTGTCGATGCGCTCGAACTGCACTCACACGTGGCCAACATCGGCGACGTCCGCTCCTTGGTCATCCACCCGGCATCGACGACTCACTCGCAGCTCGGCGAAGATGCGCAGGCTGCTGCCGGTGTGAATCCGGCCCTCGTGCGTCTGTCCGTGGGGCTCGAAGGCAGCGAGGACATCATCGCCGACATCGACAAGGGCTTCGCCGCTGCCGCAGCGATTGCATCGGCCGCCGCCTGACATGACTACCCAGAGCACTTCCGTCGAGCGAATTCTGGGCTTCGTCACAGAATCCGGACACACGTTCGGAACTGTCGAGGTCGCCTACGAAACCTTTGGCACACTCAACTCGGACCGCAGCAACGCGGTTCTGATCGAACACGCCCTGACCGGCGACACCAGCGTCACCGAATGGTGGGCGGGCGTCGTCGGCCCGGGCGAGGCGATCGACACGAACGAATACTTCGTGGTGTGTGCGAATTCTCTCGGCGGGTGCTCGGGTACCACTGGACCCCAGTCCGTCTATGACGACGGATTGCCCTATGGGTCCAGATTTCCTACGGTCACGATCCGCGATATGGCCCGCTTGGAACACAATCTCGCACAGATCCTCGGAATTGACTCCTGGCATGCCGTCATCGGCGGGTCGATGGGTGGAGCCAGAGCCCTCGAATTCTCTCTCCTCGACAAACGCAAGGTGAAGAAATGCGCGATCATCGCCGCACCAGCCTTCTCCGAAGCCGACCAGATCGCCTGGGCGATGATGCAGGAACGCGCCATCGAACTCGACCCCGACTACTACTCCGGTGACTACACCGCGGTCGGCGCTTTCCCTGCCCAGGGCCTGGGACTTGCCCGGCAGATCGCGCACCTGACCTATCGCAATGATGCGGAGCTCAACCACCGGTTCTCCCGACGGCGCAGATCACCTGATTACTACGAGGTCACCTCGTATCTCGATCACCAGGCGAAGAAGCTCACCGCCCGGTTCGACCCACACAGCTACGTCGTGCTCACCCGTGCCCTGCGCGACCACGATGTGCGCATCGGTCGTTCACACGACCTGGCGACATCATTGGCCGACAGCTGCACCGACAACCTCGTCGTCTCGGTCTCCTCGGATCGGCTGTTTCCGCCCGCACAGGTCGAATTGCTCGCCCAGAGTCTGCCCGGAGCCGTGACCCATCACGTCATCGAATCCGACGTCGGGCATGACGGCTTCCTCACAGAGACTGCCGCGATTTCGGCGGCGTTGAAGGACTTCCTCAACGCCTGAGCGCAGGCAGACGTCTGCGATCAGGCAAACAGACACCTGAGTCCATGCAGCTGGCCTGCGACCGGCGCACACGAGCCAGTCTGCGGCCGATGCTAGTCAGACAGTCACAGACGAGACAATCACAGACGAGACGAACGTGGGAGGGGCCGTGCAGCAATCAAGCTGCACGGCCCCTCCCACATCTTCTGGGCTATCTATCTAGCTATCAGTTATTTGCTGGCTTTCGCCTTACGTCCGCCCTTGTTGGCCGCCTTCTGCGCAGCTTTCGCGGCCTTGCGCAGCTGTTTCTCCTCCACAGGGTAGTTCTCCTGTGCACGGGAGTGACGGAAGTAGTCGGCAGCTTCGGTCTGACGCTCGGCCTCGATGCCGGTCGCGATCGTTGCGCGGCGGTGATCATCGCCGTAGCCGAAGGCGTCCACGAGGTCCAAGGCGTTGGCGGACAGCTTCGCACACAGACGGTTGAGCGTCTCGTTGAGCTGGCGGGCACGCAACATCGGGAGACGACCGTACATAAGATGCCAGCCGACGTGCTTCTCGATGAGAGTCAGGCCGTAAGTATCGCGCAGACGGCGGAAGAGCTTGCTCTGGTCCGGGTCTGTCTGTTCCCTCATCGTTTCGTCGAGGGCCTTCCACTTCTCCAGCTCGACGTAGGCGCGCGCCATCTCGATGAACTCGTGCTGGTTGTCGTTGAAGACTCCAGCCGCATCGGCCTGCGACATCTTAGCGGCAGGACGCAGTGCTTGGGCGAGGTTCGAGAGCATGACCTCGAGCCTGGTCTCCAGCAGCGAACGCTGCAGCTTCCCGGAACGGATCCGCTTCTCGTTCAGGTTCAGTGTGAAGACGTCGGAGATCGCGAGGCCCGCATTGGCGATGCCGGTTCGGTAGAGCGTGTGCTCGGCGGCCTGGGTGCCGATGAAGCGGGCGGCCCCACCGACATCGATATGTGCGAGTTCTTTGGCATAGTCGCCGAGGAGGCGCTTGCCTGCCAGCTGCAGGAGCACAGTGTTGTCACCTTCGAACGTGGCGTAGACGTCGAGGTCTGCGCGCAGTCCCACAAGACGGTTCTCGGCCATGAACCCGGCACCGCCGCAGGCTTCGCGGCTTTCCTGGATGACGTCGAGGGCCATCCAGGTGGTGTCGGCCTTGAACGCTGCGGCCCGAGTCTCGAGCAGCGCGCGATTCTCATCGCTCTCATCGGCGCCGGAGAACACCTCTTCGAATGAGGTGAGCAGCTTCTCGTGTGCGAAGGCCGAGGCGTAGACGGAGGCGATGGCCGGCATCAGGCGACGCTGGTGCTGCTGGTAATCCAAGAGTGTGGTCTCGTTGATGTCATCGACCGAGGTGAACTGCTTGCGCTCGAGACCGTAGCGAACGGCGATGTCGAGTGCCAGCTTCGATGCGACGATGGCGGCGCCGTCGAGGGAGACACGTCCCTGGACCAGGGTGCCGAGCATCGTGAAGAAGCGGCGTCCCGGGGAGTCGATGGGGGAGGAATACGTGCCATCGGCGGTCACCGCACCATAGCGGTCGAGGAGGTTGAATCGTGGAATGCGGATCTCGTCGAAGATGATCCGTCCGTTGTCGACGCCTTTGAGTCCGCCCTTGAAAGCGTCGTCTTCGATGGTGATACCCGGCAGCACTTCACCGTCTTCATCACGGATCGGGACGAAGAACGCGTGCACACCATGGTTGACTCCAGCGGTGATGAGCTGGGCGAAGACCACGGCAGCGCGTGCATCACGCGCTGCGTTGCCGATGTATTCCTTGGTTGCGGCGCGGAAGGGCGTGTTGATGACGAATTCCTCGTCCTCAGCCGAATACGTCGCGGTGGTTCCGACCGCGGCGACATCGGATCCGTGGCCGATCTCCGTCATCGCGAATGAGCCCAGAAGTTTGCCCTTCTGAGCATCCAGCAGCCAGGCCTGGTGCTGTTCGGAGTTGCCCAGGTGAAGGATCGCTCCGCCGAAGAGCCCGAACTGGACCCCGGCCTTGATCTGGAGGCTGGGGGAGGCAGTGACGGTCTCCTCGAAGCCGGCGACGTTAGTCGCGTGTTGGTTGAGGCCGCCCAGTGATGTGGGCAGGCTCGTCATGGTCAGACCGGTGTCGGCCATGATGCCCACACCGGTCAGCGTCTTTGCCCGTGTGGTTTCAAGGTCATCGGCAGGATCCTCATGAGTGATCTCGTCGAGTGCCAGGGTGCGCCCCTGGCGTCGTGCCTCGGCCCACCGGCCGTCGAGGGCGTCGTTGATCGCCTGTGGATCAAGGGAAAGCTTCATTCGTCTACTCCTAGTTTTGCGGGCAACGAGGCCCAGAGCCATTGACTGATTGCGGTGGCGAATTCATCGGGACGGCTGGGATCGGCCAGCCAGTTTTCGGTCGCGGCACGCACGAAACCGATTGCGCCTGCTGCCCACAGCTGTCCCTGAGTACCCTCAAGGACAAGCCGATCGGCGAGGAGGCTGGCGATTGAATTGAAGAATCCGCCGGTCTCCGTCGGTGCGAAGCGGTTGACTGCCGTATCGCAGAATCGGTAGATGTTCGGTGATTCTGCGGCGAGCGCGACGAACGCACGGATCATTTTGGTCAGTGCGTCCTGTGCCGAGGTTGCTGTTGCGTCATCGAGTGACTTGGAGATGACATTCATCGCCCATTCGCCCATGGCCGCCTGCAGACCCGCGCGATCCGTGAAATATCTGTAGAGCACGGACTTGGTGGTGCCCGAATGCTCGGAGATCTGCTCCATCGACAGCTCGTCTCCGTGCTCATCAACGACGTGCCGGACGGCGCGCAGCAGCTCGTGGCGCCTGAGGTCGCGATGCTGCTGCCACCGAGTGGACCGACCATCTGTGAGCGATTTCATGTGACAGACGGTATCAGGTACTGTCGGTAACAGTTAAATCCACATACCGGAGGTGCAAATGTCCACTCCCAATCAGCGTGCCGTCATCCTTGGCGGTAACCGTATTCCGTTCGCTCGTTCGAACAAGCAATATTCCAAGGCGAGCAATCTCGATATGCTCACGAGCGCCCTCGACGGACTCGTGGCCCGCTTCGGCTTGGCCGGTGAGAGCATCGGCGAAGTCGCCGGCGGCGCAGTCCTCAAACATTCGAAGGATTTCAACCTCACTCGTGAGGCGGTTCTCGGTTCCGCCCTGTCGCCGACGACTCCCGCGTTTGATGTCGGGCAGGCCTGTGCCACCGGTCTCGAGACCGTGGTCAGCCTCAACAACAAGATCAATGCCGGTCAGCTCGAGTCCGGCATCGCGTCTGGCGTGGACTCCGCGTCGGATGCGCCGATCGTCATCAACGACTCGATGCGTGAGATTCTGCTCGAACTCACGCGAGCCAAGACCATTGCTCAGCGGGCGAAGATCGCCGCACAGATCCGTCCGGCCTACCTGGCGCCTCAGGCTCCGTCGACGGGTGAGCCACGTACTGGCATGAGCATGGGTGAGCACCAGGCGATCACCACCGCCGAGTGGAAGATCACCCGCGAGGCGCAGGACGCACTAGCCCTGGCCTCTCACCACAATCTCGCCCGTGCCTGGGACGAGGGATTCTTCGATGACCTCTCGACCCCGTACCTTGGAGTCAGCCGCGACACCAACATGCGGGCGGATTCCTCCGCCGAATCCCTGGCTAAGCTGTCGCCCGTGTTTGGCAAGAACCTGAATACTCCGGCATCGATGACTGCCGGCAACTCGACTCCGCTGACAGACGGAGCGTCCTCCGTCCTGCTCGGCAGCGAAGATTGGGCGGCCGAACACGGCTTCACACCCCTGGCTCGCCTCGTCGATGCCGAAGCAGCAGCGGTCGACTTCGTCGACGGTGCCGAGGGTCTGCTCATGGCTCCGGCCTACGCAGTCCCACGCCTTCTAGCCCGCAACGGCCTCACCTTCGAAGACTTCGATGCCTTTGAGATCCATGAGGCATTCGCGTCGACCGTGCTCAGCCACCTGGCGGCATGGGAATCAGAGAAGTTCTGCCGTGAGAAGGCCGGCCTCGACGGAGCACTTGGCTCCATCGATCGGGCCAAGCTGAACCCACTGGGGTCAAGCCTCGCCGCCGGACACCCGTTCGCAGCGACCGGTGGACGCATCATCGCCTCCACCGCGAAGTACCTCAAGCTCACTGGCAAGAAGAGGTCACTGGTCTCGATCTGCGCAGCAGGCGGCCAGGGACTCACAGCGATTGTGGAGGCAGCATGAAAGACACCTACCTGGGCTTGGTCAACGGCCCACTGAAGCAGGTCGCAAAGACACTCGGCCTGCCCCAGCCCGTCGAACTGCACCGTTTCGACTCGACCCCAGCTGACTATCGCCGCAAACCGGTCCTCGTCCTCGGGTCCGGACCGGAAGCACAGAAGCTGGCCGACCTGCTGTTGGGCAACGGCCTCGAAGTGCGCCGCCATGCCAACGCGGGGGAGTCCCTGCGCGCGATCATCGCAGTCTTCGACGAAGTCACAGCGCCCGGCGACTTGTCGGAGACAGTGCTCGAGATCGGAACGGCTCTGCGCTCACTGGCCCGCTGCGGTCGCGTCATTACAGTTTCACCGTCCCCCAACCCGTCGCAGCAGGGTCCCGAGCTCGCTGCAGCCGCTCAGGGAATCACCGGCCTGACACGGTCCATGGCTCACGAGATGCGCCGAGGAGCAACCGCTAACGGCATACTCCTCGACGGCGTCGACATGCAGGCTCCCTCTGTGGCCACCGCGCTGTGGTTCCTGCTCTCAGGCAAATCAGCCTATGTTTCGGGACAGTTCATCACCGTCTCCACTCAGGCCGGCACTCCGATCGGGATGAAGGAGTTCCTGTCCACTGGTGAGGCTGGCCCGCTGGCCGGACGAACCGCAGTCGTGACCGGTGCCGCCCGCGGGATCGGAGCGGCGATTGCGCGCAACCTGGCCCGTGACGGCGCAGACCTCATCGGCGTCGACATGCCGCAGGCCGGACAGGCCCTAGCCGAGGTGATGAATGAGGTCGGCGGTCGATCCCTCCAACTCGACATCACCACGAACACGGCGGCTGAGAAGATCGCCGAGGCGGTCGGTGGTCCCGTGGATATCCTCGTCCACAATGCGGGAATCACCCGAGACAAGATGCTGGCGAATATGGATGCCTCCCGATGGGACTCTGTCATTGCCGTCAACATCGCCTCCCAGGCTAGGATCAACGCTTACTTGAAGGCTCAGGATCTGCTCGCCGAAGGTGCACAGGTGGTCTCACTGGCCTCGACCTCGGGCATCGCAGGCAACCGCGGCCAGACGAACTACGCGACCTCGAAGGCCGGAGTCGTCGGACTCACCGCTGCCTCGGCGTCGGACTTCGCCAAACGCGGAGGAACGATCAATGCTGTGGCTCCCGGGTTCATCGAAACCGATATGACGGCCAAGATGCCGACCCTGACCCGGCAGGTCGCCCGCAGGCTCTCCAGCCTCCAGCAGGGGGGACAGCCGGTCGACGTGGCCGAGACCATCGGATTCCTCGCCTCGGCGGGAGCCCGAGGGATCAACGGGCTGACGCTGCGCGTGTGCGGCCAGAACATGGTCGGTGCATGATGGCCAAGGATTCAATGCTGCCGCTCTACGCCAAGGCTGTGCTCAAGGCTCTGCCGTTGGGCACACGCACAAGCCCTGACCTTCCCAACCGAGCACTGGACCGCAGCATGCCCATCGAGGCCGCTGCCTACGCCGGTTTCACCGGTGTCATCGAAGCCGGGTTGGGCAATATCGTCCATCCGGGCTACCTGCACGTCCTCGCCTTCCCGCTGAGCATGCAGCTGCTCAGCGATCCCGAGGTGCCGTTGCCGATGATGGGCATGGTCCACATCCACAACAGGATTGACACACTCGGTCGCGTGTATGTCGGTGACAGTGTCGATTTCCATGTGGAGCTGGCTGGTCCGTTCCAACATTCGGCAGGGACCACGATCGAGGTCATCGTCGAGGCGAAGGTTGACGGTTCCCTGCGCATGCTCGAGACCACGACCTACCTGGCCAAGGGCAAGAAGCTGCCCAATGCTGAAGCGAAGCCGCAACCGCAACGGGAGGAGTTCACAGCTCCGACCCCGACTGCCCTGTGGCGACTCGATCCGATCATCGGCCAGCGCTATGCCCATGCTTCGGGAGATTACAACCCGATCCACCTCAATGGCTTGGCGGCCAAGGGCTTCGGCTTCCCGCGTCTCATCGCACACGGTATGTACGGCGCCTCGCGTTCCCTGTCCGCGGTCGACACGAGGCTCGATGCCTATCGCTGGGATGTGGCGTTCGCGAAACCTGTGCTGCTGCCGTCGACCGTTGGCTTCGCCATCACCGAGGGGCGTCGGCATGAGGCCGCGAAGTTCGCCGTCTTCGACCTCAAGTCCGGCAAACCGCACATCCTCTCCGAGGTGTCTGAGCTGGCCGAATGAGCCTGCGCGCGGTGATGCGCGGAGCTACAGAGAATTCTGTAAGTGCCGTGTGTCACAATCGGCCGATCTGATTTTGCACGGCCGAAAGTCGCGTGTAAAGTAATCTCTGTTGCCAGCGCGAGTGGCGGAATTGGTAGACGCGCTAGCTTGAGGTGCTAGTGCCCAACTTATCGGGCGTGGGGGTTCAAGTCCCCCTTCGCGCACAACAGAGGAAATGGCCTCCGGATCTGATCCGGAGGCCATTTCTCATTCACCCCTGAATTCGGACATCGCAGGTCGCGGCGACACAGTTGCTATAACGTAGATCACGTCAGCATCTTCGCACCTATCCGACGGGAGACACCGTGTACGATTTCAGCGCCGCCGAGGCCGAGGTCACTTCGCTGTGCCAGCAGCTCATCCGCATCGACACCCAGAACTGGGGCGGCAACAAGGTCAACCCCGAACGGCCGGCAGCGGACCTCATCGCCTCCTGGTTCGACGAGGTGGGGCTGACGTCGACCATCATCGAATCCGCACCGGGACGGGCCTCCCTGGTCGCTCGCATCAAGGGAACCGATCCCGAAGCCGATGCGCTCGTCGTCCACGGCCACACCGACGTGGTCCCCGCAGCGGCCGAGGACTGGAGCGTCGACCCCTTTGCCGGCGTGATCAAGGACGGGCTGCTCTGGGGCCGCGGAGCCGTTGACATGAAGGATATGGACGCGATGATCATCGCCGCGGTCCGGGACATGCTCCGTCAGGGTCTGAGTCCGCGCCGAGACCTCATCATCGCCTTCTTCGCCGATGAAGAGGCCGGCGGCAACTACGGTGCCCGCTACATGGTGCGCAACCACCCAGAACTCTTCGCCGGAGCCACCGAGGCGATCTCCGAGGTCGGCGGCTATTCCGTCGACGTCCGTGGCCAGCGCGTGTACCTCGTTCAGACCGCTGAGAAGGGCCTCGCCTGGCTCAACCTCATCGCCCACGGCACCGCGGGTCATGGCTCCCAGCGCAACGACGACAACCCCGTCACGCGCCTGGCCGCCGCCATCGCCCGCATCGGCGAATATCCCTGGCCACAGGAGATCCCGGTCGCGACCCGGCAGCTCCTCGAAGGAGTCGCGGAGATCACTGGCATCGAATTCCGGGCCGATACGATCGGAGAGCTGCTGGCTGAACTCGGGTCGGTTGAGAAGTTTGTGGCACCGACCCTGCAGAACACCTCGAATCCGTCATTCCTCAACGCCGGCTACAAACATAACGTCATCCCGGGAACGGCCACCGCATACGTCGACTGCCGCACCCTGCCGGGTCAGCACGAGGACGTGATGCTCAAGATCAAGGAACTCGCGGGCGAAGGCATCGACATCGAGGCCAATGACGAGGGCGATGCCCTGGAGGCGCCCTTCGACACCCCACTTGTCGCGCAGATGCAGAAGAGTCTGCTCGATGACGATCCCACCGCGAAGGTGCTGCCGTACACGCTCTCGGGCGGCACTGACAACAAGTCCATGGCTGAGCTGGGCATCACCGGCTACGGATTCGCACCGCTGCAGCTGACCGGAGACCTCGACTTTCCGGCCATGTTCCACGGCGTCGACGAGAGGGTTCCGATCTCGGCTCTCAAGTTCGGGGCGAGGGTCCTGGGCGATTTCCTGATGAAGGCATAATCGTAATCGCGATCCCGAGGAGCACCAGGGCGGCGCTGATGACCGTCGTGGTGCTCACCAGGGATCCGGGCATGGGCAGCAGGAGGTCAAGCAGGAGCGCCCCGAGTAGATTTCCGAACAGGGAGAACAGGCTGAGCAGCAGCACGCCGAGCTTCGCCACGGTCAGCGCCGTCAGTCCGATGAAGACGACGCCGAAGGCCCCACCGAGCAGCATCCACCACTGAGTGGGCTCAGTCGGAAATCCTGTCCAGGTCACCCCGGATGCCATGATGACCCCAGCAGCCGCGAGCAGGGCGAGGAAGCCGACGGCGAAGTTCACAGTGGTGGCGACGATGACCGAGCCTGTGGCGGCTTTGATCCGCCCATTGAACGCCTGCTGGACGGAGGTCAGGGCACCAGAGACGAAGGGCAGCAGCAGCGCCCAGAGCGGGACGCCCAGATTGAGTCTCTCCGAGGCTCCGTAGACGAGGGCGGCGATGACGATGAGGACACCGAAGACTCGGAGGACCGTCAGTCGCTGCCTGCCTCCCGGTGGTAGGCGTGTGGAGTCGACGGCGAGGCCACCGGTGACCTGGCCGGAGACGAATGCCATGGTGAACATCGCCACGCCCATGATCGGCACGGTCGACGCCTGAGCGATGACGACGAGACCACCGCTGAGCCCGCCGAGGAGCATCCACCATGGCATCGCGTGAGTCCGGACCATCCGGATCAGAGTCAGGGCACCGGTCCGAGAGCGCGAGGAGCACAGCAGGGTCGTGCCCACGAGGATGAGACCGATGAAGAACGAAACGAGCGCGGCGAAGACAGAATGACCCAGGATCGGACCGAGCAGGCCGTTGGCACGGCCCTGGAGGGACATGGCACCGCCGGCCGCGATGGTGACGAGACCGGCGAAGAGGACAGGCAGAAGTGCGGCAGGGGATTTCACAGGGTCGGTGTCAGCTGCTCAATGTCAGGGGCATGATCTTCCGACGCAGCCAGACGGTCTTGGTGCCGCCAACAGAGATTCGAGTCCGGGCGAGTTCCCATTTGCCGTACTCCGCCTCATCATTGAGTTCCTGCAGACTCATAGATCGCGGAGTTTCTCTGGAGAACGAGACCTTGCGAAACTCATAGGCCATGCTGGGACGCTGACGCTTCATAGGCCCACTGTAAACGATCTGGGCTAGTGTTGATCGCATGCCCGTCATCGTTCTCCTCCGACACGGCGTCTCCAGCGCGAACACGGCAGGGATCCTCGCCGGACGCGCTCCCGGCGTGTCGCTGACCGACCAAGGTGTCAGTGCCCTGCGCGACACCCTGCGGATGCTTCCGCAGCAGCATTTCGCGCGCCTGCTGCATTCGCCGCTGCTGCGGTGTGAACAGACCGCACAGATCGCAGCCTCAGCGATTTCCGCCGACTCCGCTGCCGCCGTCGATGACCTCATCGAACTCGACTATGGCGACTGGACCGGACGCAGACTGAAGGACCTCGGCAGCGAAGAGCTGTGGAAGACCGTCATCGACGAGGCGTCTCAGGCGCGTTTCCCTGGTGGGGAATCCATCGCCGAGGCGGCCGACCGTGCCGTGTCGCGCGTGAGGACCGTAGTCGGCGAGCTCCGCACAGAAGAACGCACGGAAGCGGACCAGCGCACGCAGAAGAGCGACGATACGGGCCCGGTCAGCCGGTGGGCGATGCTCGTCTCCCACGGCGACATCATCAAGGCGATCATCGCCGATGCGCTGGCCATGCCGCTCGATGATTTCCAGCGCCTCAGCGTTGCTCCGGGCTCGTTCACCGTCATCGACTTCTCGGGGCCGCGGCCGGTGATGACCGCGATGTCGGTCACCGCAGCCGGACTGTCCGAGGGCGGCGTTCCCGGCGGTGGCAACCTGCGCTGAGGCAGGCTGCGCTGAGACCGGGCTGGCCCCGGCAGTGCCGAGAACCAGCCGCGTCAGCCAGCGTCGATCAGGTTGCTGCGAGGACTCCGGTGCCCAGCAGGAAGTAGAGCACGATGCCCAAGGCCACGCGGTACCAGACGAAGATCGCAAACGATTTGGTCTTCACATAGCCGAGGAACCAGTGGATGACGAGGAGACCGAGTCCGAAGGCGATGATGGTGGCCAGGATCGTCGGTCCCCAGCCGATGACCATGTCCGCGCTGCCCAACGTCTGGAAGACAGAGTAGAAGCCCGATCCCAAGACCGCAGGAATGGCGAGCAGGAACGAGTAGCGGGCGGCAGCAGGACGGTCGAAGCCCATGAAACGCCCGGCCATAATGGTGCCACCGGAGCGTGAGACGCCGGGGATGAGGGCCAGGGCCTGAGCGAAGCCGTAGATGATGCCCTGCCCCCACGTCATGTCCTCAAGTGTGCGTTCGCGTTTTCCGACCCAGTCTGCGAGGCCGATGATGAGACCGAAGACGATGAGCATGGTGGCGGTGATCCACAGGCTGCGCAGGGCACCCTCAATGGCGTCTTGAAACAGCAGGCCGAGGATGACGATCGGAATCGAACCGACGATGATCAGCCAGCCGAGACGGACTTCAGGGTCCTTCCGATCGTGTTTGCCGGCCAGGGCCTTGAACCATTTGGAGATGATGGAGACGATGTCGCGCCAGAAGTAGACGACGACGGCGGCTTCGGTGCCGATCTGAATGATCGCGGTGAAGAATGCGCCCGGATCGTCACCCGGCAAGAGGAACTCACCGACGATGCGCACGTGCGCCGAGGATGAGATCGGCAGAAATTCTGTCAGTGCCTGAACGATGCCCAGCACAGCTGCGACCAACCATTCGTACATGCGTCTCCTTGAGAAAGTGGGGTGGGAACGAAACCACGGTAGTCGCCGAATCAGGTAACCTCAACAATCATGAAGCAACAACGCCTCGCCAGCACCGGTCTTGAAGTCAGCGCTGTGGGTCTCGGCACATTTGAGTGGGGACACCGGGTCGACGCAGCGGTCGCACAGCGACTCGTCGATGAATACGTCGGTGCTGGTGGGAACCTCATAGAGCTTCCCAGCTCAGGGGTGCACGCGGCCCAGGTGCTGTCTCAGCTGAAACTTCCTGAACAGATCGTGTTGATTGCCCGCGTGGGCGTGTCCATGAGTGAGTCATCCCACATTGAGGTGGGTCTGGGGCGAGCTCGGATTCTCAACCAGGTGGATGCGCTGTTGAGCGCCACCGGACGCTCCCACATCGACATGCTCATTCTCGACGTCTTCGACGCCGATGTGGACCGGGCAGAGACCGCCTCAGCGATCAATACATTGTTGATGTTGGGCAAGATCCGCTACGTCGGTGTGTCGCACCATGCCGGTTGGGAGCTGGCAGAGATGCGTGGAGCAGGCGTACCCATCTCCTGTGCCATCGCCGAATACTCGCTGCTCAACAGGGAGGCAGATAACGACCTGCTGCCAGCCGCGAACTACGCAGGTGTGGGACTCATCGCCGGGGCCGGCCTGGGCAGGGGAGTGCTGAGCGACAAATATCGGCGCGGAACCCCACAGGATTCACGCTTTGCCGCGGGAGAACTCACCGACTATGTCGGTGCCTACCTCGACGAACGATCGACACGTGTGCTGGCGGGAGTGCGCAAGGCGGCGGCCGCGCTGGGAGTGACGACGACGGACATCGCACTGGCGTTCAACAGACACCGGGGAGTCGCCTCGTCCTTGGTCTCCGCCCGCACTAGTGAGCAGCTGGCTCAGGTGATCAGCAGCGAAGTCGAACTCGAACCCGAGATCGCCGAGGTGCTCGACCAGATCTCCTGAGGGCTCGGCGGACGTGATTCAGCAGTCGTGAAGGAGGCTCAGTCGTCTTCGTCGTCCTCGTCGACGGTGAAGTCACCGTCGAGTTCGTTGTCGTCGTCGTCTTCCTTGGCGTCTTCGACATCGTCGAAGAGCTCGAACGGAGTGACCTCGTCAAACGCGGTGTAGATCGCGTCTTCGTAGATTTCGAAGGCGTCGGCCAGGGCCATGTATGCGGCTTCGACACGGGGGTCTTGGTCTCCATTGCGGTGTGCGGATGCAGCGAAGTGCTCACCCACTGCTTCGAGGAATGCGTCCAGGGCCTCACGAGGATCAGTGCTCATGACTCAAATGTATCCCAGTGAAGACGGACATGTAAGTCTTTGAACTAGGCTGAAGGTATGGCAGCTTTGTACGACCACCCCACCCCAGAACGATTCGTTGTCGGCACGATCGGTCTGCCCGGCGAGCGAACGTTCCTCCTCCAAGCGAAATCTGGAACCGCGCTGACCACAGTGGTGGTGGAGAAGGAGCAGGTGGAGATCCTCTCTGATCGCATCACCGAGCTCCTCGACATGGTCATGGTCAAAGACCCCGCGGCGCGAGTGCCCCAGTCTGCGATCGACGAACGCATCGACAACGCGGGGCTCAACGTTCCGATCGAACCCGAATTCCGGGTGGGGACCATGAGCTTGGGCTGGGACACCGTCGCCCACGAGCTGGTTGTCGAATGCTTCGAACTCACCGAGGAGGATGCTCAGACAGGCACCTCCGCTGAGCCCGATGACGACGAAGTCGAGCGGGAGGTGCTTCGCATCGTCCTCGACGCTGCCGGCTCTCGCGAGTTCGCTCGCAGAGCTGACCAGGTCGTCTCCGCCGGTCGTGGCGACTGCCCATTCTGTTCGCTGCCGCTGGAGCCCGAAGGGCACCTGTGCCCCCGTGCCAACGGCATCGCGCGCATGTGATGCACTCAGCGTTCACCGAAGAGGCCCTGGAACTGGGCTCCTGCACCGTCATGGGAGCGATCCCGCGGGCCAGCAACGACACCCGCCTCGTGGTCGTCGATCACGCCGACACGCATCTCAAGGCCGTGTACAAACCTGTTTCGGGAGAACGACCTCTTGCGGATTTTCCAACGCACACTCTGTCGTTGCGTGAGGTCGCGTCCTATAGGCTCAGCGCCCACCTTGACCTCAACGTGGTTCCACCGACAGTTCTCCGTGGTGACCTGGGAGCGGGGCTTGGATCCTTACAGGCCTATGTCGAAGATTCCGGGGACGATGACGCTGTGGCTCTGACCGGTGTCGATGCCATTCCCGCCGATCACACCCCGATGTTCGCGCTGCGCACCGAGGACGGCACAGATCTGGTGCTGTCTCACGACACCAGGGAAGGCCTGCGGGCAATCGCCTTCTTCGACCTCCTCGCGAACAACGCCGACCGGAAGGCGGGCCACATCATCACCGGCAGCTACCTGCCCGGCGCCGGCCCCAGCAGCATCGGCACCTTCGGCATCGACAACGGACTGACATTCCACGCCGAAGAGAAGGTCCGCACCGTGCTGTGGGGTTTCTCTCACCTCTCATTCCGGGTCGAAGAGCTTGACGCTCTCGACGAGGTGGCCCGAATGCCTGCAGACCTGCGAGCCGCATTGGATGAGTGTTTGGACGAGGCAGAGATCGAGAGCCTGCGTGCCCGGGCCGATGAACTGGGAGAGGCCGGTACCTTCCCCGACCCGCCCCAGGACCGGACCGTCATACCTTGGCCGCCGATCTAGCACACGGCGGGTGCAGCCCGGGAACAGACCCGCCGGAGACATGAGGTGCCGTTCTGCTATGACTCGGTTAGGCTGGTCTGCGTGAAGTCATGGTCCGAACCTCAGCTACCCCGCCTCACCAGCTCCGGAAAGGTGCCGACAGTCTTCGACACCGGCACTCGGAGCCCACGCAATCTCAAAGGGCGTGACCAGGCGGCCGGTCTCTATGTATGTGGAATCACCCCGTACGACGCCACCCATCTTGGTCACGCGGCAACTTATGTTGCCTTCGACCTGCTCAATCGGGTGTGGCGAGATGCGGGGCTCGATGTCACCTATGTGCAGAACACGACCGATGTCGACGACCCTCTGCTGGAGAGAGCCAACGCCACGGGCGTGGATTGGCGTGAGCTTGCCGAATCTCAGATCGAACTGTTCCGCGAGGACATGAGCTCATTGCGCGTGATTCCGCCGCAGGACTATATCGGCGTCGTTGAGACAGTCGATCAAATCGTCGAAGCGGTGGAGGCCCTCGTGGACTCGCGAGCCGCCTACACCCTCGACAACGGCGACGTGTACTACCGGGTCTCAACCCCGATCCACCCGCCCTTCGGCAGCGTCAGCCACGATGACCGGGCCACGATGGCCAAACTCTCCGCCGAACGCGGCGGTGATCCGGAGACACCGGGCAAGGACAATGAGATCGACCCACTGCTGTGGAAGGCCGCACGCGAGGGCGAACCGTCCTGGGATGGCGGGAAGCTCGGGCCAGGCCGCCCCGGCTGGCACATCGAATGCACCGTCATCGCCAACAACTATGCAGGACTGCCGGTCGACGTTCAGGGCGGTGGCAGCGATCTGGTGTTCCCACACCACGAAATGAGCGCGGCTCACGCTGCGGCATGGAAGCAGACTCCCTTTGCCCGGACCTATATGCACACGGGTATGGTCGGTTACCAGGGTGAGAAGATGAGCAAGTCCAAGGGCAACCTCGTCTTGGTCTCCAAGCTGCGCGAACAGGGCGTGGACCCGATGGTAATTCGCACAGTGCTCCTGTCCAACCACTACCGCAGCGACTGGGTCTTCACTGACGACCTGCTCGAAACCGCCTCGGCGCGCTTGCAGGCCTGGAAACATGCAGCAATGTGCGAGGCCGAATGTCGGGAAGGACTGCGCGGACACATCATCGGTCTGCTGCGTGAGTCTCTGGCCGATGACCTCGACAGCCCGCGCGCCCTGGGCATCCTCGATGAATGGGCCGAACACTACGCGGACTCAGCCGCAGCCGAGACAGCTCCGGTGTGCGGAGATCGGGTCGCAGACGCCGTTGATGCCCTGTTGGGCATCAACCTTCACGCCTGACGCCTATGTTCCTGAGCGACTGACGTCCTGATCGCCGACTGAGGCTATTTGTCTCGGCCGCGCTTGCGCAGATACCGCTCGAACTCAGCGGCGATCGCATCGCCGCTGGCTTCGGGCAGTTCCGTTGAGTCATTGAGCTCCTCGAGTCCCTTGAGCAGCTCAACGAGATGTGGGTTGAGCGCGACCAGCTCATCGGCACCAAGCTCCCAGGCTCGGCTCTCCTCTTCGAGGATGGGGATGTCGATCTCGAGTCCCGTGTGCTTCTCCACCGCTGAGGCCAGGGCCAGTTCGGCCTTTGGCGAAGGCGAATCGGTGAGATAGTCGGGTACTCCGACCCACAGGTTGATCGTCTGCAGTCCTCGCCTGTGGCATGCGACGCCGAGGAGGCCGAGGATGCCGATCGGACCCGCATAGCCGTTGACGTCGATATTGAGATCCGCGGCCAGCGCCGTATTCTCTGTGTTCGCTACGACCGGCAACGGGCGTGTGTGAGGGACCTCAGCATGCAGACCACCGAGGAGGACCACACTGTCGTCGGAGCTGATCTGGGACAGGATGAGCGAGAGGAACTCGCGCCATTTCAGTCCCGGCTCGTGTCCCTGGATGATGGTGACCGGAGTGCTCAGGCGTTGCCCCCGATGGACCTCGATTCCCGGCCAAGCAATCGTGGCTCGACCAGTTTCGTCTCGGACGATCTCAGGTTCTGAGAATCTGAATTCGTAGAAACCGTCGGTGTCCAAAATCTCACTGTCGTTGAGTCCCCATGACTCGATGAGATCCTTGACCAGTGAACTGGCGGCTTCGGAGGCATCCGCGTCCTGTCCCTCGAAGGCAATGAACACGAGTGCCCCGGACCCTGATGGAAGAAAAGTCATGCTTCAAGATTACGCTGGAATCATGAAGAATCCTGCCGCAGTCCTCTGGGACATGGACGGAACACTGGTTGATACGGAACCGTATTGGATCAGGGCCGAGACCGAACTGATGAACGCGCACGGCATTGCCTGGAGCGAAGAGCAGGGTTTGGAGTTCGTGGGCAACGACCTTCTCACCTCAGCCGCGATGATGCAGGATGCCGGACTCGACCTTCCTGCCGCTGTCATCGTCGACACACTTCTCGACGAGGTTGTGGCGAAGATCGAGGAATCAGTGCCGTTTCGCCCTGGAGCTCTCGAGTTCCTCGACGCGATCGCTACCGCCGGCATCCTGTGCGTGATGGTCACGATGTCCTACCGGCGACTCGCCGAGGCGGTCATTGCGGCCTGTCCCGAGAACAGCTTCGTCGGTCTCATCTCCGGTGACGAGGTCAGCGCCGGAAAACCTGACCCCGAGCCCTACCTCAAAGGTGCGGCGCTGCTGGGCCTCGAACCGAGAGCCTGCGTGGCGCTCGAGGATTCGAAGCCCGGCCTTGCCAGCGCAGAGGCAGCGGGAACGATTGCGATCGGCGTTCCTCACCTGGTTCAGCTCGAGGAACGTCCCGGACGGATCCTGTGGTCGAGCCTCGAAGGGCGAACCGTGGCTGACCTGAGAGAACTCACGTCCCGACTATCCGTGTGATCTCGGGGGTCGGCGGGGGAGTGTTGCCCCAGGCCGGACACAGCGGTTTGAAGGTGCACCAGTTGCACAGGGGCGATTTCTTCGGACGCCAACGATCCGCCTCGGCGGAGGCGATGATGTCTTTCCAAATCGATTCGATCTCGAACTGAGTGCGTTCGATGTCACTCATCGTGGGATGTGACTTCAGAATGCTCTGCGAGCCGAGGTACATGAGCTGGAGCGTATGCACGAGCTCACCCGTGAGGCGGTACTCGACGAGGGCGTAGAAGCCCATCTGGAAGTTCGCCTCGCGCCCGTACTGGGGCTTGGGCTGTTTGCCGGTCTTGTAATCGACCAGACGCTTCTCACCACCTGGTGCGACATCGACGCGGTCGATGAAGCCGCGCAGCTCCAGGCCATTGTCGAGTTGAGTCCGGACGTACTTCTCCGTCTCATCCGGTTCGAGGTGCTCGGGGAATTCGAGCGTGAAGTAGGAGCGCAGCAGATTGCCGGCCGTTGTGAAGAATGTCTCCTTCTCACTCTCCTCGTCGAAGATCGCGAGCACTTCCGGGTCTTTGTCGACGAGTTCGTCCCAGCTGGGACGCAGCAGTGACTCGGCGACATCCTGAGTCCGCTGGGCAGCGGGTAGGGCGAAGAGCTTCTCGAGTACAGAATGGACGACGGTCCCTCGGAAGGCGGCCTGCGAAGGCGGTTCCGGAAGCTTGTCGATACTGCGGAATCTAAATTTCAAGGGACATTGTGCGAAGTCGTTGGCCCGCGAGGGCGACAGACTGATCAGCTCGGCCATATCACCACTGTAACGACTTGGTCTGACACGACGCGTCAGAACACGTCGATGACCGTGTCGCTGTTAGGCTGAAGTCACCCGACCCCAAGCAAGAGGAACTCCTTCGATGGCCGTGAAAAATCACCAGACTGGTGCCTCTTCGGGCTTACGCCTGGGGAAAGTTCTCGGCGCCCCGGTGATCCTGGCATGGTCATGGTTCCTCGCCGCCATCGTCATCACGATCCTGTTCGCTCCCTGGGTGAACACGGTTCGGCCCGATCTCGGCATCTGGGCCTGGTTCGTCGCGTTCGCGTACGCGGTGCTGCTATTCGGATCCGTCTTCCTCCACGAACTGGCGCACGGCGTCGCCGGACAGTTCTATGGACTCAAGGTTGCCGCGATCGAGCTCAATATCTGGGGTGGATTCACCCGTTTCGAACCTCAGGTCGAGAATCCGCGGGACAAAGCCGCTCTCACCAGCTTCGTCATCTCCATCGTCGGTCCCATCGTCAACATCGTTTTGGCGTTGCTGGGCTGGTGGTGCCTGAGCGCAGTCTCCCCAGCCTCGGTGCCGTGGCTCCTGCTCATTGCGGTCACCTTCGCCAACGTCGCACTCGGTGCCATCAACCTGCTGCCGGGCATTCCGCTTGACGGCGGGTGGGCGCTGCAAGCCCTGATGTGGCGATTGACCGGTTCGCAGTACCTGGGAACTATCGTCGCCAGCTGGGTCGGTCGCGTCATCGCAGTCGGCTTCATCGGCTGGTCGGTCATCACCCCGCTGCTGGCAGGCGATCGTCCCAACCCGCTGCAGGTCGCTTGGATGTCCCTCATCGCCATCATGCTCTGGTTCTCTGCCGGGGATGCCGCGACCCACGCGAAGCGGGCGCGGAAGATGGAGACCTACGACCTCTCACAGGTCATCCAGCCGGCCATCGCCGCGACCTGGGATGCAGATCTTGCCGACACTCTCGACTACGCGAACACACTGGGCAACGCGAAGGAACGCACCCTTATCGTCGTCCTCGACCAGAAGGGCCTGCCCTACGGTCTCGTCGACAGGCATGCAGCGGCTGGGCGTCTCGCCGAGTCACTGGACCAGGTCCCGGCAGGCGAGGTCGCCAGGCCTCTGGCCGGATGGATCGGAGTCCCGAGGGACATCACCGCCCCGCACCTGCTCGAGTCACTGACCCACCGGCCCAAAGCGCAGTTCAGCCTGGTCATGGACGAGAATACTCTTGTCGGCGTGATCGATCTGCAGGAATTCTTCGACGAGCTTCTCGCAGCGTGAACCAGGTGTGCTGAGGCACTTCTCATCAGCGTAGAGTGGACGCATCATGACTGAGGCAAGCCATACCGAACCCGACCGGGCACTGAAATCCGGCGAGAAGATTCAGCTCACAGACCCCAAGGGCCGAATGCACACGATTGTGCTGGCTCCGGGGGAGCTGTTCCACACGCATAAGGGACTCATCGAACACGATGCCATCATCGGTCGCACCGAGGGAATCATCGTGTCGAACACAGGAGGAATCGACTTCCAGGTCTTCCGCCCGCGGTACGAGGACTTCGTTCTGTCTATGCCTCGCGGGGCTGCGGTCGTCTATCCCAAGGATTCCGGTCTGATCGTCACCCTCGGTGATATCTTCCCCGGTGCAACCGTCGTCGAAGCCGGAGTCGGCTCCGGGGCCCTGTCCATGGCTCTGCTGCGGGCAGTCGGCCCCACCGGCACCCTGCATTCCTTCGAGCTCCGCGAGGAATTCGCTACCATCGCGGCCGGCAACATCGCAGACTTCTTCAACGGTCGACCGGACAACTGGTCAGTCACCGTAGGCGATCTCTCCGACGAACTGCCTCAGGCCCATGCCCCCGGCAGCGTCGACCGGGTCGTCCTCGACATGCTCACACCATGGAACACGTTGGACGCCGTCAGCCGGGCGCTGGTACCCGGCGGCGTCGTGATCGCATACGTCGCCACCGTTCCCCAGCTCTCCCGCTTCGTCGAAGCCCTGCGCGCCACGGAGAACTTCAGCGAACCTGAGTCGATGGAGGCCATGGTCAGAGGGTGGCACGTCGATGGGCTCGCAGTCCGTCCCGACCACCGGATGATCGCCCACACCGGATTCCTTGTCATGTCTCGACGTATGGCTCCCGGAGTGGCCCCGTTGGAGAAGAAGAAACGACCTCAGGGCGCTCCGGCATCGACTGAAGACGTTGATGCCTGGACGAAGCCTGAAGTCACCGATGAAGCGGTCGGTGCCAGAGTGGCGCAGGGAAAGAAGCTGCGCCGCGTCATGCGCGAGGCGGGAAAACGCTTGAATCAAGAACTGCCGACCTCAGAGTCGAACACTCAAGAGTCGAACACAGAAGTGTCGGACACACAGGAGTCGGACACCACAGGGTCGAAGGAGGACCAATGACCGAGACCACGCCCGAAGCACAGCGTCAGCGCGAGGACACAGCGTCATTGCGCCAACAGCTCTTCAGCGCCGGGAAACGCAATGAAGCTCTGTCGAAGACCCTGCGCACAGCTCGCGACGAGCTGAACAGGATCAAAGAAGAAGCCCGTCGACTGACGGAGCCGCCCAACAACTGGGGCACCCTCATCGCGGTGGAAGAGTCGGGGCTGAGCGCCGACGTCATCGTCGGCGGCCGCCGCATGCGCGTAGCCGTCGGACCCGAGGTGGAGCCGAAACAGCTGCGTGCCGGTACCGACGTGCTTCTCTCCGAGGGTCTCGTCATCATCGGAACTGGGTCCTTCGCCCCGGTCGGCTCGGTCGTCAACGTGCGCGAGTTCGTCGACGACACCCGGATCCTCGTCGGCGCACCCGGCGATGACGAGCAGGTCTTCATCCTCGGCGAGGACCTCGTCGATGCCGGTCTGCGCGTCGGTGACGCCGTGGTCGTCGATACCCGCACGCACTATGCGCTCCAGGTCGTCGAGAAGCCCGAGGTCTCTTCGCTGCTGCTCGAAGAGGTCCCCGACATCACCTACTCCGACATCGGTGGACTGGCTGATCAGATCGGTCAGATCAAGGACGCAGTGGAGCTGCCCTTCGAACATCCGCAGCTCTACACCGAACACGGACTCAAACCGCCGAAGGGCATCCTGCTCTACGGCCCTCCCGGCTGCGGCAAGACTCTGATCGCGAAAGCCGTGGCCAACTCCCTGGCCGACCGGACCGGCGCAGGTCAGTCCCGCAGAACCTACTTCCTCAACATCAAGGGACCGGAGCTGCTGGACAAGTACGTCGGCGAGACCGAACGTCAGCTCCGCCTCATCTTCGCCCGTGCGAGGGAGAAAGCCTCAGCAGGGTTCCCCGTCGTCGTCTTCTTCGATGAGATGGAATCTCTGTTCCGCACCCGCGGTACCGGCAAATCCTCGGACGTGGAGACGACCATCGTGCCGCAGCTGCTGACCGAGATCGACGGCGTCGAGCAGCTCGACAACGTCATCGTCATCGGCGCTTCGAACCGCGAAGACCTCATCGACCCCGCAATTCTGCGTCCCGGTCGTCTCGATGTGAAGATCCGCATCGAACGTCCTGATGCTGATGCGGCACGTGACATCTTCGAGAAGTACCTCACCGCCGAACTGCCTCTGCACCCGAGTGTGCTGACCGGTCATGAAACCCCCGCCGAGGCGGTGTCATCTCTGATCTCATTCTGTGTCGACCGCATGTATGCGCTGTCACCGGAAAACGAGTTCGTCGAGGTCACCTATGCCGACGGAGCGAAGGAAGTACTCCACTTTGCAGACTTCGCCTCCGGTGCCATGATTCATAACATCGTGGACCGGGCCAAGAAGAGTGCGATCAAGTCGCTGCTGGAAACCGGCGAACGCGGACTCCAGCCCCAGCACTTCGAAGAGGCCATCGCCGAAGAGTTCAGCGAGCACGAGGACCTGCCCAATACGACGAACCCTGACGAGTGGGCACGGATCTCCGGGCGCAAGGGGGAGCGAGTGACGCATCTGCGGATGATGCACCTGGACACGACGCGAGGTGCCCCAGCGGTTCCGTTGGAATCGGACATCGCCGAGGTGTACCCCAATTCAGACCTGGTCTGATTCGCCCCGTACGCGGTCGGCTTCAGGAGCTACGATCAGCGGAGTAAGACAGTAATCATCCTGAGTCAGAGATGGTGCTCAGCGGCGGCGTCGACGAGCAGTGCTGCCGCCGCCGGTCACTGCTGTGGCGATGACGCGCCAACCGACCAAGGTGATGAGGTTGAGGCTCGCGGCGACGATGACGAATGGTCCAGCGGTGCCCTCACCTGTCAGAGCGCGAATCACGAGTCCGAGCAGGACGGTGATCGCCCACACCGCGGTCCCCGTGGCCAAAGGAGAGATCGGGCGGTCCCAGACCGCCGAGAGAAGCCAAGCGATGCCGAGCCCGGCCAGGAACGGCCACGCTGTGGTCATGAGACCCTGGAGTTCGAAATTATGAGAATGTGTGTAATGACCGATGATGGTGAATAGGACGACCAGGACGAGGTCGACGGTCAACGCGATCGGGAGATGAGATTTCTTTGCAGCCACGTCCCCGAGTCTAAACGTTAGAGGGAGTACAGATGCTCAGTGTCCACCGTGTCATGGGTTCAGAAACCGAGTTCGGACTGAGCCAGCCCGGCAATCCGGGAGCGAACCCGATGCGTGACTCGGCGCGCGTCGTCGACGCCTATGCAGGACCACGCGGACTGAAGTCGTCACAGAACTTCTGGGACTTCGCCACCGAATCACCCCTAGCCGATGCACGCGGCTTCTTCATGAACGTCGCCGACGCCGACATCTCCCAGCTCACCCACATGCCCCAGGAATCTGTGGAAGCACAGTACCTGGCCAACGTCGTGACCGAGAACGGTGCCCGCTACTACGTCGATCATGCCCACCCCGAGTACTCATCACCGGAAGTGCTGACTCCGCGCGATCTCGTCACCTACGACAGGGCTGGAGATCTGGTGGCCTTGGCCTCGGTGCGCAGTCTGGAAACAACGGATGAACCCGTCAACCTCTACAAGAACAACACCGATTCGAAGGGATCGTCCTACGGCACCCACGAGAACTATCTCGTCGACCGCGGTGTTGCTTTCGATGACCTCGTCGCCGGTCTGATCCCCTTCTTCGTCAGCAGACAGATCCTCTGTGGATCCGGACGAGTGGGCATCGGACGCGAAGGCGAGACCGCCGGCTTCCAGATCTCCTCGCGTGCTGACTTCTTCGAAGCAGAGGTCGGGCTCGAGACCACTCTGCGCCGACCGATCGTCAACACCCGAGACGAACCCCACGCCGATCCTGCCAAATATCGTCGACTGCACGTCATCATCGGCGATGCCACCATGGCCGAACCGGCCACCCTCGTCCGATTCGGCTCCACCTCTCTGGTGCTCGGACTCATCGAGGCGGGTATCGTGCCCACACTCGAACTCGCCGACCCGATGCAGGCACTGTGGGATGTCAGCCACGACCTGAGCTTGAGCACGAAACTGCCCATGTCCGACGGCACCACGATGACCGCACTCGAGATCCAGAACACGTACTACGCGGCCTGCCTCGAACATGTCGGAGACGACGCGGACACCACCGAGGTTCTGCGCGAATGGAAAAGACTCCTCGACGGTTTGGCCACCGACCCACGCAGCCTCTCGGACTCCATCGACTGGATCGCTAAATGGGTCCTGCTCGAAGGCTACCGGCAGAAGGAGAACCTTGACTGGGATCACCCGAAGCTTGCGCTCATCGACGTCCAATATCACGATGTCCGCCCCGAGAAGGGCCTGTTCTACAAGCTTGAGAAGGCCGGACGGATTCGCCGGATGACCACCGAAGCTGAGGTGGAGAACGCGGTCGTGTCTGCGCCCGACGGAACCCGGGCCTACCTCAGATCCTTGGCGGTGACCCGGTTCTCGGACTCACTGGTCGCAGCCAGCTGGGACTCGCTAGTCCTCGACGCCGGCGAATACGGAATCGTGCGACTTCCGATGAGTGAACCGCTCAAGGGCAACCGTGAACTCCTCGCAGACAGACTGGCCCAAGTGCACGACGCACAGGGACTGCTGCAGGCGCTGGGAGTGGATAGACTGAAAAAGACGAACGATGAAAGAGGTGCGCAATGAGTTCGCAGGAACAGGTTCAGAAAGACCATTCGGCTGGCGGGGGAGAACCACCCGTTGAACCGCCGGAGGCTGTGCAAGGACAGATCAACACCCAGAACGTGGATTCGATCCTCGATGAGATCGACGGAGTCCTCGAATCCAACGCAGAGGAGTTCGTGCGCAACTTCGTCCAGAAGGGCGGCCAATGAGATGTCAGGATTCTCTCCTGCATTTCTGAGTTCGACGAGCAACTCGTTCGTCGAACTCGCCCGCGCCGAGGCTCCAGAGTCGCTGCCGACAACGGTCGGGCATGACCTGGGGAATCACGTTCCGGAGGGGACGACGATCATCTGTTTCCGCACTGCCGCGGGCATCCTCATGGCAGGGGACCGGCGTGCCACGATCGGGAGCATGATCGCCTCCCACTCCATGGAGAAGGTGCGATCTGCCGACGATTTCTCGGTCATCGGCATTGCCGGCACCGCTGGGCTCGCGCTCGATCTCATCCGCCTCTACCAACTCGAACTCGAACACTACGAGAAGATCGAGGGCGCCCGCCTGTCTCTGGGCGGCAAGGCCAACCGTTTGGCGTCGATGCTGCGCGGAAACCTGAACCTGGCCATGCAGGGCCTCTCGGTCGTTCCGCTCTTCGCGGGTGTCGACGAGGCGACCCCGGCCGGGCAGATCTTCAGTTTCGATGTCACCGGCGGAAAATATGAGGAGCACCGATTCCATTCGATCGGTTCCGGGTCCGGCTACGCCCGTGGGGCGCTGAAGAAGCTATGGCAGCCCGACCTCGACTCCGACGCCGCGGTGTCGGTAGCCGTTGAAGCACTCTTCGATGCCTCCGATGATGATTCGGCCACTGGCGGCCCCGATTTCGTTCGGCAGATCGCACCGACGATCTTCACCGTCGACCTGGAACACGGCGTCGTCGAGATCCCCTCCGCTTCCGTGATGTCGGTGGCCACCGCAGTAGTCGACCGGCGGAGAAGGAAAGCACAGGCATGACCGTCATGAATGAGGCACTCACATGAGCCAGGCACCGTTCTACGTCTCACCCGAACAGCTGATGAAGGACCGCGCCGACTTCGCCCGCAAAGGCATCGCCCGGGGCCGGTCGGTCGTGGTTCTGCGCTACGACGAAGGCATCCTCATGCTGGCGGAGAACCCGTCACCGACGCTGCATAAGATCGCCGAGATCTACGACCGCATCGGCTTCGCCGCAGTCGGGAAATACAACGAATTCGAGACGATGCGCCAAGCCGGTGTGAGGTATGCGGACCTGCGCGGGTACTCCTATCACCGCAGTGATGTCACGGCACGGGGGCTGACGAACGCCTACGCGCAGACACTGGCCGGGGTCTTCACCACCGAGGCGAAACCCTTCGAAGTCGAACTCGTCATCGCCGAACTCGGGCTCACCGCCGATGCCGATCAGCTCTATCGGCTCAGCTATGACGGTTCTGTCATGGATGAGACCGAACATGTGGCAATCGGGGGACAGGCTGATGACATCACCGCAGCATTGCAGGACCTGTCGACCTCGGTGCTGCCGCTGTCAGAGGTCTTCGACCATGGTGTGCGCGCTCTTGCCACCGCAACAGCCGCGACACTGCCGACGAAAGACCTCGAAGCGGCCGTGCTCGACAGGAACGCCAGCGGTCACCGCACTTTCAAACGACTCAGCGACGCTATGATGGCGCAGCTGCGGGAGGACTGATGGCCAGAATCTACGGCCTCGAAACCGAATACGGGCTCGCCCATTCCGCCGGGGAGCACGACCGTCGCATCGGCCCGGAAGAGATCGCACGCTATCTGTTCCGACCCATCGTCGAGTGGGGACGCTCCTCCAACGTGTTCCTGCCCAACGGGTCAAGGCTCTACCTCGACGTGGGTTCACACCCCGAATACGCCACCGCGGAATGCGACAATTTGACCGACCTGCTCACCCAAGATCGGGCGGGGGAGTCCCTGATGATCGATCTGCTGGGACAGGCCCAGACAAGCATCGAAGCCGATGGACTCGGTGGACGAATCCATATGGTCAAGAACAACACCGACGCGGCCGGGAACTCCTACGGCTCCCACGAGAATTTCCTCATCCGCCGCAATCTCGACTTCAATCGCTTGACCACGGTTCTGCTGCCGTTCCTCGTCTCACGCCAGCTGATGGTGGGCGCGGGCGCCATCATCCCCGCACAGTCCTCATTCAAACCGGATGACGAAGCGAATCGCTCAGACATGATGTTCGGCCTCTCGGCACGATCAGATGTGATGTGGGAAGGACTCTCATCGGCCACGACACGGTCGCGTCCGATCATCAACGCCAGGGACGAACCTCACGCCGATGCGGAGAAGTACCGCCGTCTCCACGTCATCGTCGGTGATTCCTCGATGTCGACAGCCACCTCGGCGCTCAAGATCGGATCGGCCGTGCTCATGCTCGACCTCATCGAACAGGGCGCACGAATCCCCGAACACGGTCTGCGCCACCCAGTGCGCGACATCCGCCTCGTCGCCAGGGACCTCACCGGTTCGGTGCCGCTCGAGCGCACGGACGGGACGACGATCACACCGCTGCACCTGCTCGCCGACTACCGTGACCGCGCGCAGGTCCTCGTGCAGAAGGGCGACCACAGCCTCGGCGACGACGGGATGGCCGACTACGTCATCGACCTGTGGACCCGGATGCTCGACGCGGTGGCCGCCCAGGATTTCTCCGCAGTCGATCAGGAGATCGACTGGGTGATGAAGAAGGCCCTCATCGATCGGGCGTTGGCGCGTGGCATCGATGACCTCACGGATCCCCGGATCTCTCGTCTCGACATCGCCTATCACGACATCACACCTGACACCGGCCTGTTCCCCAAGCTGGAACGGACCGGAATGGCGAAGAACCTGGTCTCGTCGGAAGCACGGGAGAAGGCCAAAGACGTGCCACCGGCGAGCACTCGGGCAGCCATCCGCGGCGAATTCGTCCGGGCCGCCCATGCCGCACGCCGGGACTACACCGTCGACTGGGTGCATCTGAGACTCAACGATGAATCCGGTCGCGCCGTGGCGCTGAAGAATCCCTTCGAGCCCACGCACCCACAGGCCGAAGCTCTCATCGCAGGCCTGTAAGATCTCACTGATCTGGTCTTGAACGAAAGGAACCACGTGCGCACCAAAGTGCTCGCCGTCATCGCGGCCGCCACACTGCTGCTGTCCGCCTGCGGACAGGGCGAGGAGGCCAAGGACACTAACAGTGCCCCACCTTCCGTCTCGGCCAAGGACGCGAAGTCGACCAGCCTCGACGACGTCACAGTCGAAGGCAAGATCGGACAGAAACCGAAAGTCAGCTTCGAGGCGCCCCTGGTCGTGGACAAGACCGGGAAGTCCGTCATCAAAGAGGGCAAAGGCGACAAGGTCGCCGACGGTGAGCAGGTCACCGCGCAGATGACTTTGGTCTCAGGCACAACCGGCAAACAGATCGAATCGAGCTACGATTCGAAGTCACCGGCCGGGTTCCCGATGGACAAGAGCCAGATCTCGGAGCAGCTCTACGATGCGCTCCTGGACACGAAGGTCGGATCACGTGTGCTCATGTCGCTCAACGGCAGCGCACAAGAGGGGCAGCCCGCGCAGACCCTCGTCTACGTCATCGACATTGAGAAGACCACGAAGCCCTTGGCCCACGCCGAGGGCAAGAAGGTCGACCAGTCGAAGAACCCCGTGACGGTCAAATGGGCCGACAACGGTGAACCTTCGATCTCGAAGCCCAAGGGCAAGGCCCCGAAGGAACTCGAAACGTATACGACGATCGAGGGTGACGGGCCGAAGGTCAAGGAAGGCCAGAGCGTGGCCGTGCACTACTCCGGTTGGCTCTGGGACGACAATTCGAAGTACTTCGACTCAAGCTGGCAGGATGATCGCGGACCCTTCGCCGTTGACCCAGTCGGTGAGGCTGGAGTCATCGAAGGGTGGAACGAAGGTCTTGTCGGGGCAAAGGTCGGCAGCCAGATCGTGCTCGTCGTGCCACCGGACAAGGGATACGGAGAACAGGGCAGCCCGCCGAGCATTCCCGGCAACGCCACCCTCGTCTTCGTCATCGACGTCCTCTCAGCCCAGGGTTGAGGAAGTCTCGGCCTTTGGTTGAGCAAGTCTTGGCCGGTGGCTGAAGACACACACCATAGAACTACGACATAAGGAGACACCATGAGCAAGCAGAAACCAGTCGTCGACTTCCCCGGAACCGAGGCTCCGACCGAGCTCGTCATCGTTGATGACATCATCGGTGACGGCGTCGAGGCGGGCCCCGGCCATACCGTGAGCGTGAACTACGTGGGCATCGCCCACTCAACCGGTGAAGAGTTCGACGCCTCCTACAACCGTGGCACCCCGCTCGAATTCCGCCTCGGCTCCGGCATGGTCATCTCCGGCTGGGACCAGGGCATCCAGGGCATGAAGGTCGGTGGCCGGCGCACCCTGCAGATCCCACCTCACCTGGCCTACGGTGACCAGGGAGCCGGCGGCGTCATCAAACCCGGCGAGTCCCTGATCTTCGTCTGCGATCTGGAGGATGTGCGCTGAGACACAGTCACACTGCGCTGACACGCAAACTGTGAATCGGCTGCCGAGACTCAGATCTCGGCAGCCATTCTGCCCGCCGCGGCGGCAGCGAGAAACGCTGCCGCATCGGCGGGCAGTTTTCGTCCCATCGTCGACAGACCCACCGGTGAGGACTTCAAACCGGCCCATAGGCCCTCGAGGCTGACGTCGACCTGATCGTGCATGTGCAGCAGCGACATCTGCGCGGCAGCGACCTCAACCACCACGGAAGGGTCGGGTTCCATCTCACGACGGTCCGCCTCGGCGAGGGTGGAGAAGTCTGGGACCGGGATCGTCATTCCGGGACGAGCGATCTCGGTCAGAGACGTCAGAGAATGATGCGAGATGCCGAAATGCCTGCCACGGGCATCGGCATTGGACATGCGCAGGACACCCATCGGGGTGCCACCCAGCAGAGCGGCCGCATTGAGGTGCTCACCGGTGACGAGACCCGAATAGCCATATTTGGTTCCAGTCCCCAGATTTCCCGGACCCTGCGCGACGATGGCGATATCGGCACCGAGGACATGTCTGGCGGCGAGCAGACCCGTGTGAATCGTCACAGCCTCAAGATCGGCGCCCCAGGATTGACCGGTGCTGATGGTGCCGTGCAGCCAGCCTGCGTCCTTGAGTCCAGCTGCTGCCTGAGAGAAGCTGGCCGGCAGAGCTGCACCGTCGCTGAGGACATAGGCGATGTGCAGCTCGGGGTTGACCGCACGGACGCCGGCGATGATGGCTGGCAGAGCCGAATGCAGATCCGCCGCCAGCACAGGCATCCCACCCAGAGACTCTTCCCGAGCGAGGGTCTCATGGTGTTCCGACTCCTGATCGTCGACACCGAGGACCATCGTCTGCAGAGGGGAGTAACGGTCCTTGACCAGATGCCCTGGCCCCTCTGGGGGGTCGGCCGGCAGCGCATCGGGCAGAGCCACCACGAGACCGAATCCGCCTGTGCCAAGACGTTTGGCCAGCGCCGAAACGTTGAGCAGGACGATATCTCCGATCTGCGGGTCTCCGACCGCCTCCGTATAGGCGACGGCCTTGATATGTGTGATCGTCGTGCCCGGCAATGCCTGGTCAATATCGGCCTCGACCTCTGTGTATCCTGGCCGGGTGGAGCGAATCGTGGTCACGGTTCCTCTGCGCCAATGAATCATGGTCCTAAGACTATCGCCCGCATTAGGTTACGGTGGAATTGTGAATACACCCCGCCCCAGCAGACAGAGGCAGCAGACCGAGCGTCTGATGAACTTGCTGATCGCTCTCAGAGCCGCCCGCGGATGGGTCTCCCGGAAGACTCTGATGAGCGCCATCGACGGTTATGCGGGCCTCGACGACATCGCCTTCGACCGCAAATTCTCCCGCGACAAGGAGCTCCTGCGGCATATGGGGATCACGATCGCCACCCGCGCTGAACATGACGCCTACTCGGATGTCGGCGAGACGGGCTACCGGATCTCTGCCGACGACTACGCGATGGACGATGTTGAGCTCACCCCATCCGAGGCCGCAGCGGTAGCCGTGGCCGCTCAGTTCTGGTCCGACACCGAACTCGGCGAGTCCAGCGCACAGGCGCTGACGAAGCTGCGGGCATTGGGCATCGATCTCACCGAGGCGGGCCCAGGGCATGTCGAAGAGAATCAGGGACCTGCGGCACGCAAGCTCGGCAGTGCGAACTTCGCCACTGCGCTCCACCACATCAACGCTCGCGAGGCGATCAGCTTCAAGTACCACAAGCCCGGACAGAACCCTCGCAAGGTCAAGCTGGAACCCTATGCGCTGCTCAGCCGTGGAGACCGGGTCTACCTGCTGGGACACGACATCGACCGCGAAGCCGAACGCACCTTCAGACTCTCTCGCGTCGAGGGTAAGATCACGAAGCTCGGCGGGCGGGACCCCGGGGACTATGACATTCCCACCGACTTCGCACCGCATGTGGCGCTGAACTCGAGTACGGAGATGGCTGTCGTCGCCGAGGCGAAGCTGCGCATCCGTGCCCACCGTGCGGACCCGCTGCGCAGACGTCAGGTCCGCACAGAAGATGACTGCGTGGTCATCGAGTTCACCGATACGGCGTCTTTGGCAGCGGAGATCGTGAGCTTCGGCACCGCCGTCGAGGTGCTTGCCCCTGCAGAACTGGCACAGGCCGTCGAGGACCGACGTGAGACGGTCCGAGTCTCCCTCGAACGACTTGGAGGCCGCAATGTCCTCAGCGCGTGAACGACTCACCAGGCTGCTCAGCCTGGTGCCCTACCTCGACGCCCATCCAGGTGCTGACCTCGAAGAGACAGCCTCCTATTTCAACATCGATTCGGACACGCTCATCGATGACCTGCAGCTCCTCTTCGTGACAGGTCGCCCCGGACACATGCCCGATGACCTCATCGACGCCACCTGGGAGGGTGGCAAGATCTACATTTCCAACGCCGAGGAGGTCTCCGTCCCGGTCCGTCTCAGCGCGGAGGAAGCAGGCGTCCTTGTCCTGGCCCTTGAGCTCATCGACACCCTGCCGGGGCTCGACACCGAGGCTGTGCGGACGGCGGCACAGAAACTGCGACTAGCTGCGGGGGAGAACCTCCACACACCGGTCGAGGTCAGCCCCATTCCCGCGGACGAAGACCTCATGACGTTCCTCAAGCACGCGATCGACACGGAAGCAGCGATCGAGATCGACTACTACGTCGGTTCCCGAGATGAACTGACACGGCGGACCATTGCCCCCAGCAAGCTGGTTCCGGGGGCCGACTGGTACCTGGACGCCTGGTGCTACGGCGCGCAGGCTCCACGCCGATTCGCGCTGAGCAGCATCCGCTCCTGGTCACCGGCCGCACATCCGCCGCTGGCCGTGAGCAACAAGCAGTCGAACACCCACGAAGTCACCATGACTCTGTCCGCGGCCGGTGCATGGCTCGCGGATGAACTTGAGCTGAGCGAGCGTGAATACCTCACCAACGGGGAACCAAATGTGCGAATCAGATTCCTTGTGCACTCCGTGGACTGGCTGAGTCGGTTCCTGCTGTGCCACGCCGACGTCATCACCGACATCGACGACAGCGAAGCGGTCGAAGCCGCGCTGACACGGCTGGGCTGAGTCTGGACTTCGCACAGGGGTCTGGCCGTGGCGCGAGGATGAAAGGCACAGCCACACAGCGTAGAATCTTTCAGAGCAGACAATAGTCAAGGAGTCCCCATGAAACCGAGTTTCGTGCAGATCGCGATCGTCATCCTCATCATCGTGATCATTTTCGGCGCACCCAAGCTGCCGGCGTTGGCCAGAAGCCTTGGTCAGTCGATGAAGATCTTCAAAGCAGAGGTCAAGGATCTCCGTGATGACGATGAGCCCAAGAAGACGGAACCGGGCGAGCTCAACCGCGAAGCCACCGAAAACAACACCTCGTCGACCGCCGAGGCTACCCGAAAGCCTGAGCAGCCTGCGCAGGAAAAGCAGGATCCGCAGTCTCACGAGAAGTGAAAGAGCAAAACGACCGGCAGTCGTCTTCGGCACGGAGGAAGAACCCCGAACGGAAGATGCCCGTCGTCGGGCACCTCATCGAACTCCGGAATCGTGCCCTTGTCGCGGCGATCGCGATCGCCCTCGGCGCCGTCGCCGGATGGTTCCTCTATGATCCGGTCCTCGACATCCTGCAGGAACCGATCCGCAGCATCCGTGCCTCCGGCGACCGAACCGCTGAGATCAATTTCGCCGGAGTCGCCTCACCGTTTGATCTGAAGATCAAACTGTCGTTCTTCATCGGCATCTTTCTGTCCTGCCCGATCTGGCTCTATGAAATCTGGGCATTCATAGTGCCTGGACTGACGAAGAAGGAGAAGCTGTACTCCGTCGGTTTCCTCGGTGCAGCCATTCCGCTGTTCCTCGCGGGTTCGACGATGGCCTTCTTCGCCCTTCCCAACGCTGTCAAAGCACTGACGTCATTCACCCCAGCTGGCGGCACGAACATCATCCCTGCCCAGGACTACCTGAGCTTCGTGATGGTCATCATCGTGGTCTTCGGTCTGGCATTCGTCCTTCCGGTGCTCATGGTCGGGCTCAACATGATGGGAATCCTCTCAGCGGTCAGGATCCAGAAGTCCTGGCGGATCATCGTGATGCTCGTTTTCCTGTTTGCCGCCATTGCCACCCCCACTCCCGACGCGATGTCGATGTTCTTCCTTGTGATCCCGATGATGACGCTCTTCTGTTTGGCGTGGGTGATCTGCGTATTCAACGATAGGAGACGCAAGAAGCGCCTCATCGCACAAGGCCTGTGGGTCGACCCCGACGAACCGATTGACTGAGAGAAGCATGACTGAATCCTCGAGCCCGGCCGAACCTTCGGCAGATGCGAAGCCGCTGAGCCCTTCGGCCGCCTATGCCGACTATCGGGACAGGACGAAGAAGGCGCAGACTCCCTTGGGCCGATTCTCAGCCAGAACAGACTTCGAGCTCGACGACTTCCAGCTCGAAGCCTGCACACAGCTGCAGGAAGGCAAAGACGTCCTCGTCACGGCACCCACAGGTGCTGGCAAGACCCTGATCGCGGAATTCGCCGTTGAACTGGCCAGGGACGAAGGCAAGCGAGTCTTCTACACCACGCCGATCAAGGCACTGAGCAACCAGAAGTTCAATGACCTCATGGATGTTCACGGTGTGGAGAACGTCGGGCTGCTCACGGGTGACACCTCGATCCGACGCGATGCGCCGATCATCGTGATGACGACAGAAGTCCTGCGCAACATGCTCTACAACGACCTGTCGGGACTCGCCGACCTCGGGTTCGTCGTCCTTGACGAGGTGCACTATCTGGCCGACCGTTTCCGCGGACCCGTCTGGGAAGAAGTGATCATCCACCTGCCGGATCGGGTGCAGATGGTGTCCCTGTCTGCGACCGTATCCAACGTCGAGGAGTTCGGTGCCTGGCTGCGCGAGGTGCGCGGACCCACAACCGTCATCTCCACCACTCATCGCCCGGTCCCGCTGGTCAACCATGTCCTCGTCGGCCACCGCATGTACGATCTCTTCACCCATCACGACTCCGAACGGATCGATCCAGCCCTCAACCACGCGACCCGGACCCATGGTGGTCCCCGCTCGCGGCGTGAGCGAGCCACCCGAGCGCGCTTCCGCAGGCCCAGCCGCACTCAGGTCGTGTCCTCCCTGGCAGAGACCGGCATGCTGCCGGCGATCATGTTCATCTTCTCCCGCAATGCCTGCGACGAGGCGGTGGAACAGTATCTGGCCTCCGGCTATGACCTGAACTCCCGCGAAGAGAAGGTCATCATCAATGCAGCACTCGAGAGGCTGCGCGATGAGCTCGCCAGCGAGGACCTCGGCATTCTCGGATTCCATTCGTTCCGGGAAGGTCTGCTGCTGGGAGTCGCCGCCCACCACGCCGGAATGATCCCGCAGTTCAAGCAGCTCGTCGAGGAACTCTTCTCCCAGGGGATCATCAAGGTCGTCTTCGCCACGGAGACTCTGGCCTTGGGCATCAACATGCCTGCCCGCACAGTCGTCCTGGAGAAGCTGGTGAAGTTCAACGGTGAGGCCCACGTATCGATCACGCCGGGGGAGTACACCCAGCTGACGGGCCGAGCCGGGCGCCGCGGCATTGACAAGATCGGGCATTCCGTCGTCGTCTGGCACCCCAGCCTCGAGGTCAATGAGATCGCGGGGCTGGCCTCCAACCGTTCGTATGCGCTAAACTCCGCGTTCGGACCCACCTACAACATGACGGCGAATCTGCTGTCGAGAATGAGTTCTGCCGAGGCCGCGAAGGTCCTCGAGACCTCTTTTGCACAGTTCCAGGCCGACAAGGCCGTCGTGGGGCTGGCGAAGAAGGTGCGGAAGAACGAAACAACGATCGCAGCCTATGAGAAGTCGATGCAGTGCGAGCTCGGCGACTTCGCCGAATACGCGCGTCTGCGGCAGGCCATCAGCGACGCCGAGAAGCAGGAGACACGCACCAAGTCGAAGAACCGGCAGCGCGAGATCGTCGAGTCGCTGAGCGCACTCAAGGTCGGCGATGTCGTCACCCTGCCTGCGAAACGCGTTGAGGGCACTGCCGTCATCATTGCACCCATGAGCTCCCGCGATGGAGAATCACGCCTGCCGACGGTGCTCACCGAGCAGGGGAAGGTCTGGCATCTGCGCCCCCATGAGGTGACAGAGCCGCTGGCAGCACAGGGCCGGGTGCGTGTGCCGAAGAAATTCAATCACAGGCAGGCAGGGGACCGCAGGCAGCTGCTGGGCATCCTTAACGACGCCAAACACGACGGCAAGGTCGATTCGCAGGCGCAGTGGCAATCCTCATCCGGTGCCTCCGGTATCAGCTCGAGCGTGTCCGAGATGACCGCGCAGCTGCGCGCTCATCCCTGTCACGACTGCCCGGACCGCGAGATGCACGCCAGGTGGGCCAGCCGAGCGGCCAAACTGGTCAAGGAGAACGATTCGCTCATCGCCCGGATCGAAGGACGAACCACGTCGATCGCTCTCGTGTTCGAACGTGTTCAAGACGTGCTGCGCACACTCGGCTTCGATCCCGAGCAGTCGGACATGCTGCGTCGCATCTATGGCGAACGGGACCTGCTCGTAGCGCTGACCATTCGGGCCGGGCTGTGGGACAACCTCGTCGAACCTGAGCTCGCGGGATTCGCCTCATGCTTCGTCTTCCAGTCCCGACGCGGTGACACCCTGCATCCTGAACGGGCCCCAAGCCGCGACCTCAAAGTCAACGGTGATGAGGCAGTGACGATCTGGCGCAAACTGTTCCAACTTGAGGAGCAGCACGCCCTGTCAACGACGCAGGAACCCGACCGGGGGCTGTTCAAACCGATGTATCGGTGGACCGAAGGCAAGAACCTCGCAGACTCCCTTCGCGGCACAGACATCGCTGCCGGAGACTTCGTACGGTGGGCCAAACAGAGCCTTGACCTACTCGGTCAGGTTGCCGAGGTCGCCGAACTGGAGACCGCTGTGCGTATCCGTCGCACCATCGAAGCCATCCGCCGCGGAGTCGTCGCAGACTCCTGAGCAGCAGTTCGCCTACGGTGCTGGGCAATCGAGCAACCGGGCATTGGGCAACCGAGAATCTGGGCCCGCCTTCGGAGATGGAGGCGGGCCCAGGAACTTCTCAGCGCTTGACCTTCTTGACGATGTTCTCGATGTCGGAGCCGAATGCGCTCTCCGTGGTCAGATAGGTCCACGTCGACGACGGCCGCTTGAGGCCGTGGGATTCCAGGTCGATTCCGGTATCCGTAAACTCCGCCTCTTCGACCGTCGACGCCGAATCTTCGATGACGTCTGACCAGAATGAGGAGAAGACGCGGATCGACTCCGTATTGAACGCCTCGTGGGGTTTTTCACGTGCGAAGGTGCGCAGATGGATACCCTCACGCAGATCGTTGAGGAAGGCGAGATGATCGACCCAGCGGGCGTCGAGATGGAAGAGCATCACTTCGCGCAGCGTGGCGTCGACAAGTTCCTGTGAGTGCTCGGCCGACAGGTCCGTCGCCACATCGCCCAGGCGTTCCTTTAGCTCGTTGATGGCCTCGTCATCGTCACGCAGCTCCTTGCGTCGGGACAGGACGAGGTCACGTTGCTTGGCCATGAGTTCGTTGAACTTCCAGGTGTCGCGGTGCAGAGCTGTGTTCTGGCCTTCGGCCACGCGCTGAGCGTGTTCGACGAGGCCCAGTGCACGCTTCGATTCGATCCACCCGGTCTCGTCACCTTCGGAGACGAAGCGTTGGATCTCCGGCACACGAGTCAAGAGCTCGTCTTCGAGGCTGGTGAAGAACACAGAGGTCCCAGGGTCACCCTGACGTCCGGCGCGCCCACGCAGCTGGTCATCAAGGCGTGAGGACAGGTAACGTCCGGCGCCGATGACCAGCAGGCCGCCGGACTCGGCGACGCTGTCGTCGGCCAGGCGGATATCGGTGCCGCGTCCGGCCATCTGGGTCGAGACTGTGACGGCTCCGGGGGCGCCGGCGGCAGCGATGACGTCGGCTTCAAGAGAGTCGTCTTTGGCGTTGAGGACCGTGACGTCGATGCCGCGTTCGATGAGCCGTGCCGCCAGTGACTCACTCTCTGCCACCGAGGACGTCCCGATGAGCACGGGACGATCATTGGCGTGGTTCTCGGCGACCTCTTCGACGATCGCGCGTTCCTTGGACTCCTGATAGGTGTAGAGCCGGTCGGGTTCGTCGACTCGGATGACAGGTAGGTGCGTGTCGACTGGCACGATCTCAAGGTTGTAGAACTCACGTAGGTCATCGCCGACAGCCAGCGCGGTGCCGGTCATTCCGCAGACGGTCTCGTAGCCGTGGATGAGTTCTTCGACGGTCATCTGGTCAAGGATTTCACCGCTCTCGGTGGTGCCCACACCCTCTTTCGCCTCAACCGCAGCCTGCAGTCCGTCAGGCCAACGCTGGAGTTCGGCCACACGCCCACGGGAGGCTGAGATGAGCTTGACCCGTCCATCGACGACAAGATAGTCGACATCACGATTGACCAAGGACTTCGCATACAGGGCCAGGTTGACTGCGGCGAGATTGGACGCGTCTTCACCGAAGAGCTCGTCTTCGAGTTCGGCCTCGACGTGATTGATTCCTTCGTCGGTCAGCGAGACGGCCTGATGATCCTGGCTGACTTCGTAATCGACACCAGGCTCCAGCGTCTCGACAAGTGCCGCGATCGCAGCATTGGCGTCTTCGACGCTGGCAGATCCAGCGAGGACGAGTGGGACACGGGCCTCGTCGATGAGTACCGAGTCAGCCTCGTCGACGATGACGACATCACGCTCAGGGACGCGGATCTGGGCGTCGTCAGTGACGAAACGATCGCGCAGCACGTCGAAGCCGACTTCCGTCACGGAAGCATAGAGCACCTCAGCGCCATAGGCTTCGCGGCGCTCGGTCTCACTCTGAGTTCCGGAGATCGATGCTGACTTCACACCCAGGAGATCGAAGAGAGGCTTCATCCACGTGCGGTCGCGGACAGCCAGATAGTCGTTGACGCTGACGACGTGGACTCGGCGACCCTGCAGAGCGTAACCGGCGGCGGCGAGAGCACCGACGAGGGTCTTACCCTCACCCGTGGCCATCTGCACGACATTCGCCTGCAGGAGCCCGACGAGGCCCTTGATCTGCGTGTCATAGGCACGCTCGTCGAGGGCCCGTTCGGCAGCTTCGCGGGCCAGCGCACAGTAGCGAACGAGGTTGTCCTGCACCGAGCCTGAGGTGAAGATATCGGCAGCGGCCTCGGTCAGCTCGTTGTCATCCAACTCCGCATACTCACGACTCGCGGTCGCCAGATCGTCGGCGGCCTTATCGAACCACCCCGTGGCTTTGTCAGCCTGAGCACCAGGTCGGTTGAGCAGTCGTGAAAAGAAACCCATTATCGTCCTTTGTCGAGTGATGGTCGCAGTTGATTCTATCGTTCAGGCCATGGGCCAGGAACCATCGACGATGGCATCGGCGTTGCCCTTTCGGCGTAACCACGACTGCAGGTCAGCGGCTTGGGCGCGTTTCCAATCGCCCTGGGCGGCCATGATCTCGTCCCGAGTCAGGCTCGCGATCTCCTTCGAGTTCTCGGCCAACGCTCGGGAAATGTCCAGGGCGGCAAGGGCGTCCGCAGCCGCATCGTGGGCATCGAGCAGCGTCACCTTCCACCGTTTGGCCGTCTCAGTCAGAGTCCTTTTGCCGCGACGGAACTGCTCGACGCGTTTGTCCAGAACAAAGGTGTCGACGATCGTCGGCAGCAGGCCCGCAAGATCGATGTGAGGCTGATGACGCTTGACCTCGGCCGCCATGACACTGAGGTCATAGACGATGTTGTGGCCGACGACCACGGCACCATCGGCTTTTAGATCGGCCAGGACAGTGCAGAGTTCGGCGACCACGTCTGCCACGGGAGCACCGTTGGCCTGGGCGAATTCGGTGGTGATTCCGTGAACGGCCCGGGCAGGTTCGGGTATCTCGACTCCCGGATCGGCCAGCCAAGTGCGTGAGTCCTCAGCGGATTCGACGAATGCAGCGGTCACGATTCTGGCAGTCGATGGGTCGACTCCGGTAGTCTCCAGATCGAATCCGACCAGACGAGACTGCGACCACGAATCGGCAGAGACCGGTCCCGGAGGCGGCGCGGTCGGCGAATCTGCACCAGATGTCTGAGCTGAAGCGGGTGCGCTGGTGCCAGTGGGGTGACTGTCGGCACCGGACTCCGTGTCGGCACTGCCGAGAGCAGCAATGAGATTGTCGACCGAGCGACGGATGTTCTGGCCGCGAGCAGCCGCCTCGACCGCAATGCGATCGAGCTCGCCCGGAACGGATTCGAGGTCGAGTCCATGAGCGACATCGGTCAGACAGCGCATGACCTCGATGGTCTTGTGCAGATTCTCTTCTTCTTCGATCAGAGTGGTGGCTCGCTTGGGGCTGAGACCACCCGTCTTCACTCCCGCCTTCGCAGCTTTGATGATCGACTCGAAGGAACCGAAGTTCGATAGCAACGTTGCAGCGGTCTTCTCGCCGATCCCAGGGGCACCAGGCAACCCGTCCGAGGGATCACCGCGCATCGCGGCGAGCTCACGGTACCGGGTTCCATCCGGCACACCGTAGGCTTCGGGCAGATCGGCCTGCGTGATGGCCTCCCACTCGCCGCCCTTGCGCGGGCGGAGCACGCTGACGTCCGTGGTGGTGTCGATGAGGGCGAGAAGGTCACGGTCCGGGGAGACGATGACCACCGGGGTACGGGACTGGGCGGCCATGGTCGCGATCACATCGTCGGCCTCGGTGCCATCCACCTCGGCGATGGGGATTCCGGCAGCACGAAGGACGCGAGTCATGATCGGCAGCTGCACAGCCAGTTCGGGTGGGATCTCAGTGCCTGCTTCGGCGTCCTTGACCCGGGCTGCTTTGTATTCGGGCATGATCGCGGTGCGAAAGGCCGGCCGCCAATCGGCGTCCATAGTCGCCACGACTCGTGGGGAGTCGAAGCGGCGGATCATCTGCGCGATCGCATCGAGGACGCCGCGCACGGCGTTGACCGGCTGACCTTCGTCGTTGACGATCGAATCGGGAACCGAATAGAAGGCACGGTAGTACAGGGCGGGCGTGTCGATCAGAACCAAGGGCTTCACACTCGATGACGATACCCGACACCACTGACTCGAGTGCAAAGACAGTCTGAGAGAGGTGTAGCCTGTCGGCTGTGACTATGTACTTTGGTGGAGATGTATACAGCAGTGTCGACCCCTTTGCGACTGCCTTGGGCACGAAGGACGGAAAGGTCTCGTTCATCGGCTCCGATGAAGCCGCATTGGCTGCAGAACCCGACGCAATCAACCTTGACGGTGACTTCCTCACCCCCGGTTTCGTCCACGGGGGATTGACTCTTGGGGACAGCGTGCCCGGCGGGGACCGTCTTCTCGAGTCCGGTTTCACCCACGTCCACGTCCTCGGTGGCGCCGAGGCAGTGGCAGACTTCCGTGCCCGCGCACCGCAGGGGCTGAGGGTCATCGGGTATCCCGAGTTCAGTTCCGAAGCCGGTCCCGCGTCGGATACGGACGCCGAGCGAGCAAGTATCGCCGCCGCGGATTTCCTGGCCCTCGATACGATGCCGGAAACGTCCCTGTACATCCAGGTCGAGTCGAACCGCCGCCTCGGCGAGGTCCTCGACCGGGTGCGCGAACATGCAGCACTTGCACAGCGCAATGGATATCGTCTGCTGTTGAATTTCAGCGTCGACGATGATTTCGTCACACCGTTGGGTTACTCCGGCATTGCGATCACCCTCGACCCCGCACAGCCGCAGCCTCTGGCGCAGCTGCTGTCGGCAGGGGCCCAGGTGTCGTGGACCGACTCCCAGGAATCTCCGTGGGCCGCCGTGCGTTCTGCCGTCGTCGGTGAGAACGGAATCGGAGCGCGCGCGGCGTTCAACGCAGGCACCCGGTTCGCTCATCGGGCCGCCGGCAACCCAGATGGGGGAGTCCTCGCGCCCGGAGCTGAGGCGGACCTCGTGCGGTGGCAGGTCGATCGACTCGTGGTTCAGGTCGCAGATGAACGCGTAGCCGCGTGGAGCACCGATCCGCGCTCGGGCACCCCCGGCCTGCCGGAACTTTCACCCGAGGTTGCACTGCCGACACGGATCGCAACCGTCGGGGATGCTTAGAACCCATATGCACGGCACCTCTCGGTGACGTTCGAAGGAGTCAAGGCGACACGCCGAAGGCTAAGTATTTTCAACATTCTGCCTTGCGTCTGACCTGGAGATTTGAGCATAACCCCAGGTCAGAGCGATTTTGCAAAGACCGCGGCAGGTACTAGATTCGTGGTTGGCATTCCACAGCAGCTGGGATGGAGCCGGCACTCTCGTCATTAGATAACTCGTTTCCCAACGTGGTCCGAAGGCGTGAGTGTCGGCTCATATATTTCACACCGCGCGGCGTATCGTAGTGGCCGTGGTTTCTAAGACTCTGGTGGTCATCCCGACCTACAACGAACGACTCGCTCTGCCCGTGACGCTGTCCGGGCTGTTTGAGAATCAGCCTGACGTCGACGTTCTCGTCGTCGATGACGGCTCGCCCGATGGCACCGGTGACTGGGTTGCTGAGCAGGCACGCACAGATCCACGTCTGCATGTTTTGCACCGCAGCGAGAAATCCGGTCTGGGCATGGCCTACATCGCTGGATTCGAATGGGCTCTGGAGCGCGACTACGACATCATCTGCGAATTCGATGCTGACGGATCCCACCGCCCATTGGACCTCGGGCAGCTCTTGGCAGTCGCCCAGGCGGGGCATGCCGATCTCGTCATCGGTTCACGATGGGTCAGGGGCGGGGCGATCGTCGATTGGCCTCGTTCACGATTCTTCCTCTCCCGCGGTGCCAACATCTACGTCAACGCAATGATGGGTCTCGGAGTCAAGGATGCGACGGCCGGATTCCGTGCGTATTCGCGCGAGGTACTGAAGAACCTGGACCTCTCGGGCGTGCAGTCTCAGGGATACTGTTTTCAGATCGACATGACCTACCGCACCGTCGAAGCCGGATTCCGGGTGGCAGAGGTTCCCATCGTCTTCGTCGAACGTGAACTGGGGGAGTCGAAGATGAGTGGGTCGATCATCTCCGAGGCCTTCACCAAAGTGGCCAGCTGGGGCCTGGCGCGCCGCGGACGACAGGCTCGAGGCGTGCTCGAACGCCTCACCGCGCGCAGACCGGCCGCCTGAGGGCTGATTCACCTTCGGGCGCTGTTGGCAGGTCGAACAGGCTGAAGGAGCCCAGCAGCAGACACGACACAGGGGCAGACATGAAGGCGGGATGCAGGTCATCGGACCTGCACCCCGCCTTCATGCTCAGGTGCGCTGTTGTGATTGAGTGCAGAGGCTCTCAGACCTGTGCAGGTACCTCACCACGGCGAACAGCGAGTCGCTCGTCGAGCAGGACCTGAAGTTCGTCGAAGGACCGGCGCTCGAGCAGCATGTCCCAGTGGGACCGCACGTGCTTGCCTGGCTCACCATCGGGTTCGTTCACGCCGACACGAGTGCCGACGCCGTGGATGCCCGAATCCCAGGTGGAGGGCACGTCGGCTTCGATCGAGAAAGGAACCTTGAACCTGGTTCCGTCTTCGCACTCGAATTCGACCATTTGGCGAGGTGCCGGTTCGACTCCCTCTTCCGTTTCCAGGCTGCGTGAGCCCAACTGTGTTCCGCGGAGACTGCGTTCGCTCATATCTCTCTCACCTTCCGACTCGACTGCAGACGTCTCATACGAAGGAACAGTCTACCGTCTGTGCCTATTCCCGACACTCAGGTCCATGCCGCGAGCTCATCCAGGCCCTTTGGGACGTCATCTGTGACGATGCCATCGACGCCGAGGCTCAGGAGTTGGCGCATAGAAGCGGCATCATTGATGGTCCACACGTGCACCAGCAGTCCAACCTCGTGGGCGCGGGAGACGAACCCTGCCGTTACGACGGGCAGGCCCTTGAATGACATCGGCACCTGCAGAGCATCGAGGCCCACAGGCAGAGGGCACGGTCCGGCAGGGGCCACACCCGGTAGGCTGCCGGCGGCAAACAGTGCGGATTCCTGCACTCCGGTCGATGTGCGAACGCCGGGCAGCGCCTCTCGCAGTCTGCGCAAAGTCGAAGACGAGAATGAGGCGAGCCGGAGTCGGTCCTCGGAGTGGGTGCCGCGGATAGTGCGGATCATCGGTGCGATGCTGTGGGGCGCCTTGACATCGATGTTCCACGCCGCCTCGGGAAGTGACTCGAAGAGAGTCGTCAGTCGAGGCAGATGGCCTCCTGCAAGGAGTTCGATCGAGTCGAGTTCAGCTGCCTTGAGATCGCGGATGCTGTGCGGACGGCCGGCGATGCGGTCGAGATCGGCATCATGTGCTGCGAACAGGATGCCGTCGGCGGAGGCGTGGACGTCGGTCTCCATCCAGTGCACCCCTGCCCGATGGGCGGAAGTGAATGCTTCGAGCGTGTTCTCACTCATGCCGGGCCATTGACCGCCTCTGTGGGCGATGATTTCTGGCTGAGAATTCATGATCCAATCCTATGTTGCTGTTGACCTTGCGGTCGGGGTCGACAACTATGGAGATATGAGCCGAACACAAGATCCGATCGAACCTGATTACGTCATCGATTCCACGAAGAGGACACCAACGGAGAAGGTGCGATCGGCTGCCACCAGGGCCTACGGTGCTGCCAGCAGCGGGGTGAAGAACGCCCGCGAGGCGACGAAGGGGTCGCGCCTCATCGAGGCAACCGAGACAAACGTGAAGAAGGCGCTGGGCAATGTCTCCCACGCGATCGACGATGCCGTGCGCAGCGGGAAAGTCGAACGCGCTTTCGACAAGGCCCAGGAGTCTGTGACCACTGGCGCCGATGGCATGCGCAGACTGGTCACACGCAAGTCCAAGTGACCTGATACTCACCGATGCGGCACGCTCATTGAGCGTGCCGCATTGCTTTTGTAACAGTTTCTTAACTAGACTGTGGTCAGGTAACGATCCGATAACTTGGAGTCGGTGTTGAGGTGGCCTCAACCTTAGAGACTCTTGGTTGCCGATAACACCGGCCAATGACTACGAGGACTTCACTGTGGGAAAACACTCTTCACCCCGTTCGGCAACGACGGGTTCGCTCTTCTCTGCGCTCAAACCGGCGAAGAAGAAGCCCGGACGGCATTCGCCGCAACGAGTCCATGCCGCTGCGAACACCGCCGGGGGAGTGTTGGCATCGGTACGCTCACGCCCGGTCCTCTCTGCGTTCATCGTTCCCACGGCCGCGACCTTCGCAGTCGTCGCTTCCAGCATGGCGATGGTCCCCGACAACACAGGCGGTGACCAACTGGTCGTTGCTGAAACCCCAATAGTCGCGGATGCCGAAGTGACGCAGGCCCCGGACGACTTCCTGGCGAAAGCGAAGAAGCAGGCCAAGGAGAAGCCGGCCGAGATCTCTCTCGAGTCCAAAACCGAGACCCCAAGCCCGACGCCATCAGAAACCGCGTCGAAGGACTCGGCGACTAAGGAATCTGCCAGCGGTGACTCAGGGTCGAAGAAGTCGACGCCCGATGCCAACGACGAACCGTCGAAGTCCGGCGAGTCTGCCGGTGAGTCCGGTTCCTGCCCCATGTCGTACTACGGCGGTGGAGACGGATTCGATGGCGAGCAGACCGCAAACGGCGAGCGCTTCGACACCAACAAGCTGACCGCAGCGCATAAGACACTGCCTTTCGGCTCGAAGGTCAAGATCACCAACACCGCCAACGGAAAATCCGTGACCGTGCGCATCAATGACCGTGGGCCCTACCATGGCAGCCGTTGCATCGACCTGTCCAAGGCAGCCATGGAGGCTGTCGGCGGAGTCGGAGCCGGACAGATCAACGGCAAATACGAGGTTCAGTAAACGTCGTTCTGATTCTTCAGAGGCCGTTGCACACAGCTGTGTGACGTGCCTGCTCGCGCAGCGCCGTACGGATTTCCAGCGGTGATATCACCTCGACCCCGCGAATGGTGATCAGCTGCGATACGGCGACATCCAATGGCTCCATCGGCAGGTCGACGACAATTGCTTCCTCTGCTGAGGAGACACCATCTGCGATTGAGGCGGCCTCGATCGCCTCGTCCGTGATTCGACCGGGAATCGCACGTCGCAGATCGCCGAGGCTGTCGCTGGACATCCGCAGCTTTACCGTCACAGAACGGATCGACCGGTCGAAGTCGATCTGAGACCTCGCCCAGTAGTCGCCGAGGTGGAAGCCCGGCGGGCGTGAGACTGAGACGTAGTGCAGTCTGATCTCAGTGATGCGCGAGACCCGGTAGGTCCGTGGCCTGCCACCAGGTGGCTGCGCGGCCAGATACCACCGCCCTGCCTTGACGACGAGTCCCAATGGTATGACGGTGCGAATCAGGCAATCACTGCCGCTTGCGTAGTCGAATCGCAGACCCCGGTGCGAACGCAGCGCCGCCACGATGACCGAAAGCTCCTCCGGACGCTCGTGTGTCATGAACCAATCGGGCCCGTCGATGAGCACATCCGATGAGAAGACTGAATCCGTCTCGGAGAGGATCTTCTCCCGTGCGGTCGCCAGCTCCCCGGAGTAGCCGAGATCAGCCGCAGCGAAACCTCCGATGAGCACGGAATCCAGCTCATCACGGGTCATCCCCGACAGGGGAGAGGTCCAGGACCCGAGCAGACTGATGCCACCGCCCGGTCCGGACTCCGTCACGACGGGGACACCTATTCTAGACAGATCACCGAGATCGCGATAGACGGTGCGCTGCGTGACCTCGAGGCGAGCCGCCAGACGTGCAGCAGTGATGGGCACCGTCCGCGCACTGAGGATGACGATCTCCGAGACCAAGCGTGCTGCCTTCATAACCACCAAGAATAATCATGGACACTGACATAGCATGTCAGTGATTGCACGAGACGGTGTCACCATGACTTCTCACAACGCATCGACAGCATCCCAGTTCGCTCCTCTCAACCAGCAGTCACTCACTGACCGAGTCGCTCTCGTCGCCGGCGCCACACGCGGTGCCGGACGTGCCATCGCCCGGGATCTCGCCCGAGCCGGTGCCTACGTGTACTGCACTGGTCGGTCAACCTCGAGGCGGCCCTCCGACTACGGCCGGAGCGAAACCATCGAGGGCACTGCCGAACTGATACGCGCAGAGGGCGGCCGCGCTGAGGCGATCGTCTGCGATCACCTGCAACTGCCGATGATCGACGAGGTGATCCGGCTGATCGATGAGCAGCACGGACGACTCGACATTCTGCTCAACGACATCGGGGGAGAGGCCTATGTCTCCTGGGGCGAGAAATTCTGGAACACCGACTTCGAATCCGGAATGCGGCTGGTGAATGCAGGACTGATCACGCATCTGAACACGGCGCACGCCGCCTTGCCGCTGCTCACTCGCAGACCCGGAGGTCTGCACATCGAGATCACCGATGGAACGGACGAGTTCAATGCTTCGCACTACCGGGAGAGCATCTATCTCGATCTGACGAAGACCGGAGTCAGCCGACTGGCATTCGGGCTCGGCCACGAACTCGCGGAATCTGGGTGCACAGCTGTAGCGATCACCCCCGGCTGGTTGAGATCGGAGATGATGCTCGAGCTCTTCGACACGACCGAGCAGAGCTGGCTCGAGGATTCCCTCGACCCGACACGCGAGCTGCCGCCTGCAGATTTCGCGATCTCGGAGACTCCGCAATTTCTGGGACGAACGCTCGTGGCACTCGCATCCGATCCCGACCGACACCGCTTCAATACGAGAACCCTCAACAGCTGCGAATTGGGCGATCTCTATGACATCGACGATATCGATGGTTCCCGGCCGGATTCTTGGGCGTTCATGGCAGCCAAGGAGGCCGACTCGGGCGCGGACGCACGTGACTACCGCTGAAACCGATTTCGCACCGCCGCAGGCGATCCTGAGCCCGCCTTGGCAGGCTGATGTTCCCTGGCTACTCTGAGCACATAAGCGGAACTTTCGAAGGAGAGCAGAATGTCGGATCGAACATGCGATGTGGTCATCGTTGGAGCTGGGCCGACCGGCCTGAGCGCGGCCCGAACGCTGCAGGCGGCAGGCAAAGACGTTGTGGTCCTCGAGGCCAGGGACCGTGTCGGGGGTCGGACATGGACCAACCACATCGACGGTCAGATGTACGAAATCGGTGGTCAGTGGATCTCACCTGACCAAACGGCACTCCTCGAACTCGTCGCTGATATGGGCAAAGAGACTTATCAGCGCTACCGGGAGGGCGAGAGCGTCTACATTGCTCCCGACGGCACACGCTCCGTCTACACCGGCGATATGTTCCCGGTGGCCGAGTCCACACAGGCAGAGATGGAACGTCTGATCACCCAATTGGACGAGCTCGCAGCCCGCATCGGACCCACCGCACCCTGGGCAGCCGAAGACGCCGGTGAGCTTGATTCTGTGTCGTTCCACCATTGGCTGCGAACCCAATCGGATGATGAGGTCGCGTGTGCGAACATCGGCATGTTCATCGCTGGAGGAATGCTGACGAAGCCGGCCACCGCCTTCTCCGCACTGCAGGCCATCCTCATGGCCGCCTCGGCGGGATCGTTCACCAATCTCGTGGACGACCATTTCATCCTCGATCGCCGCGTCGTAGGAGGAATGCAGTCGGTGTCCGAGCAGATGGCGGCCGATCTCGGCGAAGGCGTTGTTCACCTCGAAAGCCCGGTGCGCACCATCGAATGGAGCGAAGATTCCGTCACGGTGGGCACCGATTCGATGCAGGTGTCAGCGAACCGTGTGATCGTGGCCGTCCCACCGAATCTGTACTCGCGCATCAGCTACACTCCGCACCTGCCGCGCCTGCAACAGGTCTTCCATCAACACCAGTCGATGGGCCTCGTGATCAAGGTCCACGCCACATACAAGACACCGTTCTGGCGCGAAGACGGCTTGAGCGGAACCGGTTTCGGTGCAGGGCAACTGGTGCAGGAGGTCTACGACAACACCAACTACGGTGAAAGCCAGGGGACTCTCGTTGGCTTCATCTCCGACGTCAACGCCGATGCCATGTTCGCCCTCGACGAGGACTCACGCAGACAGCGTATCCTCGAATCACTCGCCGACTTCCTGGGCCCACAGGCACTGGTACCCGAGGTGTTCTATCTGTCCGACTTCGGTTCCGAGGAATGGACTCGAGGCGCCTATGCGACAAGCTATGACCTCGGGGGACTGCACCGATGGGGACAGTTCCAAAACGATCCAGTCGGTCCCATTCATTTCGCGAGCTCGGACATCGCAGCTCACGGATACCAGCACGTCGACGGTGCGATCAGGATCGGGCAGGACACTGCCGAAAAGATCTTGAGCACCTGAAATCGCGTCTGAAAGGTTGAGCTGATGACCTCGGCGACTCCACCTCCCAGCCCGGCCGGAAGCCAGCCTGGAGACTCCGGCTCGGGCCTGAGCTCCAAGGGACTGTCCGCAGGCAAGATCGGGGCGATCGGCGGTGCCATCATCGGCATCTCCTGCATTGCTCCTGCTTACACGCTCACCTCGGGTCTGGGACCCACGATCTCCCAGGTCGGAGTCCACACTCCGGCGATCCTGCTGATCGGTTTCGTTCCGATGCTGCTCGTCGTCTTCGGTTACCGCGAACTCAACACGGCTATGCCCGATTCCGGCACCACGTTCACGTGGGCGACCCGTGCTTTCGGGCCCTGGCTGGGTTGGATGGGAGGCTGGGGTCTGATTTCGGCCACGGTCCTTGTGCTGTCCAACCTGGCCGCCGTGGCCGTGGACTTCCTGTTCCTGCTGCTGGCTCAGGTCTTCGGCGAGCCCGGCATCGCCGATCTGACCCGAGTGCTGTGGATCAACATTCCTGTCACCATCATCCTCACCGCGGCTGCTGCCTGGATCTCCTATCGCGGAGTCGAAGCCACCCAGAAGATTCAGGTCTGGCTTGTCGCGTTCCAAGTCCTCGCCCTCGGTTGGTTCGTCATCGCGGCATTCGTCCACGTGTCCAACGGCACCGCCTTCGACCCGACACCGATCGAGCTCGGCTGGTTCAACCCTGCCGAAGCCGGAGACTTCTCCACGGTTGCTGCGGCTGTGTCTTTGTCGATCTTCCTCTTCTGGGGCTGGGACACCGTCATCACCATGAACGAAGAGGCGAAGGATCCACAGAAGACTCCCGGCCGTGCCGCAATTCTCACGATCGTTGCCATCGTCATCATCTACCTCGCCTGCACCGTTGCCGTCATCTCCTTCGCCGGAGTCGGCACAGACGGATTGGGCGCAGGGAATCCGGAGAACCAGGAATCCATCTTCGCGGCTCTCGCCGGCCCTGTCATGGGGCCGTTCGCGGTCCTCGTGTCGATTGCCGTCCTCTCCAGTTCTCTGGCCTCGCTGCAGTCGACGATGGTCTCACCCTCACGCACGATCCTGGCCATGGGCCACTACGGCGCGCTGCCGAAGAAATACGGAAACATCTCGCCCCGGTACAAGTCGCCATCGGTGGCCACCGTCACCTCGGCGGCGGCCGCGATCATCTTCTACGTCGTCATGCGGCTGCTGTCGGAGAACGCACTGTGGGACACGATCACCGCGCTGGGTCTCATGGTCTGCTTCTACTACGGGGTCACCGGTCTGGCTTGTATCTGGTACTTCCGCCGGTCACTGTTCACGGGTGCCAAGCACTTCTTCTTCAGGTTCCTCTTCCCACTCGTCGGCGGAGTGACACTGTTGGTGATCTTCGTGACCACCGCGATCGACTCCCTCGACCCCAACTACGGATCTGGATCCTCGGTCTTCGGCATCGGACTGGTCTTCGTGCTGGGCATCGGAGTTCTGCTCCTGGGCGTGGTCATCATGATCATCCAATCGCGTATGCATCCGAGCTACTTCCGCGGTGAGACCCTGACCCAGGGAGTCCACACAGAGTGAACGCGTCCGGGAACGACCATGTGCCCAGGCACCAACTGGTCCTCCTGCGACGCGTACGGGACAGAATCGACAGGGAGTTCGACCGACCGCTCAATGTGGAGGAGCTCGCAGCCGGGGTGCACATGTCGGCCGGTCACCTCAGTCGCCAGTTCAGAGCCGCCTACGGTGAGTCGCCCTATTCCTATCTCATGACCCGTCGCATCGAACGATCAATGTCGCTGATCCGCAGGGGTGACCTCTCGATCACGGATGTCTGCTTCTCGGTCGGTTTCTCATCGTTGGGAACATTCAGCACCCGATTTAGCGAACTCGTGGGACTCTCACCCTCGCGGTACCGTGCCGGTGTTGTCGAAGGCGATCATGACCTGCCCACTCTCATCGTGAAGAATGTGCTCAGACCGGTCAGGAATCGAGAAGTTCCACCCGTTGACCCGCACTAGGATGACGATCATGAACATTTCAATCAACGCCAGCTTCTTGCCCCACACCGATGCCGAGGCCTCGTTGTCCTTTTACCGCGACATTCTCGGTTTCGAGGTTCGTCTCGATGTCGGATCCGGGCAGATGCGCTGGCTGACCGTTGGCCCTGCTGGCCAACCTGACACCTCGATCGTGCTCACCCCCGCAATCACCGACCCGACCATCAGCGACGCCGAGCGTGAGGTCATTGAGTCCCTCATGGCCAAGGGCAGCTATGCCGCCATAGTTCTGGCCAGCACGAATGTCGATGACGCCTTCGCCGAGGTGGAGGCCAGGGGAGCGGAGATCGTGCAGGAGCCGATGGACCAGCCCTACGGTTTGCGTGACTTTGCACTGCGTGACCCGGCCGGAAACATGATCCGTGTCCAGCAGCGCGGCTGATCGCCGTGGTGCATCCAGCCGATCATCATGAGCTGATCCGCGTTCAGGGAGCTCGCGAGAACAATCTCCAGGACGTCTCCGTCGACATCCCCAAACGACGACTCACCATATTCACCGGCGTCTCCGGCTCAGGTAAGTCATCCTTGGTCTTTTCTACGATCGCCGCAGAATCCCAACGCCTGATCAACGAGACCTACAGTGCCTTCGTCCAGGGCTTCATGCCCGCGATGGTACGGCCAGAGTTCGACGTGTTGGAGGGTCTGACGACGGCCATCATCGTCGACCAGGAACGCATCGGAGCGAATCCACGCTCAACAGTGGGCACCGTCAGCGACATCAATGCGAAGCTGCGAACTCTCTTCTCCCGGCTGGCACAGCCGAATCTCGGGTCGACCAACGCCTACTCGTTCAACGTGGCATCGATCAGCGGCAAAGGCGCCGTGACGATCGACAAAGGTGCCGACAAGCAAGTCGAGCGACGGACATTCACCGTCAACGGAGGAATGTGCCCGCACTGTGAGGGGATAGGCACAGCCACCGACATCGACATCGCCGAGGTGGTCGACGAATCGAAATCAATCAACGAGGGTGCGATCACGATACCCGGCTACAAACCCGGGGGCTGGAGTGTGCGCTTCTACTCGGAATCGGGCTATTTCGACCCGGACAAAGCGATCGCTGACTATACAGAGGACGAGCGGCACTATCTCCTCTACGCCAAAAGCGAGAAGATCGTCATCAACGGCACCAACATGACCTTCGACGGCCTCATCCCACGGATTCGGCGCTCGTTCCTGTCCAAGGACCGCGACGCGATGCAGAAGCATGTGCGAGAATTCGTCGACCGTGCGGTCATCTACACCCAATGCCCCGAGTGCGCCGGCACAAGACTGAACCCGGCAGCACGGGGATCGTTGCTGGCCGGCCAGTCCATCGCCGAGGTGTGTGCGATGCAGATCTCTGACCTCCTTGATTGGCTGGCGCAGATCGATGACGGGGGAGTCCGTCCCCTGGTGAGATCGCTGACCAATGATGTGCAGGCCTTCGTCGACATCGGGCTCGGGTATCTCTCCCTTGACCGTTCAGCCGGCTCTTTGTCCGGAGGAGAGGCGCAGCGCATTAAGTTGGTGCGTCACCTTGGGTCCTCATTGACCGATGTCACGTATATCTTCGACGAGCCCACAATCGGGCTGCATCCGCACGACATCGCCGCGATGAACGAGCTGCTCATCGCACTGCGGGACAAAGGCAATACCGTCCTCGTCGTCGAACACAAGCCCGAGACCATCAGGATCGCTGACCACGTCGTCGACCTGGGACCGGGGGCCGGCACGAACGGCGGGCACATCTGCTTCACCGGAACCGTCGACGAACTTACATCCAGCGATACTCTCACCGGCAGACATCTCAATGACCGCACCCAGGTGAAGACGACAACCCGCGAACCCGCCGGGAAACTTCAGATCAGGGGAGCGAAGGACCACAACCTGCGCGACGTCGATGTCGATGTGCCCCTCGGCGTGATCACCGCAATCACAGGTATCGCCGGGTCGGGAAAGAGCACACTCATCGCAGGATCGCTGCGTCAGCGCGAAGGTGTGATCATGATCGATCAGGCACCGATCAAGGGTTCACGACGCAGCAACCCAGCGACCTACACCGGCATGCTCGAACCCATCCGCAAGGTCTTCGCCAAGGTCAACGGCGTCAAACCCGCCTTGTTCAGCGCCAACTCGGAAGGCGCCTGTCCGGTCTGCAACGGCGCCGGAATCATCTATTCCGACCTCGGAATGATGGCCGGAATGTCGGCACCGTGCGATGTGTGCGAAGGCAAGGGCTTCCAGGCAGAGGTCCTCGACTACACCCTGGGCGGCAAGAACATTCGTGAGGTGCTCGATCTGTCGGTGACGGCCGCCGTCGAGTATTTTGCCACAGGGGAGTCGCGGATACCTGCAGTCAGTAAAATCATCGGCCACCTCGCCGAGGTGGGGCTTGGGTACCTGAGCCTGGGGCAACCACTGACGACATTGTCTGGTGGCGAGCGGCAGCGCCTCAAGCTGGCCACGCACCTATCGGCCAAAGCTGCAGATTCTGCATCTGTCATCATCCTCGACGAACCGACAACGGGTCTGCACCTTGCAGATGTGGAGAATCTGCTTCACATGTTGGATCGCCTCGCGGATGCCGGGCGAACAGTCATTGTCATCGAACATCACCAGGCTGTTATGGCCCACTCCGATTGGATCATCGATCTGGGGCCTGGTGCGGGTCATGACGGTGGTCGAATCGTGTTCGAAGGCACCCCGGAGCAGCTGGTCGCCGCCGCTCCCGAGCCCGACGCACCGTTGACCGCGGTCCACCTGGCGGCCTATGTCACGGGTGCCTGAGCCAGTCCGCACATGCAAGTGTCCCTGTCTGCAAGGGGAGTCGAGCACAGTCAGGGGAGTCGAATTCGGGTTCTATGCGTTCAGTTCGCGTTGTGACTTCTGTGAGTCGATTCTGAGCGCTGAGGCTTGAAATCAGGTTCACACCCGACCGTCGGTCCACTACCGTGTGTAACGGCTTGGTAACGATAGAGTGGCCAAGTTACAGAACCGAAATGCACTCGTATTACGGAGATGAAACAGTGAACCTCTTGAGCACAAGCTTCCGCAAAGTCGCCCTCGTCGCAGGAGCCGGCGCGGTCGCTGCCGCCGGAATGACCGGCATGAGCGGCCCGGCCCAGGCCTCCACAGGGGCTCAGTCTTCGAATGGCGTCTGGGACAAGGTCGCCGAGTGTGAGTCCGGCGGTGACTGGCACATCAACACCGGTAATGGCTACTACGGCGGACTGCAGTTCTCTAAGCAGACTTGGCAGGCCTTCGGCGGCGACGGCATGCCACATAAGGCAAGCAAGGCCGAGCAGATCGACGTTGCGCAGAAGGCTCTCAAGAAGCAGGGTCCCGGGGCTTGGCCGGAATGCGGTAAGAAGGCCGGCCTGACGAAATCCAACGGCGCTGCAGACGAAGGCGGCGGCTCCAAGAATGATGGTGGATCCAAGGACGACGGCAAGGTCGGACTCGGCGGCAGCTGAGTCAACCGCTGAAACACGCAGTCAGCTGACATATGTTGAGCACAGTGACGGCCGCGGATAGCTGAAGGGCTATCCGCGCCCGTCACGTTTTTGTACTCTGGTTTTGTAATCTAGTGACTGACCAGTAACTGCTATGGTCGACCAGAACTGATATCCGAAACGGGCGCTGTCTCGTGGCTCAGAGCAACCATGGGCATGACGCCGATAATATACATTATGTTAAGTAAACTGATTGACCGCCACTTCTGACGCGACCGGCCCATGGCCAAAGGAGAACCCATGACCACAGAAACAGCAGGCACGGCAGAGGTCATAGACACCACAGACGCCTCGGGTGCGATCTACACGATCTGGCAGAAGCTGCAGAAGGTGCCGTTCGGCAATTGGCTCTTCACGCGGGCTGTGTGCTTCAAGGCGCCATACTTCCGTACCGTTCATCCGCTGATCCACGAACTGCGTCCCGGGTACTGCGAAGTCAGCGCTCCGAATCGTCGCGGCGTGCACAATCACCTCGGCACCTATCACGCCATCGCCTCATGCAATATGGCAGAGATCGCCGGCGGCATCATGATGGAGGCGACGATTCCATCCTCGCACCGCTGGATTCCTGTCGGCATGACCGTTGAGTACAAGGCCAAGGCCACCACGGGCGTCAGCTCGGTCGCGCGCCTTGATGCGATCCCTGAGTTCGGCGACGATCCGATGGAGCTGATCGTGCCAGTCGATGTCCTCGATGCTGCCGGCGAAGTATTCGTCTCCGCGCAGATCACCATGAACGTCTCCCGCAAGAAGACGTCTTAACTGACGCCAGCGTGCGCAGCGTCGAGCTGTGTGCCTACAGCTCTGGATGGTGTTCCCTGGTGGACTCCCCTGATGATTTCAGTGTGCCTGGATTGACTTGCCTAACGATCGTTCAATAAGCTGGGTGAAATTGGCCGAAATTTTCAGGGCCGGTTGTCACCGTTGTCACCACGACGCAAGGAAGCATCATGGTCTCATCCAAGCTCACCTCTCCCCCAGCCTCAACTGTCCCTCCGGGCACAGAATCTCGACGCAAAGCCTGGTCATTGACCGCGCTGCTCGTTGTCCTCTATGTCGTGAACTATGGCGACAAGGCGGCCTTCGGCATTATCGCCCAGTCACTCAAGGACGAACTCGGCATCAGCGCCTCGCAGATCGGGCTGGTCGGCAGCCTGTTCTTCTTCGCTTTCACCGTCGGCGGCTTCTTCGCCGGGGCGTTGAATAAGTGGCTGTCTCTGCGCACGGTCCTCATCGTCCTGGCTATCGTCTGGGCACTCGCAATGCTTCCGGTGGTCTTTGCTGCCACCTTTGGGGTCCTGCTTGTCTCGCGGATGGTCCTTGGGCTTGCTGAAGGGCCGAGCTCTGCCCTCATCCACACAGCTACCTATTCCTGGCACACGCCCGGAAAGCGCGGGTTCCCCGGCGCGCTGCTCGCGAGTGCCACGTCGATTTCCAAGATCGCGCTGGCCCCGTTGCTGGCCTATCTTTCGGTCACTCTCGGATGGCGCAGCGCACTGGTGGCGATGGCCGTCATCGGCGCAATCTGGTGCTTCTTCTGGATCCGGCACTGGGAGGTCGGCCCCTATATTCCTGCCAAGGCGTCCAAGGATGCGGTTGATCTCAACGAGGAGCCACGAGTTCCTTGGCACAAGATCTTGCTGACTCGGACATTCATCAGCGCAGCCTTCTTGGTCGCCAGCATCTATGCGCTCGTGACCGTCGTCCTCACCTGGTTGCCGTCCTATTTCGAAGTCGGCCTCGGATACAGTCGCCTGCAGTCCGGATCCATGTTGGCAATTCCCTCGGTTGCGGGACTGATCAGCCTCATCGGCGGGACTCTGCTCTCCGATCGGCTGTCGGCCAGAGGCTGGTCGTCACGATTCGTGCGCATCGCAGCTCCCTCGATCTGCGTGGTCATCGGCGGTGGGGTGCTCTTCTTCCTGCCCTCCATCTCCAGTTCGCCCGGAGCTGTTGCCATCGTGTCCATCGGATACGGCGTCGGTGTGGTCGTCCTGCCGTTATGCAACGCGGCCGTCTCTGAGATCTGCCCGCCACAGCAGACGGCAGGAACGCTCGGGATCTTCCTAGCACTCATGGCCATCGGCGGACTCGTCGGCCCGTATGTCACCGGCCTCATCGTCGATGCTGCCGCGACACCTGGCCTCGGTTATGCGAAGGCGTTTCAAGCACTCGGGCTCACCTCCGCAGTCGCCGCGGTTCTGACCCTCATCTTTGCAGATCCTGAGAGAGACAAGTCCGCAGTGCGTGGTCGGGTGGCTTCGCCTCAATGACCTGGCAGCACGGAATTTGCCATATCTCCGCGGCCGGATATGTTGAGCACTCGTTGCGCGTATGAGACTTGGTCGCCCTCGCCAGCGTGGTCGTCGGCTCTCGGAGGCGCATATCCCCCGGTCGACCCGAGCTCGACGATGAGTCCGCTGAGTTCCGTGGACATGAATTCGGCGAGCTCGTCATCGATCGGCCACTCATCGCCGGTTCCGGCAGAGAGATCGGCGGCATGGAGGGCCAATTCGAGGATGCGCATCTTCACGAGCTGGTGACCCGACACCAGGCCGATCCGATGGTGCACCTCGGCGTCGAGGTCACACTCCCCCGCCATTCTTCGAAAGGCTCGTTCATGTGACCAGAACGACTCCAATCTGTCCTCGCCGAGGTGGTTCTGCCCCCGCGTTGCCTCGACCTCCGCGGGCGGAGCCTGGGCCAGAAGCTTCTCATAGCGCAGTCCTCCGCCGATGAGGTGGTTGATCAACTGCTCATTGGTCCATTCGCGGCATCCGCTCGACGAATCGAGATCCGCTTCGGTGACGCGTGACAGCGCGGTTTCCCAACAGGACTCTGCTCGGTCGAGATACGTATCGATGTTCGGAAGTTCCAATGTTCGGCTCGTCCTTCACTGTGATGATGTCCCCTTCACGATACTCATCGAATTCGTTGATGGTCAGCATTGAGAAGTCTGTTCTCGCCAATCCCTACGTGTCAGGGTTGAGCGGGACCAAGGTGTCAGAGCAAATCAGTCCGACC